>JBCLDE010000011.1:0-44619 GCA_038915165.1 Candidatus Limnocylindrales bacterium
CCGGGCGGAACATCGGGCCCGGGCCGGGCCCGAGCCGATGTTCCGCAGGCCGGGTCCAGCGCCAGCGCCGGGCCGCGCTGACGGGCCATGGGGCCGTTCTCCCCGGGAACACTTTTCGTACAAGTCCCTCATGGTCCATCACCCAACCGGTCATGGAATGCAGTCTGCGGATCGGTCCACGAGGCGTTCATCGCGAATCCGTTCCCAGGCGGAACATCGGGCCGGGCCCGAGCCGGGCCCGGGCCGGGCCCGAGCCGGGCCCGCAGGCCGGGTCCAGCGCCAGCGCCGGATCCGGTGGTCGAGCGGGGCCCGGTCAGGACATGGTCAGCACCGGTTGCGCGGCGGCATTCGCGTTCCGGACGCTCATCCGCGCGGCCACGGCCCCGGCGATGCTGATCATGGCGCGTGCGGCGGGCCCGGGCTCGCGTTGGGCCACCGCCGGGACGCCGACGTCGCCACCCTGGCGGACCGTCATGTCGAGCGGGATCCCGCCCAGGTACTCCAGGTCGTGGGCTTTCGCGAACCGCTCACCACCGCCACGGCCGAAGATCTCCGTGAGCTCGCCGCAGTGTGGGCAGGCGAACGCGGTCATGTTCTCGACCAGGCCGAGGATCGGCACGCTCATGCGCTGGAACATCGCCAACGCCTTGGCCACGTCGGCCAGGGAGACTTCCTGCGGCGTCGTGACGAGGACGGCGCCGGAGACGGGCACCGCCTGGACCAGGGTCAGATGGGCGTCGGAGGTGCCGGGCGGCAGGTCGATGACGAGATAGTCCAGGTCGCCCCAGTCGACGTCCCGCAGGAACTGCTGGATCGCGCCGCCCACCAAGGGTCCGCGCCAGATGATGGGCTGGCCTTCCGGCACGAAGAACTGGATCGAGATGACCTTTACGCCGTAGCGCTCGAGCGGCGTGATCTTGTTGTTGTGGCTCGTCTTGGGCTGGCCCTCGATGCCCATCATGAGCGGGATGTTCGGGCCCGTGATGTCGCCATCGAGGAGACCGACCGCCGCCCCGGCCTGTGCCAGGGCGACCGCCAGGTTGGTGCTGACCGTGCTCTTGCCCACGCCGCCCTTGCCCGATGCGACCGCGATGATGTTCTTGACGCCCGGGAGCAGCTGATCGGGCTTACGCGGCTGCGCGCGCCTGACCGTGGCGCCCCAGGTGATCTTGACCCCGAGGACCCCGATGGCGGCGAGTGCCGCCTGGGTGTCGCCCTCGATCTTGTCCTTGAGCGGGCAGGCGGGCGTGGTGAGATCGATGGTCATCGAGACCGACGAGCCCTCGATGACGACGTTCTTGACCATGTCCAGGGTGATCAGGTCTTTGAAGAGTTCGGGTTCCTGGACCGTTCGCATGGCATCGATGACGGCATCGTGGGTAAGAATGGGCATCGGCGATCGGATCCCTTCGCGTAGTTGCACGGATCGTATTCTGACGGCTGAAGCATCGATATCGTACCGCGACCCGGCCACAAGCGCGGACGGCGACCAGGCCACAAGCGCGGACGGCAGCCCGGTCGGTAGCCCGGTCGGTAGCCCGGCGACGGAATCCTCCGTTCTCGCGCGTATGGCCAACGAATCTCGCACGGCTCCGACGCCGCCGGCGCCGCGTCACGTACCTTGACACCCCGCTGGGCCGACCATATCCTCGCCCGGCGGCCCCAGCGACAGCGCGGCCGTTTCCCATGACAGGAGTGCGAACGAACGTGCCCACAGTCGACGTCAGGCTCGTGGATGTGGTCAAGAAATTCGGCGAGACGGTCGCCGTGGACCACATCGACCTCGAGGTCAAGCACGGAGAGTTCTTCAGCCTTCTCGGGCCGTCGGGCTGCGGCAAGACGACGACTCTGCGGATGATCGGTGGGTTCGAGCAGCCGACCTCCGGGCTCATCGAATTGCAGGGCCAGGATGTGACGTGGCTCCCGCCGTTCAAGCGCAACGTCAACACGGTCTTCCAGAACTATGCCCTCTTCCCGCATCTGACGATCTTCGAGAACGTCGCCTTCGGGCTCCGCCGCAAGGGCGTCAAGGACTCGGACGTCAAGAGCCGCGTGAGCGAGATGCTCAAGCTCGTGGAGCTGCCTGGCTTCGAGGCACGCAAACCGAACCAGATCTCCGGTGGCCAGGCGCAGCGCGTCGCCCTCGCCCGGGCGCTCATCAATCGACCGGCCGTGCTGCTGCTGGACGAGCCGCTGGGCGCACTCGATCTCAAGCTGCGCAAGCAGATGCAGGTGGAGCTGAAGCGGATCCAGCATGAGGTCGGGATCACCTTCATCTACGTGACCCACGACCAGGAAGAAGCGATGACGATGTCGGACCGGATCGCCGTCATGAACAACGGCCGGTATGAACAGCTCGGCGAGCCGGAGGTGCTGTACGAACGACCCACGACCCGCTTCGTGGCCGGCTTCCTGGGCGTCAGCAACCTGCTGGCCGGCGTCGTCGACGGCCACGACGGCACCTACGCCACCGTACGGATGGCCGACGACACGAGGGTACGGGCACCGCGGGCTCTCGTCGGCGACGACGCGACCGTGAGCGTCGGCGTGCGGCCCGAGAAGATCCGCCTGCACGATGCGACCGCCGAGTTGACGGCCGGTCACAACCACCTGTCGGGCATCGTTCGCGATGCGTCGTATCTTGGCGTCAGCACGCAGTACCTGGTCGAGGCTCGAGGAGGGGCGCAGATCATGGTCTACGAGCAGAACGTCGAACGTGCCACCAAGTCCGAGCTGTGGGCGCCTGGCGAGGCCGTGCAGCTGACCTGGTCGCCGGACCACACCTTCGTGGTGCGGGCCGACGACTCGAACCTGTCCGCACCGCCCGCGGACTGAAACCATCCTACCCGGGGACAGTTGAGGAGACCCATGAACGACCAGCGACCACAGCCGACGCGCGACCTGTCGCGTCGCCAGTTCGTCCAGGGCAGCGCCCTGGTGGGCTTCAGCGCCTTCATTGCCGCGTGCACGGGGACGAAGGCAAGTATCGCGCCGAGCGCGGGCCCTAGCGCCGCGCCCACGCCGAAGGTCGTCACCGGCCCGCTCAAGTTCGCCAACTGGCCGGCCTATATCGACCAGACGACCGAGGCCGACGCCACGACAGGCGCCCTGCCGGCCGGTTCGTCGAAGACGCTGGAGGACTTCCAGAAGAAGTATTCCGTCAAGGTGGATTACGAGGAGAAGATCGGCGACAACCCGACCTTCTTCGCAACGATCCGGCCGGCCTTCGCCGCCAACCTGCCGACCGGCTGGGACCTCATGGTCCTGACCGACTGGATGGCCGCCAAGATCATCTCGCGCGAGTGGGCAGAGCGACTCGACCAGGCCAACGTGCCGAACTGCGCCAACAACCTGCGCGATGCGATGCGTGGGCAGACGTGGGACGCGAACAACGACTTCCACTACCCGTGGCAGTCGGGCATGACCGGAATCGGCTACAACGCGAAGACCCTCGCCGAGAACGACATCAAGGCCCCGACGAAGCTGGCCGATCTCTGGGCCATCCCGGCCGACAAGTTGACCTTCCTGACCGAGGCACGCGACACGTTCGGGCTCGCGCTGCTCAAGCTGGGGATCGTTCCGAACCCCGCGACCGTGACCGACGCAGATCTCAAGGCCGTTGCCGCGGATATCCAGCCGCTCGTCGACAAGGGCCTGCGGTTCACCGGCAACGAGTACCTCCAGGACTTCGCCCAGAAGAAGGTCTGGGCGGCGTTCGTGTGGTCCGGCGACCTGGCCTCCTCGGGCGGCGAGGACGATAAGTTCGTCTTTCCGGACGAAGGCACGATGATCTGGACGGACAACATGCTCATCCCGAAAGGTGCCGTCAACAAGTACACCGCCGAGTTGATGATGGACTACGTCTACGACCCGACGGTCGCGGCCCAGATCGCGAACTACGTCTATTACGTCTCGCCGGTCAAGGGCGCCGATGCGGAGATCACGAAGCTCGATCCCGAGGCGGCCGCCAACCCGCTCCTCTTCCCGACCCCGGAGATCGTCGCCAAGCAGCACAGCTTCCAGTTCCTGTCCGATCAACTCGAGAGCTCCATGAACGAGCTGTTCGCGACCCTGTCCGGCACCTGAACCGGGCGAACCTTCGACCATGGCGGCGCGGCCCGTAGCCAAGCCCGGCCCCGGCCTCCGGGGCCGGCTTGCGCCCGCCATCCCGTATCTGCTTCTGGCCCCCGGGCTCCTCTGGCTGGTCATCTTCTATGTCTTGCCGGCCATCCAGATGTTCACGTATTCGATCTCGACCGGGTCGCTGGAGACCGGCTACACGATCGACCTCAGCGCCAACAACTACATCGAGGCGCTCGGCCGCTTCAACAAGCAGTTCCTCAACTCCATCCTGTACGGCGGGATCGCGACGGTCCTGACCCTGCTCATCGGCTTCCCGGTGGCGTACACGATCGCCTTCCGTGGTGGCCGCTACAAGAACTTCATCCTGTTCCTGGTCATCGCCCCGTTCTTCACCAGCTTCCTCATCCGGACGATCAGCTGGAAGATCCTGCTGGGTGACGAAGGGCCGATCCTGGGCTTCGCCAAGCACACCCTCGGCATCCTGCCCGGATCGTTCAGCGTCCTGGGCACGCCCGTCGCCCAGGTCGCAGGCATCACCTACAACTTCCTGCCGTTCATGATCCTGCCGCTCTACGTCGCCCTCGAGAAGATCGACCCGCGGCTCATCGAGGCGGCTGAGGACCTGTACGCCGGGCGGGCGGCCACCTTCCGGCGGATCACGTTCCCGCTCGCTCTGCCGGGCGTCTTCGCCGGTTCGCTGCTCACGTTCATCCCGGCGATGGGCGACTACATCAACGCGGAGCTGCTGGGGAACCCGAGTACCCGGATGATCGGCAACGTCATCCAAAACCGGCTGCTCGTCCAGAACGACTATCCGGTGGGGTCGGCCCTCTCGTTCATCCTGCTGGCCGGCATCCTGGTCGCCGTAGCCGTCTACGCCCGCCTCCTCGGCACAGAGCAGTTGACCGGCTGATGGCGACGACCATGGCCCGTTCGACCGCCACCGCCGGGGCACCGCCGCGCAGGTCGCTCATGCAGCGGATCGGACCCCGGATCCTGCCGGCCGTCACGGTCCTCGCGATCATCTACCTGATGATCCCGATCGCGGTGATGATCGTCTTCTCGTTCAACGAACCGGTGGGCAAGTTCAACTACACCTGGAACACGTTCTCGCTCCAGGGCTGGCTCCACCCGTTTGCCTGGCCTGGCCTCGGCGAGGCGGTCCAGACGAGCCTCATCGTCGCGGTCCTGTCGACGATCTTCGCGACGATCATGGGCACGATGATCGGCCTGGCGCTGACCCGCTATCGGTTCCGCGGCCGGGGCGCTCTGAACGCGGTCATCTTCCTGCCGATGGCAACGCCGGAGATCGTGCTGGGGGCCAGCATGCTCACCCTGTTCGTGGCGACCGCCCTGCCGCCGCTCCAGGGGACCGTCCCGACCCTCTACCCGACCGGCTTCACGACGATCCTCATCGCCCACATCCTGTTCAACATCAGCTTTGTCGTCGTCACCGTCAAGGCCCGCCTGATCGGCTTCGACCGACGCCTGGAGGAGGCGGCGATGGACCTTGGGGCCAACGAGGTGACCACGTTCTGGAAGGTCACCTTTCCGCTCATCCTGCCCGGGGTGCTGGCCGCTGCCGTGCTCGCCTTCAGCCTGTCGATCGACGACTTCGTGATCACCAACTTCGTGTCCGGGACGACGAACACCTTCCCGATCTGGATCTACTCGATCCAGCGCAACGCCCTGCCGGTCCAGATCAACGTCATCGGGTCGATGATCTTCCTTGGCGCCGTGGGCCTGGTCGCGCTCAGTTCGTATCGTTCGGGCCGCGCGGCCCGCATCCGCTGATCCAGGAGGATCCGACCGTGCTCCGTACCGACCCCCAGGCCGCGACCACTCCCCTGCCCGACCATGCTGTCGTACCGTCGGTCTGGGGGCGCATCACCAACCTGGACGTGGATCGCGGCGAGGGGTCGTGGCTGATCACCCGCGACGGTGAGCGCTACCTGGACTACTCGTCCGGGATCGGCGTGACGAATACGGGCCATGCGCATCCGCGAGTGGTTGCCGCCGTGGCGGCCCAGGCCGCCAAGCTGCTCCATGGCCAGCAGAACATCATGTTCCACGAGCCGGGCCTACGCCTGTATGAGCGGCTCCAGAGCCTGTTGCCCGGTGGACCGTGGCAGGCGTTCCTGTCCAATTCGGGCGCGGAGGCGGTCGAGGCCGCCGTCAAGCTCGCCCGGGTCGCGACCGGCCGACCGGCGGTGCTGGCCTTCCGGTACGGCTACCACGGCCGTACCGCCCAGACCATGGCCCTCACGACCGCCAAGGACGTCTACCGTGCGGCGTTCGAGCCCCTTCCCGGGTCCATCTATCACACGGCCTACCCGTACTGCTACCGAGCGTTCGGAGGCGCCCATTCGCCGGACGCCTGCACCTGCGACTGGGAGGCCCAGCTGGACCTCACGTTCCACCAGTTCATCTACCCGGAGCAGGTCGCCGCAATCATCATCGAGCCCGTCCTTGGCGAGGGCGGCTACATCGTCCCGCCGCCCGGGTTCCTGCCGCGGTTGCGGGAGATCACCCGCCAGCACGGGATCCTGCTCATCGCCGATGAGGTCCAGACCGGATTCGGGCGGACCGGCGAGCTGTTCGCGGTCCAGCACTGGGACGTGGAGCCGGACATCCTGGTCATGGCCAAGGGCATCGCGTCCGGCCTGCCGCTGTCGGGGATCCTGGCCCGCGCCGACCTGATGGCCAGATGGAAGCCCGGGACCCACGGTGGCACGTATGGCGGCAACGTGGTCTCGTGCGCCGCGGCCAACGCCACCCTCGATGTCATCGAGGAGGAAGGGCTCGTCACCAACGCGCGCGAGCGAGGCGCCCAGTTGCTCGCCGGCCTCCTGGTGCTCGCCGGCAAGTACCGGTCGATCGGCGATGCCCGCGGACTGGGCCTCATGGTCGCGCTCGAATTGATCAAGCCCGGCGTCGGCGACGGTCGCGTCCCGGACCCGGAACTGACCAAACGGATCCAGGCCGAGGCGCTGGCGCGCCACCTCATCGTGCTGACTGCCGGCACGTACGTGAACGTGGTGCGGATCATCCCGCCCCTCGTCACGACGGACGAGGAGGTCGACCTCGCCCTGTCCATCCTCGACGACAGCCTGGCTGCGGCCGGCGCGTAGCGGCATGACCGGGTGAGGGGGTGATGACGGGATCCACGGATCGATCCGATCCGGCCGAATCGGTCGGCGCGATCCTGGACTGGCTGGACCGCTGGGGTTGGCAGGCCATTCCGCACGGCCCGATCCCACCGGAGGACCCGGCGGCGCTGGGCCGGGCGCGCGCGGAGGCCGAGTCCGTGGCGGTAGGTGCGGGCCGGATCGGCACGCTCCGGGAGCTGCGCCATTCGATCATCGAATGGGCGCTCGGTCAATACCGGGTCGCCGCTCTCGGGGCGGTCTATTTCAGCGGCGCCCTGGAGCCTCCAGAGCAGCGTTGCGAGGCGATCGAGGTCCTGATCGACGCCGCGACCGCCAACCTCCTCGGCGATCTGCTGACCAATGAGACGCGTTCGACCCTCCTCACCCGGCTCGACGTGTCGCTCGGCGAACCCTTCGTCGACCACGACGCGGAGGGTCGCTGATCGGCTGGCTGGCGGTCGGCCAGCGGCATTCGAGGATCGCCTCCGCCGTGGGTCGACGAACGCCGCTTGAGCCGCGGGCCGACTGACGACCGCGCCTCCGCCGGGAGCAGGCTTCCGAAGGTGATGCTCGTCGGATGCATCACGTGGCAAATCGTCGGATGCATCACGTGGCGAATCGTCGGATGCAGTGATCGTTACGGCCGAGCGGTGGACCTGCGCCCGCCGGCCGATGCATCCGACATGCATCACACCACCAGGACATCCTGACGCCAGGCGGGCCGGGAGATCCGGGATGCGCGCAACCCACCTGCTATGACTCGAGCAATCGGCCTCGCACCAGGTCATGCAGGTGGCCGTTGGTCGTCAGGAACGTCCCGCTGTCGATGGCCCGCATGCCGTCGAGATCGGTCGCTCGCCCGCCGGCTTCCTCGACCAGGAGCATCGGGGCAGCGGCGTCCCACGGGGACAGCCCCACTTCGATCATCGCCTCCGCTGCCCCCTCGGCGACCAGGGCGTAGCCCCAGAAGTCACCGAACCCGCGCTCACGCCAGACGTCGCGCAGCAACCCCTCGAACCCCGGGGCCCGGCCAGAGGCGGCGATGTCCCGCCCGGAGCCGAACAGGATCTGGCTGTCCTCAAGCCGGGTGATGCCCGAGACGTGGATCCGTCGCGGCGGCTCACCGCGGTTGCGTGCCCAGGCGCCACCGCCGCGCCAGCCCCACCAGCGCTCGTCGAGGGCGGGGGCGGACAGCACGGCCGCCTGGAGCTCGCCGTCCCGCTCGACCGCCAGGAGCGTCCCGAACAGGGGCACGCCCCGGATGAAGTTGTGCGTGCCGTCGATCGGGTCGATGTACCAGCGGACCGACGCGTCACCGGCCTCCGTGCCGTACTCCTCGCCGATGAGCCCGTGGTCCGGGAAGGCGTCGAGCAGGCGCTCGCGGATCATCCGCTCGATGGCTTTGTCGGCCTGGGTGACGAATGTCCGGTCGGGCTTGGTCTCGATATCGAGATCGCGCCGGAAATGCCGACGTGCGACGACATCGGCCGCATCACAGGCCGCGAAGGCGACATCCAGCCAGGCGCGCAACTCAGCGTCGGTACCGCGGCGGAGGCCGGCGGACCACTCGGGACCAAAAGCGGGGCCAGCTGTCATGACCGGAGTCTCTCACCCTTGGGATCCCACAGCGGCTCACGCGCGACCTCGAAGCCGACCCACTCGCCGAACACCTCGACCTCGCCGTGCGTCCCGATCGCCGCTCCGTCGGGTGGCAGGTAGGCGTAGGCGATCGAGCGCTCCACGGCGAAGCCGTAGCCCCCGGAGGTCACCCGGCCGACGATCTGGCCTCCCACCCGGACGGGCTCATTGCCGAGACAGACGGACTGCGGATCGTCCAGGACGAGGCATCGCAGGCGCTTGTGGGGGCCGGCCGCCCTGGCGATGACGAGTGCGTCACGGCCGATGAACTCAGGCTCCTTGTCGAGGGCGACCGCAAACCCGAGACCCGCCTCGTATGGCGTCTCATCCGGGGTGATGTCGCTCGACCAGACGCGATAGCCCTTCTCGAGCCGGAGGGCGTCGATGGCGCGGTAGCCGGCGGCGACCATCCCGTGCGGTCGGCCGGCCTCCCAGAGCGTCGACCAGAGCGCCCGGCCGTACTCAGTCGGGGCGTAGAGCTCCCAGCCGAGCTCACCGACGTAGGTGACCCGCAGCGCGAGGAGGGGGACGGATCCGACGGTGATCTCGCGCGCGGCGAGGTACGGGAACGCCACGTCCGAGATGTCGTCGCGCGTGACCGCGGCGAGGATGTCGCGCGCCCGCGGCCCCCACAGCCCGAAACAGATACGGGCCGAGGTGTTGTCGCGCAACGTGACGGAACCGTCGTCGGGCAGATGGCGTCGAAGCCACGCGGCGTCGTGGTTGCCGACGGCCGTGCCCGTCACGAGGAGGAACATGGTGGGCGCCACGCGCGTGACCGTCAGGTCGGCTTCGATGCCGCCACGACGGTTCAGCAATTGCGTGTACGTGATGGTCCCGACCGGGCGATCGATGTCGTTGGCGCACATGCGCTGCAGGAACGACAGCGCGCCAGGCCCACTCACCTCGAGCTTTGCGAACGACGTCTCATCGAACAGGCCGGCCGCCTGCCGCGTGGCGAGCGCCTCCACGCCGATCGCCGGCGACCAGTGCCGGCCGGCCCAGCCGCGCGGCCGCAGACCCTCGTCGCCGGCCGCCGCGTTCGACTCGAACCAGTTGGGACGCTCCCACCCGGACTTCTCGCCGAATGCGGCGCCCAGACCCTGGAGGATCTCGTACGTCGGCGAGGTCCGCAGCGGGCGCCCGGCGTGGCGCTCCTCGTGTGGGTAGTGGATGTCGTAGTACGTGGCGTAGACCTCGGTCGTCCGCGCCAACGTGTACGCCTGCGACCGGTAAGCTGGGCCGAACCGCCGGATATCCATCTTCCACAGGTCGAGCTCCGGCTCGCCGTCCACGATCCAGCTGGCCATCTGGCGCCCGATGCCACCGGCCCCCGCGATCCCGTGGGCACAGAACCCGGCCGCCACGAAGAACCCGCCCACCTCGCTCTCACCCAGGATGAACTCGTTGTCCGGCGTGAACGCCTCCGGGCCGTTGATCATCCGGTTGATCCCCGCGTCCCCGATCGCCGGCACGCGCCGGACGGCCCCGTCCATGATCTCGGCGAAGCGCGGCCAGTCGGGGGCGAGCAGCTTGCCGTTGAAATCGGGTGGGATCCCGTCCAGCGACCACGGCGCGGGATGGCGCTCGTATCCACCCATGCACAGCCCGCCGACCTCCTCGCGGAAGTAGACCAGGTTGTCGGGATCGCGCAGCTGCGGCAGGCCCGGATGGACGCCCTCGATCGGCTCGGTGAACACGTACTCGTGGGCCATCGGGATGATCGGCACGTTGACCCCCACCATCCGGCCGATCTCGGGTGCGAACATGCCACCGGCGTTGACGACGACGTCGGCCCGGATCTCCTGCCGCTCGCCCTTGTGCTCTACGGTGACGCCGGTCACCCGACCACGCGCCGTGCCGATGCCGACGACACGCGTGTGCGTCTGGATCCGCGCTCCGCGCTGACGAGCGCCGGCGGCGAGCGCGAGCGCGAGGCCCGACGGGTCCAGCCAGCCGTCGGTCGGCAGGTAGACCGCGCCGAGGACACCTTCGGTCGACATCAACGGAAAGAGTGCCCGGGCGTCCTCGGGCCCGATCAACTCGAGCGGGAGGCCGAACGTCTTGGCCCAGCCGGCCTGGCGACGGAGCTCCTCGTACCGCTCAGGGCTGGAGGCGAGTCGCAGTGAGCCGACCTCGTGCCACGACGGGTCCGTGCCGGTTTCCGCAGCCAGGCGACGGTAGAGGTCGGCCCCGTACATCATCATCTTGGTCAGGGTGACCGAGCTCCGGAGCTGACCCACGAGACCAGCAGAATGAAACGTCGATCCGGAGGTCAGCTCGGCCCGATCGACCAGAACGATGTCCGTCCAGCCGAGTTCGGCGAGGTGATAGGCAATGGACGTCCCGCCGACGCCGCCGCCGATGATGACCGCTTGGGCGTGATCGGCCATCGTTGTTGACACTCCTCCTGGGGTGACACCTGATCGTCAGGCCACAGCGTAGCCGCCGGGCGGCGGCGCCGGAGTCCTCACCCGTACGCCGCGACGAAGCCTTCCCGTGCTGCGTTACCCTCCGACGGAGGAGGACGGATGCGCAACGGCAACCCCACCATTCGGCAGGTCATCGACGCGATCCCGGACTGGGCCGGGCGTGCAGTGACGGCCGAGGTGATCCCCGCGGGCCTGACCAACACCAACTACCGAGTCGAGGTGGACGGTCGACCGGTCTTCGTGCGCATCCCGGGCGCGGGCACCGAGCTGCTCGCGGTGGATCGGGCCAACGAGCTCCACAACACACGGGCGGCGGCTGCCGCTGGCGTCGCGCCTCAGGTGCTCTACGCCTTGCCCGAGTGGGACGTCTTCGTCCTCGCGTGGCTGCCCGCACGGACGATGTCCAACGAGGCTTTCTGCGAGCACGAGATGCCAACCCGAATCGCCGAGACGTTGCGGCGACTCCACGCCGGTCCTCGCTTCCGTGACGACTTCGACATGTTCCGCCTCACCGAGCGTTACCTCGCGCTCGTCGAGGAGCGCGACATCGCGATCCCGGCCGGCTATCGCGCCCATCAGGAGCGCATCCCGCGAATCGAAGCGGCGCTCGGCGCGCATCCGCTTCCATCGGTTCCCTGTCACAACGACCTCCTGGCTGAGAACTACCTCGATGACGGCGAGCGCCTGTGGATCGTCGACTACGAGTACAGCGGGAACAACGACCCGACGTTCGAGCTGGGCAACACCTGCCAGGAGCTCGGCTTCGACGATGACCGGATCCGCGAGCTGTGCGCCGCCTACTTCGGCGAGGTCTCCCCCGCCCTGCTCGCCCGGATGCAGGTGCAGATGATCATGTCGGACGTCGGCTGGACCCTCTGGGCGGCGATCCAGGCGCGGATCTCGACGATCGACTACGACTTCAGCGGATGGGCGGAAGAGCGCTGGGCACGTGCAGCGGCGAAGCTCGATGGCCCGGACTTCGAAGGCTGGCTGGAGGCGGTCCAGGCATAGACCGGCCCGGACGACGAGGTCGCCCGGGCCGATGTGACCGCGTGGAGCCGAAGGCTCACTCGGGCGGGATCTCCTTGAACGCGAAGTCCACGTTGATGCCCGCCGAGCGCCGCGCCATCTTGGTCGCGACATACCAGATGGCGGAAAAGACGAGGACCCCACCCACGACCGTGTACGCGAGGTCGCTGGTCAGCCCGAGTTCAGCATTGGTCGCAAACAGGAACAGGAAGACCGATCCCGTCACAAACCCGAGCAGCCCGACCACGGTGACGACCGGGAACCCACCGATCGTGTAGCTGGATCCGGGCGACGCGTCGTACAGGGCCTTGGCGCGGAACGGGAGCAGCGCCCCGGCCAGGGCCGTGGCGACGAAGACGTAGCCGCAGGCGAACGTGACGCCGAGCGTCAGCGACGCCCAGCTGGTGGCGCTGTCGCCTTCGCCGAACACGAAGTTGTTGTACAGCAGGATCACCGGGATGCTGGCCAGGAAATAGACCAGGTGCGCGTTGACCGGGGTATGGAAGCGATCGTTCACGCGGCTGACCCACTCCGGCAGGAGGCGGTCGAGCGACATGGCGACCATCACCCGGGTCATCCCGATGTAGCAGTTATGGACGATCTGGTGACCGTTCATGATGAAGCCGAAGCTGATCAGCAGGACCACGATCGGGCTCGCCGAGACGGCGATGGCGATGATGTTGGGCCAGAGGTAGACGCCGTTGAACGTCGACTCCGCGACGCCCGACCAGTAGCCGGCCCCGGCCACATACAGGAACTCCGTGCCGATCGCCCGCTCCAGGACGAACGCGAGGAGCGCCAGGAGCACGCCCGTTACGATCAGCGAGCCGACGATGATGAACGCCTGGCTCTGGAATGACCGGGCGTCCTTGATCTCACCGTTCTGCTGCGTCGAGTAGGTCGCCCATTGGAGCGACGTCCATGCGATCGGGGCGATGAGCAGGGTCGCGAGCAGGCTGATCGGCGGGTTGGTATCGACGCCAGCTGCGACGGTCGCCGCGATCGCGTCCTCGTAGAACGTCGACGAACCGCCGATCGACAACGAGAACGCATTGAGCGATCCGGCGATGCTGGCGGTCGTCGCCATCGCCAGGACCACGAGCATCGTCCCGAAGGCGATGAGGATGGCGATCCACATCACGCGCTGGAGCCGGACGTAGTTCTTGAAGCCGCTGGTCAGGATGACCATCGCCAGGAACGCGTTGGCGATGCTGACCGGGACGATCCCGTCCCCCGCGAACCAGACCGCCCAGTCGAGGAACATCTGGTTTCCGAGCGTGGCGCCCAGGCCGAGGAAGAGGGCGGCGAAGCCAAGGTACGACAGGAGCCAGCCCGAGAGGGCCACCCACTGAAGGATCCAGATCACGAATCCGGACATCACCAGGGTGAAGGCGATGCCGCCACCCAGGACCCGGCTCTGGAAGACGTAGTCGCCACCCGACCTGGGCAAGGCGGTCGAGAGCCAGACATACGCCAGGGCGATCGGGATCTGGAGGACCATGGCCAGCAGGATCCCCCAGACCAACTGGCCCCCGGGCAGGGCTCCCGGTGCCCAGAGATAGGTCCACGGGAAGATCAGGCCCATGGTCAGGATGTTGTAGACGAACGCCGAACGCGAGGACATGACGCGTACGAGACCCGAGGATCTGCGTACGAAGACCTCGGGCATCGTGGCTGCTGCTGTCGCCATTCAAGTCACCTCTGTACGGGTATCCGATAGCGCCGGGACCGTCCCTCTCCTCCGACCGTCACCTCCCTCGACCCCGACTCGCCGCGTCGCCCGGACGGGCTAGCCGGCGGTCATCTGGTAGCTCGTCACCCGCCCGTCGGCGATCGTGAGCAGGCACCCGCGCAGGATCCCCTCACCGTACTCACTGCCCGGATTGACACACAGGGTCCGGCCCAGCTTCGCGGTCGCCTGGGACTCGTGGATGTGGCCGTGGAGACCCAGCATCGGCTGGTAGCGCTCGATGGCCGCTCTGACCGACGCGCTGCCCGCGCCGTACATGACAGGTTGCCCGGACGAGACGATCTGCGACGGCGGATCGGTCGTCCAGTCCAACTGTGCACACGTATCGAGGGTCGAGTTCTGTGGCGGCGCATGGAAGTTGAAGATGGTCTTGCCGTAGTCCGGTAACGAACCGGCCACCGCATCGATCCGCTCGGCCAGCTCGGGCTCGGGCGCCTCACGCGGGGTGTGCCAGGGCGTGGGGTTGACATAGGGCATGCTGACCATCACGTGCTGGTCGTCGAGCGGCACCACCCGATCCTCGCAGGCGATGAAGGCACAGGTGTCGGCCCGATCCATGGCCGCCATGACCTCGGGCAGATCGTCGTTGCCGCCCGTCGCGTAACACCGGACTCCGGTTCCAGCCAGCCTCGATTCGGCCAGATCCATCCAGCTCACGAGCCGTTCCGTGGCGAGGTCCACAAAGAGTCGCTCGACGGCCGCCGGGTCCGCCTGGGTCGCCCGGTATTCGTCCTCGTCCATGACCGTGTGATAGAAGCCGAGGAACCCAATCAACTGCCTGGCGGCCTGCACCTCGGCGGCGGTTTGGAGGTGCTCGACACGCCCGTGGATGGTGACCCGATGGCCGCCGCCGGCTTCCCGAATGATCGGTATCGTCAGCTTGCCCATGACGTCGCCGCCCATGACCAGGACGTCCGCGCCGTAGAAGGCCCCGGCGTTGAGGAACTTCCGCCACGTCCGCTCCGAGCCGTGGACGTCCGTGGCGAAGAAGATCCTCGTGCCCTTGGACGTCCGTGGTCGACGGAAGAGCCGCATCGCGCCCGCGCCTCAGCCGCGCATCCGGTCGCCGCCCGGGTCCACCAGGACGTCCGGGGCGAGGACCGCCGGGATGTGCTCGTCGAACACGTCCACCGTGAGTCGGACTCCCTCCTGAAGTTGTGCAGAACGATACACATACCCGATGGTACGCGACACGGTCGTCCCGTACGCAACGCTGCGCAGCCGACCGATCACGGCACCCTCGGCCCGGACCGCCTCCCCGCCGTAGACCGGCAGATAACCCTCGTCACCGATCAGTACCGTCCGCAGGCGCCGCGCCGGCCCGTCCGGTTCGGCCGCACGGGCGGCGAGCAGGGCCTCGCGCCCGACGAATGGACCCTTGCCGAGCCGGACGAAAGATCCGAGACCCGCCTCGAAGGGCGTCTCGAGCATCGTCAGATCGGTCCCGTAGTACCGGTAGCCTTTCTCCATCCGGAGCGAGTCGAGCGCCCGGTAGCCGAAGGGCACCAGACCGACAGCCTCGCCGGCCACGCGCAGACGGTCCCAGATCGCCACCGCCCAGGACGAATCCGAGGTGAGCTCCCAGCCCAGCTCACCGGCATAGCTGATCCGCGCGGCCAGCACAGGGCCCGCGCCGATCCGGATCTGTCGCGCCTGGCGGAGCGGGATCCCGGCGTCGCTGACATCGTCGTCGGTCGTCGCCGCCAGGATGCCACGCGCCCTCGGCCCCCACAGGCCGATCGTCGCGAATTCACCGCTGACGTCGCGGATCGCGACCGCGCCATCGTCATCGTGCCGATGGGTCTCCAGCCAGGCCATCTCCGAGGCCAGATATCCGGCGCCTGTCACCACACGAAAGCGATCCTCGGCCAGGCGGGTCACCGTCACATCGGCGACCATCCCGCCACGCTCGTCGCACCACTGGGTGTAAACCACGCTCCCGACCGGCCGCTCGACGTCGTTTGCGCTGACCCGCTGCAGCAGGCCAAGCGCGCCCGGACCGTCAACGGCGATCTTCCCGAACGAGCTCAGGTCGATGATCCCGGCACGCTCCCGAACCGCGCGAGCCTCGGTCGCCACCGATTCGAACCAGGGTGGCTGGGTCCAGCCGTAGGCCGCCTGTTCGCGCCCGGCACGCTGCCACGGTCGACCGGGCTGGAGAACGTCGGCCCGCTCCCAGCCGGCCTTGGTCCCGAAGACCGCGCCGGCCTCCTGGAGCCGGCCGTGCAGCGCCGAGAGGCGGCGCGGACGGCCCGCCAGATCGGCATCGTACGGGAAGCGCAGCCGGTAGTAGTCCCCGTAGGCCTCGCGCGCCAGCCCGGCCGCGAAGCCCGGGTCTCGGTAGACGTCGCCGAACCGCCAGGCGCGATACGGCCCGATATCCACACCCGGGTCGCCGGCTGTGATCCAGCCGGCCAGCGCCCGGCCGATCCCCCCACCGGCCCCGAAGCCGTTAAGTGACAGACCCGCGGCAACCCAGAACCCGCGGACGCCCGGGACCGGCCCCAGCAGCGGATTCGCGTCGGGAGTCATGGCGTCCGGGTGGCAGACCAGGCGGATGGCCTCCGCGTCAGCCAGGAACGGGAAGCGCCGGATGGCGCCGGTCATCAACGGGGCGAACCGCTCGTAGTCGGCCGGCAACGACCGGGCGGCATGGTCCCAGGGGACGCCGTCGGCCCAGCGCGAGACCGGGTTCGTCTCGTATCCACCGAAGACCATGCCCCCGTGCTCGGACTTGCCGTAGACGAGGTTATCGGGGTCGCGGAAGCACGGCATCTCACGCGGCAACTCGGACCCGGGCACTGCCTTCAGCGCGATGTGCTGGTGATCGACCGGCGTCGACGGGATGAATGCCCCGACCATCGCCGCCACCTGCGGCGCCCAGATCCCCGCGGCGTTGACCACAAGCTCGGTGGCGATCGAGCCGGCGTCGGTCTGGACATGGGTGACTTCTCGCCGCGGCGAGAGCGTGAAGCCGGTCACCCGCACGCCGGTGCGGATCCGCACGCCGAGCGCCCGGGCTGCATCGGCCAGCGCGTGGGTCGCGCCGTGCGGGTCGAGATGACCGTCGGAGACGAGATGGACCGCACCGTAAAGCGACTCGGACGAGATGGCCGGCATGAGCCGGCGTGCCTCGTCGGCACCGATCACGCCGACCTCGAGCCCGATCCCGCGCGCCCGGCTGGCGGTTCGTTCGAGCTCCAGGAGCTGCTCCCGGCTTGAGGCCAGCCGGAGACTGCCGACGGTCTGGAACGCCCCCAACCGCTGGTACAGCGAGATGCTGTAGCGGCGGAAGGCCATCATCGTCGAGGAGGGGCTGAATGCGGTCACGAGGCCGGCAGCCTGGCAGGTGGAGCCGGCCGTCAACTGCGCCTTCTCGACCAGCAGGACGTCCGTCCAGCCCGCCAGCGCCAGGTGATACGCGACGCTGCAGCCGGTGATCCCGCCGCCGATGACCACGACGCGGGCCTGATCCGCTTCCATGGTGGGAACGATATGCCACGACGCCAGCGCTCGTGCGGCCGGGGCGCACAGGACGATCCGGTCGGCTACGATCGAGCGGTGAGCAGCCCCCGGGACCAGACCCCCGTCGTGATCGACCGAGCGATCCTCGAGGCGGAGGTCAGCCGGATCGTCAACGCGGCGGACGGCGCGGGCGTCGCGGTCCGGGTCCTCGGGTCGATCGGCGTCGCGCTCCACTGCCCGGATGCGGCGGCCCTGCTGCCCAGCTTCGAGCGGACGTATGCCGACATCGACCTTGTCGCCTACCGGCGCGGGGCCAAGGCCCTGTCAGGGATCCTGACTGACCTCGGCTATCGCGACGACCGCGAGGTCTACATCGCGTCGGAGGGGGCTCGCTCCATCTTCCACGACGCGGCGCGGAGGATCCACCTGGACGTCTTCTACGACCGCCTCGAGTTCTGCCACGTTATCCCGCTGGGTGGCCGCCTGGAGGCGGACCGGCCGACCATCCCGCTAGCGGAGCTGCTGCTGTCCAAGCTCCAGATCGTCAAGATCAACGAGAAGGACATCGTCGACACGATCCTCCTGTTGCTCGACCATCCTTTGGGCTCCGGCGACGCCGGTGTCATCGATGTGGACCGGATCGCGGCACTCAGCGCCACCGAATGGGGCCTGTGGCGGACCCTTACGCAGAACCTGGAGAAGGTCGTCACGCTGGCGGCGGCCTATCCGCAGCTCGACGACGACCAACGAGCGCGGGCGGTCGGCGCCGCGACGAACCTGAAGGCCCGGATCGACGCCGAGCCAAAGCCGATGACCTGGCGGATGCGCGACCGGGTGGGCGACCGACGACAGTGGTGGACCGACGTCGACGAGATCCGCTGACCGGCCACGCGCGCGCCTCGGCCGGGTCTGAGCGTCAGCGCTCGACCATCGACCTCTGGACACTCCTCTCGCTCCGAATGCAGCCGCCAGGGTAGCCGCTGCCCGAGGGTCCCGAGGCCCGGGTCCGCAACGTACGACGAGAGGATCGGAACGGCGCGGGACGGCGGCGGGGCAGGGCGGGGGCCACCAACCTTCCGGCCCGCGACGACGTTGCGATCGCCCATATGAACCAGGCTCTTACGATCGAGGGTTCGAGCCTCAGATCGACCATCGAATCGACCATGCGGATGAACGATCACGCTCAACCGAGCCGGCGACCGATGACGGTTGGGCTCGTTATGCGCCTCGCAAGCCAGGACGCAAGAATCTGGTTCATATGCCGGAGGGTACCGCGCGGCCGACCTGCCGAACTCAGCCGCTGCTGACCTCCCGCAGAGCCGCGTCGAAGCGGGGCTCGGCGGCGTTCGCGAGCAGCCGCTCGAACCGATTCGAGGCGTAGCCGACGAAGTCGATGTCGAGCGTGCTGACGCCCTGCTGGAGGACGCCCCACATCGCCTCGCGGAAGTCGGACACGATCCGCATCAGGGTCAGGCGGGCGAGGCGGGCCGGCCGGACCTCTCCGTCGTAGGCGGCCATCAGGATCTCGTCCTCGTCGGGCGTCAGCTCGTGGTTGATGCTGAAGTTGCCGAGATCGAAGAACAGGTCGCCCATCCCCGCGTACTCCCAGTCGATGATCCGGATCCGCTGCCCGTCATCGATGAAGTTCGCGTTGAGCAGGTCGTTGTGGCAGGGCCGAAGCTCCACCGGGTTGGCCAGAAAGGCGAGCTCGATCCGCCGGCCGATGGCGGCGGCCTGCTCGTACGCAGACGGGATCGGCACGCCGCGCGCGATGGCCAGCGCCCGGTACGCCTCGCAGATTCGAAGTGGCACGAACAACCCCGGGATCGCCGGCCCATCGTGGATCCGCCGGAGCGACTGCGCCACGCGTCGAAGCGTCTCCGGCCGGTGGACGGCCTCGTCTGTCACCGGCGACCCGACGATGAAGCGCGTGACGAGGTACCCCTCCGGCCGGATGAACGCGGTCACCTCCGGCCCGACGCCGACGCCGGCCGCCGCGACGGTCGCCGCATGCTCCACCTCGCGGCTGATCCCCAGCAGGTGGGTGTCGTTGCCGGCCAGCCGAATGACCCAGCGCTCCGTCGCGCCGGCGGCATCCACCCGGAAGTTCCGGTTGGTGATGCCCCCGGACAGGGCAGTGAGGGTCAGCTCGCGTCCGGCCAGCTCGGGCACCTTCTGCATCGCCCGGACCAGCTCGTCGTAGAGCTCGCCGCGCAGTGGCTGATCGTTGGTCATGGCCCGTCGATACCCCTGAACACCTACGGATCGAGGCGGTAGAAGCGGAACGCGTCGTGCTCGATCGGGAGGATCGTGAACCCCTTGAAGCCCGCCTCGCGGGCGTAGCCCTCGAGTACGGCCGGGCGCATCACCGTCCCGGTGCCCACGGACGGCGGGTCAGCCAGCCCACACGGCAGGCAGCAGATGACGCTGAAGCCGTAGAACAGCCGCTCCAGGTCGTCGCCTGGGGCGGTGAACACGTCCCCGACCCGCTCATCGGCAATCAGGACAGCACCACCTGGTGCCAGCAGCCGGCGGGCGGCCGCCAGGACCTCGGTCGGGCGAGCCATGTCGTGGACGGCCTCGAAGATGGTCACGAGGTCGTACCGGCCGGCACCCTCGCTCGCCGCCGCGTCCGCGTGGAGGAACGAGACTCGGTCGCCGATCCCCGCTGCCGCCGCGTGCCCCCGGGCTCGCTCGATCGAGCCCTCGTCGACATCGATGCCGTCGACGGCGACTCCCGGGAACTGGCGTGCGATCGAGATCGACGACCAACCCGTGCCACACGCGATGTCAGCGACCCGCCCAGTGCCGGCTCGCAGCCGGGCCGCCACATCCGGGAGGGCCGCGATCCAGTCAGCCACGAAATGGGCGAACTGTGGCCGGTTGGCGGCCTCCTGCGACTCGATGACGTCCGCCCCGAACACCGACCAGTCGACCCCCGCCCCCGTTCGGTAGGCCGCGAGCAGATGTGGCATCGCCTGGGCCGATCCAACCACGAACCGGGAGAGCCCGACGACGTACGCCGGGCTCTCCTCATCAAGGAAGACCTCCGCGTGGCCGTCCGGCATGGTGTAGCGGCGATCGTCGGCAGCCGCGTTCACGTCGTCGACGTCCAGGAAGCCGCCGACGGCTTGGTGCTCCAGCCATTCCCGGGCGTATCGAGGCGCGATCCCGGCCCGCTCGGCGAGCTGCGGGGCGGTGGCGGATACACCTTCGGCAAGCGCCCGGTAGAGACCCAACCGGTCGCCGAGATAGATGACCTGGAGATCGAGGGTGGCGAGCGCGGCCGCGCCGATCCTCTCCACGAGCGCGTCGCGGCGCTCCTCGTCGGACGGAATCGAGGCGGTGGATGACATGACGAATCCCTCCTTCTGATCGGCCGGCGGCCAGGCCAATCGCCCGCGCCAGCCGGCCACGTATGTCAGCCGCTGGCGACGGCCCCGCGGAGCGCATCCGGGATCGGCCGGTGGACCTCGACCGGCTCGACATGCCGGTCGACCATCGCCCGGCTGTCGTTCACCCCAAGCTCCGTGAACAGGAACGCGATCTTGCGGCGCTGGGCAGCGAGGATCTCGTCCTTCGTCTCCAGATCCCACAGCTGGCGCTTGAACGGGCCGATCGCCTTCTTGCGGGTGGTGTAGACGAACTGCTGGTCGGTCTGGCCGGCCTTCCGTTCGTCGGTCGCGTTACCAAAGCACCAGGCCTCGATCTCGCGATGGAGCGCCACCGGGAAGGCTGGGTGCTCGTAGAGCGCGTTCTGGAAGCCGGTCGCCAGGTGGATCTCGGCCGTCTCGACCGCCGGAAAGCGATGGAAGAGCTCGTCCGGCAGGGTCGAGGCTCCGTGCTGGACGGCTCCGGCCAGGCCGTACTCCCGGGCTACCTTGCCCAGCTCGCGGAGGACCTCGAAATCGAGCTTGACCGCCGCGACGCCACCGTCCGGCAGCGGCACGCCGCCGTGCGAGGTGCCCGTCTGGACGCTGACCTTGGAGATGCCCCTGGCGCCCGGCGCGCGCGATTCGAGTGCCAGGCGGTAGCCGTCGAGGTAGGCCCGCAATTCGGCGACGGTCGAGTTCTGGGTCCCGACCTCGCCGATCTCGCCACCGACGCTGATCGTCACGCCGTCCGTCTCGAGCGTCCGGATGAGGGCGGTCAGCTCCGCCGCCCGCCGGTAGTTCTCGTGCTGCTCCTCGTCGACGGTCGGCATGGACAGGTCGACCAGCGTCGACGAGTCGATGTCGATGTTGCCGTAGCCGGCATCGATCGCGAGGCGGCAGGCACGCCGGATCTCCTCGGTCATCGCCTCGGGGTCGGCGACGTACTTCTTGGCGTTGAACTGGTAGTGGTCGCCCTGGATGAAGACCGGACCGCGCCAACCGGCCGCGATGGCACCCGCCAGGACGGACGTGGCGTAGTCGATCGGCCGCTGGAATGTGTAGGTCTGCTCGCTCCGGGCGAGCTCCAGGATGACCGCGCTGACATCCGCCGCGGCGGCCGTCTCGTAGACCGTCCGGGCCATGTCGAACGTCTGCGCCCGCAGGTTGATGGCCGGCACGGTAAACCTCGAGACCTCGCCCCGGGCGCGGGCCTCGTACAGCGCCTGGATGCTGGCCGACCTGGCGCCGAGGATCTGGCTCGCCTCCCAGACCAGCCACTGGGCGGCCGTCGTCGTTGCCTCGTCCGTGGAGAAGGCCGCCGTCCACGCAAGATCGCGGATGCCGGTTCTGCGAAAGGCCGCCTCGTCGCTGATGATGAGGCCGTCATCGACGATCTGGGCACTCGGGGCCAGAGTGGCGAGGAGATCGGCGGGTGAGGTCGCGACGTGGGGCATGATTCGGGCGTCTCCTGGATCGACGGGTCGTTCGCGCCGTCCATGGTACGGCGATGTGCGGGTGTCAGCCCGTCGTCTTCGTCGCCGCCGGCCCCTGACAGCTCAGACGCCCGGCTTCACGACCATCAGGAAGACGATGGCGACGATGAGGACGCCGAGGAGCACGCCGCCACGTTGGATCTTGGTGACTGTCTTGGCGACCCCGGGAGGTGGGCGGGGGGACTGCCGGGCGGCGGCGGGGCGGATGTCAGCTCGATCAGATGGTGGAGCGCGTTTCTTTGGACCGTGAGCGCGTAGGCCAGCGCGATGGCATACAGGACGATCCCGATGGTCAGCCAGAGAGCCGCCTTGACGTCGATCTTGGCCGCCAGGATCAGCAGGACTCCGGTGATGCCCTGGATGATCGCCAGCGGGTAGACCAGCTTGTTGCCGATCGCGGCGATCTGGCGGGCGCTCAAGTTCGCGTACTGCGGCTCACGGCCGGCCATCGCACCCATGATCGAATACGCGAACGTGGGCCCGAAGGCCAGGATCGAACCCATCACGTGCAGGAACAGCAGGAATGGGACCAGCTCACTCAGATCCACGGCGGCCTCCCTCTTCGTCAGCGAGCTCGACACCGACCGGACGGACGATAACCCTGCGACACGTGCGTCGTTCGACTGGGCACGGCGCACCCCGCATGTTCGTTCCGAAGGTCTTCGGAGCCGGATCGCGGGGCCGTTAGCCCGCCCCGGCCGGCATCCGTCGTCTGGCACGCGACGTCTACCACGCGACGGCCGGCATCCGTCGTCTGGCACGCGACGGATCGTGCGTCACGACCGCGGCGAGGGCTTCGCGAGGCCCTCGCGGGGCCGCCCGGCCGGCATCCGTCGTCTGGCACGCGACGGATCGTGCGGCACGACCGCGGCGAGGGCTTCGCGAGGCCCTCGCCTGTCCGCCCCGGCAGCTTTCGTCGTCTGCCAGGCGACGGGTGACCCTGCGGCGCGGACCGCGGTCAGCCCCGGCCCGGCGCGTCCCTCGCGTCCCTCGCGTCGGCCGGCCCTACGACACGTGCTTCGTCCGACGGCCGACGAAATCGACCAGGACGTACTCACCGAGATGCTCCGAGGTCGCATGGAACGCCCGACCGCGGTTGAGCCGGGTCATGTGGGCGACGAACTCGGCCAGCGAGCGCGACCATTCCAGCAGGGACGTGCTGCTCGTGATGCCCTGCTTTTCGTGCAGCGCTGCACGTCGCGGAGGGTCTCCTGGATCGTCCGGCGTCGGCGGGCAGTTGAACTCGATCTGGCCGTCCTCCAAGTGGGTGGTCGGCTCGCCGTCCGGAGCTCTGCCGGAACCACCGACATGACGTTTCAGCTATGGGATGCGAGCACCCCCGTTTCCACTTCGGGAAACCCCTCTGGGGAAACCCTCTACCGACGAACGATGAGTGTCACGTTCGTCGTGCGAGTGAGGCTGCCGCTAGTGCCGGTGATCGTCAGGGGATAGGTGCCTCTCGGGGTCGTCGAGATGGTCGTCACCGAGAGGGTCGACGAGCTCATCGCGGCGTTGAGACTGAACGTGCCGGTCGCCCCCACGGGTTTGCACGTCCTCCGCCACTCCGCCGCGAAGCTCCGGCGCGACGCCGGCGACTCGGTCGAGGCGGTGAGCGCCTTTCTCGACCACAGCTCGCTGGCCGTCACGACGGTCTACCTCCGGCGGCTCGAGGGCGAGGCGGACCGGACCTGGGCCGCGATCGCGGCGGCGATCGGCGTATGAGCCGGTTGCGGGCCGGCCCGCGTCACCGCCCCGACCCTATGACGCGATCGTGTCGGCGCGCGGCTACGGAGGTGGAGCCAGTCAGCGCGTTGGGGTGGGTGAGTTGATCATCCGTGACGAAAGGTGGGGCACTGGCGAAGTTATTCGGGAGGCCTGTTCAGCCAATCGTGGCAGCGCCTACGGCGTGTTGTACACGATCGGCATCAGGTCGCCGCTCGAGAAGAACGTTCCCGACGTCGTCCGGCACCGGATCCGCACCCGGAGGTCCCCATCGCCGGAGGTACCGCTCACATAGTCCGCGAGCGTCCCGCCGGGCGCGAGATTCTGGATCGCGACCTCCGCCGTGCCGACGCTGCGCGAGTCAAGCTGGACCCACGTGCTGTCGGTCCAACGCCAGATCGCCACGGTCTGGGTGCAGGTCCGGGAGTTCTTGCCGACGTAGCTCACCGTCAGGTTGGCCAGCCCGTTCGGCACCGCCCCGAAACTGCCGTACCAGGCGGTGGTCCGGTTCCCCGTGCTGGTCGAGTTCACCTCGTAGTAGGCGATGTCGTCGGCGTCGAGGAGGGACGCACCACCGCCTCTGAACGTGCCGGTCACGACCACCACGCTGCTCGGGAAGGCAGTGACCGTCGCGGCGGCCGAGGTCGTGAACGACCAGGTCACCACCGGCGCTAGCGCGTTCCCGGCGGCGTCCTTGGCGGCCGTCGAGACGGTCGCGGTGTAGGTCGTCGTGGCGGCCAGGTCCGCCGATGGGTTGAACGTCATCGTGTTCCCGCTCCAGGAGAACGCGCCCGCCACCGACGGCAAGATCGAGAAGGCGTCCTGCGCCGACGCCTGGTCCATCGGCTCGCTGAAGGTGGCGCTCACGTTCGTGGCCCGGGTCACGCCCGTGGCACCGGCAGTCGGCGAGACGGAGCTGATCGTCGGCGCGCTTATTCCCGCTGGCGGCGGAGCCGTCCCCGCCGAGATATCGACGAAGAAATCGCCCGAGCCACTGTACGACTTCACCCGGAGGGTGTAGGTCCCCGTGGCGGGTGGCGCGTAGCCCAGCTCGTCCTGACGGCGGGTCGTCAAGGCCGCGGCGACCTGGGTCATGCCCGGGTTGAACAGGTAGAGGTCGAAGTCCGGGCTGCTCGCCGTGGCGCCGGTGATCGCCGGCATGATCAGCGTCGCCGCGATCGGGAACTGCGTGGAGGTGACGTTGAGCTGGTAGTCGACCTGGACGCCCGTGCCGGACAGGGTGCCGTCCTTGCGCTCGTGGGCCGGCATCGCCGGACCCGTTCCGATGTCGGAGCCCTTCGCCGCCTCGATCGCCGCGTAGGCATCCAGGCGACCCGCCCCGTACTCGGGATCCGCTCCGGTCGTGCCGGCCGTGTTGTTCGGCCCGCGGCCCCAGTCAACCGCGGTCGACATGATCGTGCTCTTGATCCGCGCCGCGGACAGCAAAGGATTCGCCTCCCGCATCAGCGCGGCGACGCCGGCAACAAACGGCGTGGCCATGCTGGTGCCCGAGAAGACGATGTAGCCATTGGTGGTCCCGTTGTCGACCGACGTGATCGAGACACCCGGCGCGGAGATGTCCGGCTTGATCCGACCGTCGGAGGTCTTGCCGCGGCTCGAGAAATAGGCCTGCTTGAAGCCGAGGACGCCCATGTCGGACATCGCGCCAACCGTCAGCGCGTTCGCAGCGGCGCCCGGCGTCCCCACGCTGCACTGGGCCGGGCCGGCGTTGCCGGCCGCGACGGCGGGCACGATCCCGTTGGTGGCGGCGCTATTCACCGCCGCCGAGGGCGCGTCCGTGCCGTTGTTGCAGCCGTTCGCGCCGAGCGAGAGGTTGAGGGCCACGATGTTGTAGCCATGGATCACCTTGAGGTCGATAACCCAGTTGATTGCGGAGATCACAGCCGCAAACGTGCCGCTGCCGACGGAGTTGAGGACCTTCGCGCACACGAGCGCGGCACCGGGAGCGACGCCCTTGTAGCGGCCGTCCGTCCGCCCCTCGCCATCGCCGGCGATCGTGCCCGCCACGTGGGAGCCATGGCCGTTGTCGTCGTAGGACGTGGTCTGGGTCCCCACGAAGTCCTTGAACGCGATGACCTTGCCTTCGTCGAGGTCGAAATGGCCGATGTCGCAGCCGGTGTCGATGACCGCAACGACCATGTCCATCTTCGAATATGTGGCCACTCCGTCGACGTTGCCGTCCACGTTCGCGTCCACGCGCGCCTGCGTCACCCCGAAGGACGCCTGGGCAGTCTCGTTGAACGCCTGGACGGTTCCGTTCTCCTCTACGCTCCTGACGGCCGGCAGGCGCGCGAGCGCGAGCGCCTGGCCCTTGGTGACCGTGGCCGCGAAACCGTCGATGATCGTCCAGCGGTGGGTCACCCCGAACCCGCCGACCTCGCGCATCAGGCCATCGATGCGCGCATCCGTGCCCGCGCCCGCCAGGGTGACGATGACGTCCACGGAATCCGCGTCGCCCATTCCCGCCAGTCGCGCCTCGAGATCATCGAACAGTCGATTGCCGTCGAGGTCGGCCCGGATGGCGGGCCCACCGCTGGGCGCGGCATCCGCGCCGATTCCGGTGCCACCGAGCAACAGGCTGCTCGCGACGAGGGCGACTGCTGCGAGAGATGCTCCGGGTCTGCGCGGCATCGAGCCCTCCTGAGGGGTGCCCGGTCAGGCACGATCCAATCAACCGCCATGCTGGAGTTCCTTCTACTCCTCCCGCCGGTCGATGTCAAGGTCCGTCTCGCTCGAGCCTGACCGGTCTTTCCGCCCGACGCCCGAGCCCGACGGCTACCCCGCGTAGGTCAGCTCGAACATGGTGTCGGTGAGCCACCGACGGAACGACTCGTTGTCACTGAATAGCTTGAACAGTTCCGTGTCGTCCTTCAGCAGGGCGGTCATGACGCGGCCCAGCGCCTTGTCGTGCTCGATGCGGGCGTTCTGCTTGTCGGAGTTGGCCCTCGCGTTCTGGTACGCCGAGTCGGCGGCCACGCTGGCCGGGATCTCGTGCGTGATGCGCTGGTGGATGCGGTCCGCGTCGGCCCAGGCGGCGTTGCCGAACTGGTCGTTGAACGCCGCGATGATGTTCGAGAGGCGGTCCAGTTCCGGCTCGGTCGCCCCACCGCCACCTGCCGTCGAGACGGGGGCGATCTCCGCGTCCTCGTCCGGCAGCTGGAACTTGACTGCCGCCTGCTTCTCGACCCGGTAGCTGTCCATGTCGATCGACTCGAGGATGCCCTTCGAGAGGTCGTCGTCCACCGGGGCCGGCAGCTTGGGGACGAGGAAGTTCAGGAAGATCGAGAGCTTCTCCCAGTCGGCGTTCGTGTACGGCAGGATGGAGGCGAGGAAGTCGTAGGAGCGGGTGAACGCCTTGGCCGTGCCCTTGAAGTCGACCTGCCCGTCCTCGTCGAGCTGCTCCCGGTAGGTGGCCACGCAGGCGTCGAGGATCGGATCGAGCCGGTCGCGGTCGGCCCCGCCCAGGTAGAGCGCCACGAGCCGCTCGATATCGGCCTCGGCGTAGACCTGGCGGCCGTCGAGCGCGGCCTTCAGGTCGTGCAGCTTGTTCGGGTCGGTCTCGTCCGACAGGATCGTCGTGCGGTAGTAGTCGGAGAAGGCCGCCTGGATCGTCTCGGAATCGTTCATGAAGTCGAGCACGAAGACGTCGTGCTTCCGGGGGTGCGCCCGGTTCAGGCGCGACAGGGTCTGGACCGCCTTGATGCCCGACAGGACCTTGTCCACGTACATCGTGTGGAGGAGCGGCTCGTCGTAGCCGGTCTGGAACTTGTCGGCGCAGACGAGGAAGCGGTAGGGGTGCTCGACGATCCGGTCGGCGATGGCCCCGCTCGGGAACCCATTCAGGGACGCCTCCGTCACCTGGACGCCGCCGTACTCGTGCTCGCCTGAGAAGGCGACGATGGCCCGATACGGGCTCTTGCGCTCGACCAGGTAGTCGCGGATCGCGTGGTAGTACTGGATGGCGCGCTCGACGCCGGTCGTGACCACCATCGCCCGCGCCTCGCCGCCGATCTTGTTGAGCGCGAGCACCTGCTCGTGAAAGTGGTCGACCATGATCTCGGCCTTGAGCCGGATCGCGTGGTCGTTGCTCTCGACGTAGCGACGCAGCTTCTTCTGGGCCCGCTTCGTGTCGAACTCCGGGTCACCCTCGATCTTCTTGGTAAGCCGGTAGTAGCTCGCGACCGGGGTGTAGTGCCGCAGCACGTCCAGGATGAAACCCTCCTGGATCGCCTGCTTCATCGTGTAGCTGTGGAAGGGTCGGTGCTTGACCTGCCCACCCACGTCGTACGGCTCGCCGAAGATCTCGAGCGTCTTGTTCTTGGGCGTCGCGGTGAACGCGAAGTAGCTCGCGTTCGGGAGGAGCTTGCGCGACTCCATGACGCGGTTGATCGTGTCCTCGGTGGTCTCGTCATCCTCTTCCGCACCGGCCACCGAGAGGGCCATCGAGAGCGCCGCCGAGGTCTTGCCGCCCTGGCTCGAGTGCGCCTCGTCGATGACGATCGCGAAGCGCCGGCCACGCTGCTCATTCCCGATCTCGTCGAGGATGAACGGGAACTTCTGGACCGTCGTGATGACGATCTTCTTGCCTTCGGCGATGAACCTGCGCAGGTCGCCGGAGTTTTCGGCATGTCCGACCGTGGCGCTCACCTGGGCGAACTGCTTGATCGTGTCCCGGATCTGCCTGTCGAGGAGCCTGCGGTCGGTGACCACGATGATCGAGTCGAAGACGGGCGCGTCATCCCGGCGCAGGCCGATCATCTGGTGGGCCAGCCAGGCGATGGAGTTGGACTTGCCGCTGCCGGCCGAGTGCTGGATCAGGTAGCGCCGGCCCGCCCCGTTCTTCTTCGCGTCGGCCAGGAGCCTGCGCACCACGTCGAGCTGGTGGTAGCGCGGCCAGACCTGCGCCGCCTTCTTCCTGCCCGTCTTCTCGTCCTTCGCCTCGACCACCTGGGCGTAGTTCTCCAGGATGTCGGTCAGGCCCTCGCGGGTGAGGATCCGCTTCCAGAGGTAGTCGGTCTTGAGGCCGTTCGGGTTGGGCGGGTTGCCCGCACCGTCGTTCCAGCCCTGGTTGAACGGCAGGAACCACGAGGCCTTGCCCTTGAGCTGGGTGCAGAACCGCACCTCGTGCTCGTCCACCGCGAAGTGGACCATGCACCGCCCGAACTCGAAGAGCCGCTCGCGCGGGTCGCGATCGCGCTTGTACTGCTCGACGGCGTCCTCCACCGTCTGCTTGGTGAGGCTGTTCTTGAGCTCGAAGGTGGCGACGGGCAGGCCGTTGATGAAGACGCCAAGGTCGAGCGAGAGCTGCGTCTCGTCGCGGCTGTAGCGGAGCTGGCGCGTGACACTGAAACGGTTGCGGGCGTAGCGCTCCGCCGCGGCCGCGTTGTCCTTCGATGGGGTGCCGAAGAACAGCTCGATCTGGTGCGGGCCGTCCTTGATGCCGTGGCGCAGCACGTCGATCGTGCCGCGCTTGCTGATCTCGCCCTGCAGGCGGGCGAGGAACTTGCGCCGCGTCGGGCTGTCGTGGTCGAGGTCGAGCGCCTCGGCCACCCTGGGCTGCGTCTCCCGCAGGAAGGCCGCGAGCTGCGCGAGGTCCGCGCAGTACTCGCGGTCGTAGTCGTTCGGGTCGCCGCCGATCCAGCCCGTGCCGTAGACGGCCGGGCGCTCCGCCACGCGATCCGCCGCCCCGCCGCCCGGGTCGCAGGGATGGCCGGTCATGGCGGTGCAGATCAGCCGTTCGAGGCCGCGCTCGCTGGTGTCAGTCTTCATGTCTCGATCAAGTACCCATCAAGTACGGTCAACGCCTCAAGTCCTTATCAAACCGGCTGTTTCCAGGGCCTCCTCTTGAAGCAAGACGCCTTCTCATCAAGCACCCGTCAAGCAATGGCGGTCGCCTTTGCTAAATCCTTTGCTAAAGGGCCGGAACCTTCCAACGTCTAGCAAAGGGCGGAACTCAATCACGGGGCGCCTCCACCGCGATCCACTCGGGATGCGACCGCGTGCCCCGGTTGATGATGCTGCCCGAGACGCGTAGTTCCTGCAGCAGCTTATGAACCTTGCGCCGCTTCTGCTCGAAGGTGAGGCGGTCGGGCATCGGAAGGTGCGCGAGCTTGTCACGCCTCGACCTCCTCGGAGACGGCGTCGAGCTCGCCGGACGCAGCTTCCTCGGCGTCGGTCATCGCGTCCGTCTCGTCCAGCGGCTCCGCTTCGTCGACTTCATCCGGCAGCCGCGCCGCCGCCTCGCGCACATCGAGCTTGCCGGTGACCACGTCGGCAATCAGGCGGGTGCGGTACTCGCGAAGCAGATCAATCTCCCGTTCAGCCTGTTGCGCGGCGATCTCGAACGGCCCGGTTGCATCCGCGAGGTAATCAACGATTGCTCTCTGCTCCTGGAGAGGCGGCACAAGAATGGTCATTGAGGCAATGTCGTCCATGTTGAAGTGCCCGACCGTAGAGCCTCGCGACGCCAACTTGACTCGATCCGCTGGTGGACCACCGTAGATCATGTGCACAAGGAACGACGGGTCGTACCTGTCGCGCCGGACTTTCATTAGCACGGTCCGTTGACCGAGGCACACCTGAAGGCCAGACGGAATGAGGCATGCCTCGCCGGCGGGTGCCTCACGCGTGAACACGACGTCTCCGGGCTCTGGCAGCCCCCGCCGGGTCCATTCGCGGAATCCCTCTTGGGTCGTGCAGTAGGTGCCCTGCAGCCGTAGGCGTCCACGACGCACCGCGGTGGTCCTGACCACGAGGAATTCACTCGTGTCCACGGCGGGCGCAGTCTTGTGCTCGCAATCGACGAGCCTTCGCAGAACTCGCTTCAGGGCCAGCACCTCCCAATGCTCCGGCACGTCGCCCAGCCACTCCACGCCGGAGGGCTTGAGGCGGACGTTGGGGTCGAGGCCGCGGGTGACGGCGCGGTGGATGATGGCCTGCTTCTGCTCCTCCAGCAGCTTGATCAGCTTCTGCTTGGCGCCGATGTAGCGCCGGATCCGCCGGTCCGCGTGATCGAGGAACCGCACGATGGCGGCTTGTTCGGGCAGGGGCGGCAGCGTGACCGCCATTCCACCCACGAACTGCCAATCAGCGCGCGGCATTCTTGCCCCGAAGGTAGAGCTGGTGATCGCGTCAATGATCGGCTTCGAGCGCAGCAGCTGCTCCACGTAGGGAGCGGTGGCGCTGGAAAGGCGGGGCCGAAGAACGAAGAACTCTCCGACGCACACGCCGTCACTCGTTGGCCGAGTGACCTTCGCTAGATATGGACGCAGCTTCCCAAACAGCACATCTCCGGACCGAAACCGCTTGACCTGGCTGTCGAACGACACGTCTGAAGTTGATTGCTTTAGGCGACCCGTCCAGCTCTCGACGTGTTCGAGGGCGACATAGAGATCGGTGCCTTGCCGTTCGGCGCTTTGCTGGATGACATTGCTCATCGACGACTTCAGTCGCTGGATGCCCCAATGCCCCGGCACCTCTCCCAGCCACGGCACGCCGGAGTCCTTCATCGCGGGATAGGGCGGGAGGTCGGCGATCATTCCGCCCCTCGCTCCTTCTTCGCCCGGGATTTGGTCAGCGGCAGGGCCTTGAGGCTCTGCTCGAAATCGTCGGGTCGCCCGGCTTCATCCGCGAGCTGCTGCGGGTAGAAGCTCTCGTATTCCCCCTCCGCATGCTGGACCGCCAGGTCGTGGGAGATCTGCCCGGCGTTGGTGAGGATGCCGCGCTCGTTGAGCTTCAGGAAGCCGTCGAGCTTGGCGATCCAGTCCGGCATGTGCATGGGGATGCGGCGCATCGCCTGGCCTTCGGCGAAGAGGAGGTACTGCTCCACCAGGTTGTTCAGGGCGGCCAGTTCAGGTTCGGCCAGGTAGTTCTTGGCGATGCCCACGTCTTCCTTGCGGACCCTGGCGCCGCGCCAGTTGGTCAGCCCCATGTTGGGCTTGGCGTGGTCGGCGCGGGTGTGGACGATTTCGGCGGCAGTCTGTCCGGTGATCGCCCAGTGCAGCTTGTTCTGCACCGTCTTGAAAAAGGCGATGCTGGCCTCGGCGGTTGGGTCGTAGTCGATGCTGGTGGCGTAGATATCGGTGATCTTCTGGTAGAAGCGGCGCTCCGAGGTCCGGATGTCCTGGATGCGGCGCAGCAGTTCCTCGAAGTAGTCGAAGGGCCGGTCCGGGTTCTTCAGGCGCTCGTCATCCAGCACGAAGCCCTTGACGATGTACTCACGCAGGCGCTGGGTGGCCCAGATGCGGAACTGGGTGGCGACGCGGGACTTGACGCGGTAGCCGACGGAGATGATGGCGTCCAGGTTGTAGTACTCGAGATTCCGGCTGACCTCCCGGCTCCCCTCGCTGCGAACCGACAAGGATTCCTTGTGAGTTGCTTGCGGCTCCAGCTCTCCTTCCTCGTAGATGTGCTGGAGATGAAGACTGATGTTCTGCTGGCTGGTCTGGAACAGCTCCGCGATCAGGGGCTGCGTGAGCCAGACGGTCTCGTCCTCGAAGCGCACATCGATCTTGATGGCACCGTTCTCGGCCTGGTAGACCAGGAACTGGGACTTCCGGGGCGCCTCGCTCATCCCGTGCTCCCCATGATCTCGCCGAGCAACCCCTCGGTCTCCCTCTCCAGGGCCAGGATGTCGGCGCGGATCTCCTCCAGCGTGCGCAGCGGCTGCGGCTTGTAGAAGTAGCGGGTGAAACTGATCTCGTAGCCGATCCTGACGCTCGCCGGGTCGAACCACGCGTCGGCGGCGTGCGGCAGCACCTCGCGCTTCAGGAAGGCCTCGATGCCACCATCTTCGAGGAGCGGCACCTGCTCGGTGTCGCGCAGGTCGCTATCGGGCTCGTACTCGACGACGCACGGCTTGCCGTCGATCGTGACCGGGAACAGCCCGTGCAGCGGGTCGGCCTCGGCCTTGCCGGGCTTGTGGATCTTCCTGATCACAGGCGGCGCGGACTCGTCCCGCTCGGCCGTCTCGCGCAGGGCCTTGATCTCCCTGGGCGTGTAAGCGCGCTCGGGGTCGATGCCCGCCAGGCGCAGCGGGCGCTCCACCGTGACCTTCGAATAGCCGAAGGCGGCGTTGGGGAAGATCTTCGACTGCTCGCTCTCCTCGAACGCGAGGAAGGTGTCGCAGATCTTCCCGATGTCCGCTTCCGAGAGTTCGCAGTTCTTCTTGCCCAGGTTCTTGCGCAGCGGCCTGAACCAGCTGGTCGCGTCGATGAGCTGCACCTTGCCCTGGCGGTGCGCGGGCTTGCGGTTCGTCAGCACCCAGATGTAGGTGGCGATGCCCGTGTTGTAGAACATGTTCAGGGGCAGCGCGACGATGGCTTCGAGCCAGTCGTTCTCGATGATCCAGCGGCGGATGTTGCTCTCGCCCTGGCCGGCGTCGCCGGTGAAGAGCGAGCTGCCGTTGTGGACCTCGGCGATGCGGCTGCCGAGCCTGCTGTCGTGCTTCATCTTGCTCAGCAGGTTGGCCAGGAACAGCATCTGACCGTCGCTCGAGCGGGTGAGCAGCGAGTACTCGGGATCGCCCGCGTGCTCGATCAGGAAGCGCGGATCCTTGATCCCCTCCTTGCCGCCCATCCGCTCCAGGTCGCTCTTCCAGCTCTTGCCATACGGCGGATTGGAGAGCATGAAGTCGAACTCGCGGGACGGAAAGGCGTCGTTCGAGAGGGTCGAGTACTCCGGCCCGCCGATGATGTTGTCGGCCGCCTCGCCTTCGCCCTTGAGCAGGAGGTCAGCCTTGGCGATGGCGTAGGTCTCGGAGTTGATCTCCTGGCCGTACAGGTGGGTGGCGACCTGCTTGCCACGCTCCGTCGCGAGCTGCTGGAGCGTCTCTTCGCCCACGGTCAGCATGCCGCCCGTCCCGCACGCGCCGTCGTAGAGCAGGTAGGTGCCCGACTCGATCGCGTCGGCGATGGGCAGGAACACGAGCTTGGCCATGAGGCGGACGGCGTCGCGGGGCGTCCAGTGCTCCCCGGCTTCCTCGTTGTTCTCCTCGTTGAAGCGGCGGACCAGCTCCTCGAAGATCGTGCCCATCGCGTGGTTATCGAGGCCCGGGTGCTTCACCGAGCCGTCGCCGTGCAATACGGGGTTCGGGCTCAGGTTGATGTCGGGCGAGAGCAGCTTCTCGATGAGCGTGCCCAGCGCATCCGCTTTCGACAGGCGCGGGATCTGGTTGCGGAACTCGAACTTCTCGAGAATGTCCTGCACGTTGGCTGAGAAGCCGTCGAGATACGCCTCGAAGTCGGCCTTGAGCTGCTGCTGGCTGGCCCGGGCGCGGAGGTCCCGCAGGGTGAACCGCGAGGTGTTGTAGAAGGCCTGGCCAGCCGCCTTGCGGAGCGCCTGGTCCTGGTTGACGATGCCCGCCCTGTCGAGCGTGGCCTTCATCTCGAGCACGGTCGGTTTGGTCGGTTCCAGAAGCGAGTCCAGGCGACGCAACACCGTCATGGGCAGGATCACGTCGCGGTACTTGCCGCGGACATAGAGGTCGCGGAGCACGTCGTCCGCGATGCCCCAGATGTAGTTCGCGATCCAGTTGAGCTGCGGCTGGTCCACGTCACCCCTCGTCGGCCGTCATCTGCCTTGGAGGGGAGCATAGCGAACGGGCCCGGTGTTCAACGGAACGGCGGGTGGGTACTCGGAGATCGCGTGGCCGCCGATCCGACGCCAGCGGATCCCGGGCTCTCCGTCGATCGCGACCCATTCGAAGGTGTCGTGGAGATCGGCTGGCGCGCCGCCTCGTTCGCGCCGCTCTTCCCGGTGCTCGCCGGGCGCATCGTCGCGGACGGCAGCGGGCTGCAGCTCCACGGCGTCTACGCGCCGCCGGGCGGCGGCATCGGGCTCCTCATCGACCAGGCGCTCCTCCACTACTTCGCGCGCCGCACCGCGACCTGGTTCCTCGATCGGCTGGTCGAGGAGGTCGTCGCTTCGAGTCGCCCGCCTGGCTCGGATCGATGACGGTCGGGCGGCGCGGCGTCCCGAGACTGTCGCTGGCCGTTCGCGCCATGACGCCCAGCCGTTGGCCGCTGGCTGAGCAGCGTTCTGAGTCAGCCCTCGTCGAGGTCGAGCTGCGCCGCGAGGTCCCGCATTCGAGCGGCTCACTCATGGGCCGGTCTTCCTTGGATGGGCTCACGGCGCCTCCTTGCGAGTAGGGATTGGCCCACGCGGGCTACGAGCTCGACGCGATCAGGTGCTCACGCTTGGCCGATGCGACGACCAGACCGAGCAGGCCGGCAAGGGCGAGGCCGCTCGCGGCGAGACCGTACCCGGCGAGGAGAACGATCGACGCCCCGATCGCGGACGCCGGCGTGCGGCGATGAAGCGCCGGCAGGCCGGCGACGGCGAGCCCGATCGCGAGCGCGATCGCTGGGACCGGGACGATTCCGGCAAGGCCGACGCTCCAGATCGCGAGAGCGCCCCAGATCGCGGGCGCTCGCAGACCGAGCGCGAGCACGACGAGGGCCGCGGCGAGGCCGATGGCGAGTCCGCGACGCGGGGCGCCCGGCGAAACGAGGCCGGCCACGCCGGCGAGGCCGACGAGGGCGGCGCCGGCAACGAAGGCGAGCTGCCCGAGCGCACCGATCGCGATCCCGGGGGTCCCGCTCGGCGAGGCGCCCTCCGGGGCCGCAACGACCGCGGCGAGGTCCACCATGCGGCCGAGCGCCGCGAGGGCGATCGCGGCGGCGAGCGAGACGATCCCGAGGCGGGCGACCCGAGGCGCATGGACGTCCCTGCCGATCCGGAGGGCGGCCCCGACGGCGACGACGGCGACGAGCAGGTCGAGGCCGAGGGCAACGAGCGGCGTCGGCGGCAAGCGAACAAGGGCGAGACCGCCGACGGCGATGGCCGCGATCAGGACGAGGATCGTCTGCTCGGCGCGATCGCCGAGTCGGCCAGCCCGCAGGAGAAGCGCGCCCAGCAGGAGCAGGCCGACGATCGGCACGAGGGCATCGGTCGCAGCGCCGATCCGTCCGAGGATGGCGCTCGCCGTCGCCCACGGTTCGCCCTTCGGGATGAAGATCGCGAGCCGCACGACGAAGCGGGTGACGATCAGGTCGAACCCCACGGCCACGAGCAGCCAGCGGGCCAGTCGGTCGACGGCCTCGCGCTCGGCGGGTGCGAGCCTGGCCTGCGGCCCAGCGGCCACCCGAGCGGTCGCGATCACCTGCGCGTCTCCCCGCCGTCGGGGCGACCGTTCGGCCAGCCGAGCCCGATCGCCGGCTGACGGGCTCCGTAGAACATGATCAGCCCCGACAGCACCAGCGCCAGCAGGAGCAACAGCAGGAAGGGCCATATGTCGAACAGGCCGATTGGCTGCTGGGGCAGCGACAGCGCGAGCCAGGACGAGACCGACTTCTGGCCGTCGCGGTCGCCGCGGCTGCCGTCCCAGACCGCGAACGCCACGGTGGTCGCCGCGCTGCCCGGATTCAGGACGGCATCGTTTGGGTCGCCGTCCGATAGCCGCCTCGACATCACGACACGCCAGACGCCATCGCGGTACTCCGACGCGCCGTGGACGTTCTGGCCCTCGGGTGACTGGCTCGTGATCGTCCCGAAGCCCACGGCATTGAGATCCGCAACGGAGCTGACGAGCGATGCGGCGGAAAGGGGATTGCCGGCCGCCCGCCCGGCGAGGAACCCATCCGGGCCGAGCGTGTCGTCCGTCTTGCCAACCGGGAATTGGACGTCGTCCGGCATCGCCGGATGGGCATCCTCGATGTTCCGTCGTCGGGCGAGGTCGGCCGCCCAGTCGGCCTTCCAGTGCCAGATGTTCAGGCCGCCGGCTCGCTGGCCCATGCAGATCGACGTGCCGCTCCCGAGTGCGAGCTGCATCGCCGCCGCGTCGGCGAAGCTGTCGACGCTCAGGACGGAGTCGTCTTGCGTCGGGTCGTTCCATTCGAGGAGCACCGCGATCCGGTCGCCGTTCACGAGCGCGCGTACACGAACGGAGGGGAATGCCGGCTCCAGTCGCATCGGCGGGACGACCGGTTGACCGCTGAGGCTGACGTCCACCGGGTGGACCGTATCCCAGGCGGGGTCGAACGGTAGATCGACCGGGAGCGCTCCGTCGATCCGGACCGGGAAGAGGGTCGTCCCCTGGGCGCTCGTGATCGGAACCCCGGCGAGCGACAGGAGCGCCGCGAGTCCGACGGCACCCAGACCGATGGTCCGGAAGCGTAGGACGGACGAACGGCTCATCGGCCACCTCCGAGGAGCCCGGCGAAGCGGTAGCGGTCGGTGCACCGACCGCACAACCCCCGCTCCGGACGCCAGTCGGGGTAGTCGACGGCGACGAGCTCCGCCACCTCCGCCTCGGGCGGGATGACGTCGTCGCTCGGGAAGCCGCACAGCGGACAGCGGTCGGGTCGCGGCAGGCCCGGCTCGCCCGGCGCCGCGACGCGGACGATCCCGATCGGCCGCTCCGCCCAGGCGAGGAGCTCCGGGAAGGCCGGCCGCGGCCGCTCCCAGAGGTACGCGACGACGACGTCGATCGCCGCGCCGCCGATCCCCGGCAGGTCCCCCGCGATCGCCGCCCGATGCCGCCGAAGCGCGGGTCCGGCCACGAGGCGGCCGGCGGCCACGAGTCGGGCGTCGACGGTGACGTCCCACAGCCGGTGGAGCCTTGCCCGGGTCGCGACGGGGACCCGCCCGCCGCCCGCCTCGTCCCAGTCGCGCTCGAAGGCGAACGCTGGGTCGAGCGTATCCTCCGCGTGGCCGAGCGCATGGCGGGCCCAGGCGAGCAGGCCGCCCGGGTCGTCGAACCAGGTCGCCTCGATCCGGATCCCGAGGTGCTCCCCTCCGGGCTCGCACGTGACCCCCTCGTCGAGGCGGCCGCGGGCCTCGCCGAGGAGGACGACCCGCGCCCGTGCCGCGACGGCCGGTCGCTCGGCGACGGCGACGCGAAGTGGCTCGGCCAGGCACAACTCCGCAAATTCGGCCAGGGCGAGCCGGCCGAAGGCCAGGCCGCGCTCAGCCGGATCGGCCATCGCGTAGACGAGCTCGGTCCGCCGACGGTGCGCCGCGAGCGCCTCTGAAGCGACGAGATCCAGGCGCGAGAGGGCGCGGAAGACGGCGGCCTCGGCGAGGGCCGGATCGACGTGGAGGGCGAACCCGGGCGCGGCCTCGGCGACGACCATCAGGTGCTCCCCGGCGGCGCGAGGTCGCCGCCGTCGACGTCGACACCGCACTCGAACGAGAACCCGTCCGGCTCGTCCGTGATCGGGACCAGGTCGTCCGGATCGAGCGGGACCAGGACGCTCCCGACCTCCCGGGCGTGGCCGGCGACGAGGGTTGCCGCGATCGCGGCCGCGGCCGCGTAGCCGCCGCCCGGGGCGCGCCGGGCGATCCGTCCGGCGAGCGCCGGCAGCCACCGGCCGGCGTGGTCGCCGAGAAACCGCGCGGCGGCGTCCCGGCAGAGCGCGGCGCGCTCGGCCTGGCCGGTCGCGACGGCCGTCGCCTCCTTGAGCGCGAGGAGCGCGAGGAACTCGAGCTCGCACGCGACGTGGTCGGGCCGCTCGCCGCCGCGCCGGGGCCGGACGCCGAAGGCCTCGTAGAAGCCGCGGATGTCGCCGAGCTCCTGGCTCTGCCAGAAGACGTGCTGCCGGCCGTACTCCGTCTCGTACGGTGGGCAGCCGTGGGCGACGACATGACCGAAGATCGCCCGGTGCTCGGCTGCGCGCGCCTCCCGGGACCGGATCCGGCGGAGGGCCCGCCACGCCTCCGGCCCGGGCGGCGACCCGAGGTCGTTTGCCGCGGAGCGGAGCGCGGCCAGATCGAGCTCGGCCTCGGCGCCGGAGTCGTCCGGGTCCCGGAACGCTGCGGCGAGGACGCGGTACGCGTCCGCCCGGGCAAGTGCGCGGTCGAGCACCGCCCCGTCGGAGCGAGTGATCGAACGCGGAGCCTGCGTCGCCATCAGATCGAATTCGGATGTGGGGCCGGCCGCACATGGACCGGTTCCTCGACGTTGAGGCGGACGACTTCTCGACCCTTTTGGTCGAAGCCGATGACCGTGTCGTCGAACATCGCCCATGGCTTGCCGTCGATCTCGGTCTCGAAGACCATCGGGCCCTCTACGATCTCGTACCGGAAGATCACCGTCTGGCTGGCCCGGAACAGCTGGAGGACGGCGAGCAGCTCGCGCGACGGGGCCCGGTAGCGCTCGATCGCCTGGTCCACACCGGGCCCGAACATCTGGCGCAGGTACGGCCGCGGCGCCCAGCGCGGCGGGATATAGAAGCCGTTCGGCTCGGTCCCGAACTGGGGATACAACGGGAGCGCGACCTGCTCGTGGCGGACGAGGAAGGTCAGCGGGTTCTGCGGGTCGTCGGCCCACGTCCCATCGGACGCGATGGGGACGAGTCCCTGCAGCCGGATCCGGCCGGGGCAGGCGGCCATGCAGCGTGTCTCCATCGGCACCCCGTCACTCGCCGGGTCGGCACCCTCCAGGCGCGGGTAGCAGGCGACACACTTCTCGCTCGTCCGGGTCGTCGGCCGGTACATCGTCTTCTTGTACGGGCATGCCTCCACGCATTTGCGATAGCCGCGACAGCGCGACTGGTCGATGAGGACGACGCCGTCCTCCGGACGCTTGTAGATCGCCTTGAGGGGGCAGGCCGCGAGGCAGGCCGGGTAGGTGCAGTGGTTGCACAGCCGCTGGAGGTAGAAGAACCAGGCGGTGTGCTCGGGGAGCTGTGCCCCACCTGATTCGAGCCCCAGACTGCCAGGGGAGGGTCGGCCGGCCTGCGTGACGTCTTCGAAGATGTTCGGCGCACGCCACTCGTCGTCCGCCGGCAGGTAGCCGAGTGCCTGCTGCACCTGGGGCTGCTCTCGCGCCGCGGCCTCAAAGATGGTCATGCCGTCGTACGTGCCGTACGGCGCCTCGCGGTCGGGCGGGTCGCCCTTCCAGCCCGGCTCGATCCCGGCCGCCTGGTGCGCCTCATCGATGAGCCCGAGGAGCCGGGTGTCCCAATGATTCGGGTAACCACCGTACGGCTTCGTCTCGACATTGTTCCACCACATCGCCTCCTGGCCCTTCGAGAAGGTCCAGGTACTCTTGCAGGCCATCGAGCAGGTCTGGCAGGCGATGCACCGGTTGATGTTGAAGACGAAGGCGAACTGCCAGTCCGGGTGGTGCTCCGGGAATGGGTATGTCATCGACCGACCGAGCTGCCAGTTGCGGACGTCGGGCATCAGGCGGGTCCCTCCGTGGAGCGGCCGGGCCGATGCCAGCGGAGGCGCGTCTCGGCGATGAGGCCGCGCACCCAGGGCTCGCCGCGGCGGAGCTGGATGACGTGGAGCCCGGCGTAGAAGCGCGACCGGAAGAGAGCCATCAGGCGGTCGTCGGTCCAGCCGTCGCGGACGTACTCCTCGACGAGGCAGCGGGCCATCTCGTCGAACGTCGCCTCGTCGACCGGCACGGGCACCCCGACGAGCTCGAGCGGGTCGTCCGGCTCGGCCGATTTGTCGAGGCCGGACGGCCCGAGCATCTGCAGCTCGCGGCGGCTCATCGGGCCGCCTTCGGACCGAGCGTCCCGGCGAGGTAGCGGCGCATGACATCCGACTCGTTGCCCGGCGAGAAGCCGGTCGTGCCGGGCTTCCAGCGCCCCTGCCCGCCGAGCCCGCCGGGCTCCGCGCGCGTCACCTTGACGAGCGTCTCCTTCGGGACAGTGTTGAGGGCATGGTTGTCGTTCTCGTAGCCGAAGATGAAGCCGGTCGCGTCCTTGGCCTTGTGGAACAGGTTGTCGGTCTGGTGCATCGGCATGGACCAGTCGCGGGTGACCGACTGCTGGCTGCCGTAGCGGAGGTTCGCCTGGTAACCTGTCCCCTCGGACAGCGCCCGGCCGTCCGGCCGCGTCTCGTGCGCCCGGACGGACCGCTCCGTCGCCTGGAACGGGCCGTGCTTGGTCATCACAATCCCGCGCGGGTAGGCGGGGTTGTACTTCGCCCGGAGCATGAACCGGGCGACCCGGTAGAACGGATCGTCCGGCTTCCAGCCGACGTACGGCCGATCGGCCGGGTTGGCGTCGACGTAGACGTAGTCGCCGTCCTCGATCCCGAGCGCCCGGGCGGTGTCGGGATGGATGTGGAGCTGGTGCTCGCCGACCCAGGGCGAACGCGGATCCGCCCGGTACGGGTCGGCGAAGTTCGAGTCCCAGAGGAGCGTCCAGTCGCTCGTGCTCCAGCTCGAATGGACCCGGTGGCGGGTCTTCGGCGTCAGGCAGTACAGGTCATAGCCCGCCTCCCACAGCGGGTTCTTCGTCCGCTTGACCTCCGCCCACGGCTTGCGGATATTGCGGACGGTCCGCTCGTCGGCGTCCATCGCGTCCTCCGGGATGCCGTAGTCGTCCGGCCGGACGAGCGGGTTGGAGCTGACGATGACGTTCGGGAGGTAGGGCGTCGCCTCCGGGCCTTCGCGTTGGACGACGAAGTTCTCGCCGTACTCGAGCGCCTCGGGGATGTCGCAGTAGCTGTTCAGGCGCCCGGTATCGGTGAAGAACGGCAGGTTGTCGGTGATCTGCTCGTAGAACGGGATCCGGGGATACGTCCGGAAGAGCATGAGCGCCGCACCCGGCTCGCCGTACTTGCCGGCCAGGATGTCGTCGAGGCGGTAGCCCTTCGTCGTGATCGAGGCGTCGAGGAGGCGCTGGATGTAGACGTCCTCCTTGCCCTCGAGGATGAACTTCCAGTAGTCGGCGTAGCGCGAGTCGCTGAGCTCGTCGCCGAGCGCCTTGGCCTGGTCGGCGAGGATGTGCGCGTCGTCCTTCGCCTCGTACAGCGGATCGATCCCGTCCTTCGCCCGACCCCAGACCTGGAGGAACGGGTTCGAGCACGACGCGGTGATCTCGTGGGTCTGGCTCTCGAGCCAGGAGGTCGCCGGAAAGGCGATGTCGGCGTATTCGACCGACGAGGTCATCTCGATGTCGGTCGTCGCGATGAGGTCGATCCGCGGGTTGACGTTGCGGATCATCTCGTAGTGGTGCTTGGCGTTGTTCAGGAGGTTCACGTTCGTGAACCACATCGCCTTCGTCGGCGTCGGCATGTGGGTCCGGCCCGTGAAGACCTTGCGGCCGTACTTCGGGGTGTCGACGATGAGCGGGCGGTCGCCGTGGTTCCAGTAGGCGGGCTCCTCGCCATAGCCGTACATGTGGGCCTTGATATCCGAGCCCGAGGCGGTCTCGTCGAGATTCGGCTCGAAGGGGTCTTCCGCGATCCAGCCCTTGAACCCCGGGCCGCTGTCGGGATGGCCTTGGAACACCGCGCTCTTGTAATTGCCGGCCCAGGTGTAGACACCGGCGCCGGGCTTGCCGATGTTGCCGGTGAGCATGAACGGCAGATGGATCGCCCGGTTCGCGAGGGTCGCGTGGAACCAGTGGTTGACGCCTTCGCCGATGTGCGCCGAGGCGGGCTTGATCCGGGCGATATCGTCGGCCAGCCGGACGATGAGCTCGCGCGGCGAGCCGGTCATCTCGACGACCGAGTCGAGGTCGTAGTCCTCGAGGTGGGTCCGGTAGGCGGCCCAGGTCGTCGTCGCCTCGACCTCGCTGCCGTCGGCGAGCCGAACGTTCCCGGTCCAGTCCAGCGCGGGCGCCAGGCCGGTCTCCGCCATCCGCGCGCCGACCATGTCGCGGGTGATCGCCCGCGGCTCGCGGGCACGCTCGTCCCAGACCACGAAGTCGCCGAGCTGCTCGTATTGCTCGGGCTTCAGGCCCTGGAGGGCGAACGAGGGGCCGTCGGGCGCGAGGCCGGGCTGGTAGCCAGGGAAGACCTCCGCCGCCCGGAGGCGGCGGCCGGTGTCGGTCCGGATGAGCAGCGGCAGGTCGGTGAAGCGCCGGACGAAGTCGGGGTCGTACTGCCCACGATCCATCATCAGGCGGGTGATCCCGAGGAACAGGGCGGCGTCGGTGGCGGGCCGGATCGGGATCCAGTAGTCGGCCTTCGTCGCCGGCGGGCTGTACTCCGGGGTGATCGTGACGATCGTCCCGCCTCGCTCCATCGTCTCGATGAAGAAGTGGGAGTCCGCCATCTTGTTCTCGACGAGGTTCTTGCCGACCTGGATGGTCAGCTTGCTGAAGCGCAGGTCGTTGAAGTCGACGTCGGCCGCCTGGAGCCCGTGGACGAACGGCATGCCCGGCGCCTGATCGCCGTGCCACGTGTAGTTCGACCACAGCCGCCCGCCCTTCGCCTCCTCGTGGGAGACGCCCCGGAGATCCGCGTCGAAGAGCGCCATCATGTTCGCGAAGCGGTACATCCCGTACTTGCCGATGACCCCGAGCAGGCCCATCCCACCGCGGAACTTGAGCGTCCGGGTCCCGGCGCCGCCCATCGCGTCGAGCATCTCCGGCGGATAGCCCTCCGCCTCGAGGCGCCGTCGTCCCTCGTCGCCGCTGTAGGTGCGGGCGATCGCGACGAGGCCCTTCGCCATGTACCGGTGCGCGTCCTCCCAGGACGCCCGGACGAGCTCGTCCGACCCGCGCGCGTCGAACCGGTACCGCGTCCGGAGCTCGGGCGTCAGCGGCGGGAAGCCGGCATCCGCCCACTCGCGCCAGCCCTTCCGGATCAGTGGGTACTTCAGACGGAACGGGCCGTAGACGCGGCGATGGACCTGGTAGCCCTTAGCGCACCCACGCGGGTGCCACGCCGCCGTCGCGGCGTTCCCGTAGAGGTCGGTGTAGCGCGAGACGTCGTACGCCTGCTCGGTCCGCATGACGACCCCGTTCCGGACGATCGCCCGGAGCCGGCACGCGTGGGTGTCGTTCGGCGAGCAGACGAACGTGAAGCTGCGGTCGTAGCGGTACTGGTCGCGGTACACGGCTTCCCAGCCGCGCTCCGGGTAGGCGGCGAGGGGATCGGCGACGGCGACCGGTTCGAGGAGCGCGAGGGGTGACCGGCGGGTTGCCACCAAGCCGAGCGCGAGGGCGGCTGTTCCTCCGCCGGCAAGCACCAGAAACTCGCGTCGCGTCAGCCTCGGCATCAGCACCCTTCCCGCTCGACGTCCAGCTGATTGACAGGAGTGGTTGGCCCATCGTCCGTGAGCCCGAGAACCTACGCCAAGGGCCGAATGTCACATTTCTGGCCCGATCCATCGCCGGCGGGGCGGTGCTCCCGCAGGATCGCCGCCCCGCCGGCGATGGTGCACCCAGGCTGGGCCGTGCGACGAGTCGCCAGGTGCAGGCCAAGCGACTGACGGGCAGGCGGAGCGCACGTACCGGGCGGTGCGGTGACAGGGCGCGCTACGTGCCGGTGACCAGATCGTGCGTCCAGGACCTGAGCTTGCCGTTGGATCGCAGCTGAGCCGCAGAAGTGGCGCTGGCTAGCCCGAAGTTCGAGCGCCGATTCGGGCTGATCCTTCCCAATTCACGTTCAGACAGGCCGCTTTCCGGGCCGTCTCACGCCGTGGAATGTAGGCACTAACGGGATTGACAATGAGCGGCCAGTCGGCGATAATCTCCGCATGCCGGACCGAGGGCG
>JBCLDE010000012.1:0-44573 GCA_038915165.1 Candidatus Limnocylindrales bacterium
GTCGTCGCGGGCGGCCCTCGCACGCTTCACGAACAGGGCCACACGGAGCGGGTCCTTCGTCGGGCGCTCACCCGCGACCCGCGGGCGCTCAGTGCCGGACGCGACGTCCACTCCGATCGCCGGGATGGTCCGGAGGGCGGCCGCCACGTTGGCCGGATGGAGGCCGCCGGCCAGGGTGACCGGCACTTCCCGGGCGACGGCAGCGGCCAGGCGTTCAGCGGCGCGGGTCCCGGTCCCGCCTGGGTGAGGCCCGCTGGCGGTATCGAGGAGGAGGCCTTCGACACCGCCGGCGAGATAGGCTCGACCGCGCGACACGAGGTCCGCGGCCGCCGTTGAGAGGTCCCCGGGCTCCGCGGCCGGGAGGTGGAGCACCTTCCACGTTCGGCGCCCGATCGCTCCGGCGCGCTCGATCGGCTCGTTCCCATTGAGCTGGACGATGTCCGGGTCGAACGACGCCAGCACCGCGTCGAGCAGGTGCGGCGACGCATCCGCTGTGATCGCGACGATCAAGGGTCGGTGAGCGCCTCCGGCTGCGCGGGCCAGCCGGGCCAGGCTGGCGGCCTCGTCCAGGGTGAGTGCCCGGGGTGTGTCGGCGACGACGTTGAGCCCGATCGCATCGGCGCCCGCGGCGACCGCGGCGAGGACGCCGGCCTCATCGGTGATGCCGCAGATCTTGACGAGGGGCCGGCGAGCGACGTTGGCCGCATCAGCGGGCGCGACACCTGCGGCGACGAATGCCCGGACCGCGGCCGCCGGATCGTCGCTTCGGACGAGTGCCTCGCCGACGAGGACGCCGTCGAAGCCGAGGGCCCGCCAGCGGGCGACGATATCCGCGCTGCGGACACCCGATTCGGCGATGACAAGGCGATCGTCCGGGACGAGTTCACGCAGCCGGCCGGCCCGCTCGACGTCCACCTGGAGCGTCCGCAGATCCCGGTTGTTCAGACCGATGAGCCGCGCGTCCGTGCCGAGCGCCCGGTCCAGCTCCCGCGCGTCGTGGATCTCGACGAGCGGCTCAAGGCCCAGGTCACGCGCCGCCACGACGAGTCGTGCGAGCCGTTTCGCGGGGTGAAGGACCGCGAGCAGAAGGACGATGTCGGCGCCGGCGGCACGAAGCAGCGGCAGCTGGACCGCGTCGACGACGAAGTCCTTCGCGAGGACCGGGATGGCGACCGCTGCCCGAACAGCTCGGAGGTCGTCGACCGACCCGCCGAACCAGTGCGGCTCGCACAGCACGGAGATGGCGACTGCGCCACCTGCTTCGTAGGCGCGCGCCCGGGCGACGATATCCTCCCCGGCCTCGGCGATCCGCCCGGCCGATGGTGATGCGCGCTTGATCTCGGCGATGAGGTGGAGGCCGGGCGCCGCGAGTCGCTCCGCGATGGGGCGGGGCGACGGCGCCATCTTGACGGAGGCGCGGAGGTCCGCCGGACGGACACCGGCCACTTCCACGCGGACGTCCGCCAGGCGACGGGCGGCGATGTCGTGCACGACATCGCGCCGGGCGACGCGGGTCCCGCCCCGCCGCGCGACGCCAGTCATGCCCGGCTGGGCGACGACGGTCATGCCCGCGCCCCGTCGGTGCCTGCCTCGTCGGCCGCGTGCCGTTCATCCCGCAGCCGCTCCAGCAGTTCGATCCCGAGCCCGGCATCGATCGTGAGAGCTGCCCGCTCGACGCCCGCATCGAGCGTGTCAACGGCGCCGGCCACCAGGAACCCCGCCCCTGCATTGAGCAGGACGACGTCGCGGCGGGCGCCCGGCTCGCCGCGCAGGACGGCCTCGACGACCCGGGCGTTCTGATCAGGGCTGCCGCCGGCGAGTCGCGAGGTGGGCGCGGACGGCAGGCCGAGCTTCGTGGCAGCGATCTCGCGGCGGAGGATCGCATCCGGTGTGACGTCGTAGAGCACGCCGCTCCCGTCGAGTGGCAGCTCGTCGATGCCGGCCCCATGGATGACGAACGTCCGCTCCGTTCCGAGGCGCTGGACGACCTCCGCCATCCGGGCCGCGACCGCCGCATCGCCCACGCCCAGCAATTGACGCCGTGTCCCGGCCGGGTTCGTCAGCGGGCCCAGGAGGTTGAACGCCGTCCGGACGCCGATCTCCCGTCGGGTCGGCCCGGCATGCTTCATCGCGGGGTGGAAGTTCGGGGCGAACATGAACGCGAAACCGAGCTCCCGAAGTGCGGCACCCGCCGACGCCGCATCGTGGTCGACTCGAACACCGAGTGCATCCAGGACGTCCGCGGAACCGGCCCGTGACGTGATCGCCCGATTGCCATGTTTGGCGACCACGACCCCCCCAGCCGCGACGACGAGGGCGGCCGTCGTCGAGATGTTGAACGTGCCACTTCCGTCGCCACCGGTGCCGACGATATCGATGGCGCCATCGGGCGCGTCGACCCGGACGACCCGGTCGCGCATCGCGGCCGCGAAGCCGGCCAGTTCGTCGACCGTCTCGCCACGCATCCGGAGGCCCATGAGGAGCGCCGCCAGCTGGGCCGGCGTCGCCTCGCCATCCATGACCGCGCCCATCGCGCCGCGCGCGTCGTCCATCGACAGTGTCCCTCCCTCGACGATCGTCGCGAGCGCGGCGCGGACCCGGTCGCTCATCGGGCGCCCTCGGCCGCCTCGGCCGCCTCGGGCAGCCCCGCGGTGGCGAACGACCCGGACGCCGCGTCAAGTCTTGACGCATCGCCCTCGCCGGCTAGGCGAAGGAAGTTGGCGAGCAGGTGCGGACCCTGCGGCGTCAGGATGGATTCAGGATGGAACTGGACGCCCTCCATCGGCAGCGACACGTGGCGAATGCCCATGACCACCCGGTCCGTCTCGCTCATCGCGCTGACCCTGAGCTCCGGCGGCAGAGTCGCAGCATCGACCGCCAGCGAGTGGTAACGAGCCGCCATGAACGCCGGTGGCATCCCCTGGAGCAGGCCCGCACCGTCGTGGGTGACCTCGGACGCCTCGCCGTGGACGAGTGTGGGTGCACGGACGATGGACGCCCCGAAGGCGGCCGCCATCGACTGCATGCCGAGGCAGACCCCCAGCAGCGGGATGCGCCGGTCCGCGGCCACCCGCACGGTGCCGACCGAGATCCCCGCGTCATCCGGATCGCCGGGCCCGGGCGAGATGACGATTCCTCGCAGGTCCGTGGCCGGATCGTCGGACATGGCCTCGACCGCGGCGATGTCCAGTGCGTCGTTGCGGACGACGACGACCTCGGCACCGGCCGCCTGGAGGGCCTGGACGAGATTGAACGTGAAGCTGTCGTAGTTGTCGATGACGAGGATCACGGCTGGGACTCCGCTGCCGGCTCTGTCGCGCGCGTCTCCGCCTCGGCGTCCGCATCTGCCGACGCTGTCGTGCGCGGCGCCTCAGGGACGCCGGCCGCCAGCTCGATCGCCTTGCGGAGCGCCGCTGCCTTGTGCTCTGTTTCCTCGTACTCACGCTCCGGGACCGAGCCGGCCACGACGCCCGCGCCGGTATGGACGTGGGCCTGGCCATCCTTGAGGACCGCGCTTCGGATCGTGATGGCCGTGTCGAGGTTGCCGTCGTAGCCGAGATAGCCGACGGCCCCGCCGTACAGCCCGCGGCGCTCGCCTTCGGCCGCCGCGATGAGCTGCATCGCGCGGACCTTTGGAGCGCCGGAAAGCGTGCCGGCCGGGAAGACCGATCGCAGCGCATCGAGGGCATCGAGCTCCGGCCGCAGCCGCGCCTCGACATGCGAGACGAGATGAAGGACGTGGCTGTAGCGCTCGACCTCCATGTACTTGCTGACGGTGACGGTCCCGGGCCGGGCCACGCGTCCCAGGTCGTTTCGGCCCAGGTCGACGAGCATGACGTGCTCGGCCCGCTCCTTCGGATCGTGCTGGAGCTCTTCGGCCAGCCGCGCGTCCTCCCGCGCATCGGCACCGCGCGGGCGCGTGCCCGCGATCGGGTGGGTCGTCAGCCGGTCTCCCTGGACCTGGAGGAGCAGCTCCGGCGACGCGCCGACGACCTCGAACGTGGGCATGCGCACGAAGAACAGGTAAGGACTTGGGTTGACCCGCCGCAGCGAGCGATACAACGCGATGCCGTCGAGCGCCGCGCCGGTGGCTGGGTCGGTCGGCAGGTCGAACGACTGGCGACGGGCCAGCACGACCTGGATGGCCTCGCCCGCCGCGATGGCGTCCTTGGCCACCCGGACCGCGTGGATGTAGGCATCGCGGCCCAGGCTGGTCTCGACGGGGTGCCCCAGCGACGGGGCTCCGCCATCAGCGGTTGAACGTCGTATGCCGGCGAGTTCGCTTGTGCCGGCGAGTTCGCTTGCGCTGGGTCGCGAGGTCCGCTCCAGCGCCTCGAAGATCGCGGCTTCGGCGATCTTGTAGCGGCCCTCCAGGTCCGGCGTCTCCGTGTGGAGCGACGCGATGGCCGACAGGGTGTGCGTCAGATGATCGAAGACCAGGACGAGATCGGTCTCGATGAAGGCCGCCAAGGGGGCCCCGACTGGATCGCGCTCCGGCCGCGGGACCTTTGGCTCGAAGGCCGAGACCGCGTCGTAGGCGAGCGCCCCGACCGCTCCGCCCGTGAATCGGGGCATGTCCTCGGTCGGATGGACTCGTCGGCGTGGGATGAAGGCGCGGATCGCCTCGAGTGGGTCGGCGGCCTCGACCGTTTCGATCGGCAGGTCGGGCGCGTAGACGGGCACGGTGACGGGTCTGGTCTGGATCCGGGCGAGGCCGTCGTGGACCTCGAGGAGACGCCGCGGACCGACTCCGAGGAACGAGTAGCGACCGAGTCGCTCGCCGCCCTCGACCGACTCGAGGAGGTAGGCCGGTCCCCCATCGTCGAGGCGCAGGAAGGCCCCGATCGGGGTCTCGAGATCGGCCGGGCGCGTGGCGCGCAGGAGGATCGTGTCCGCGTTGGCGGACAGACGCTTCGTCTGCCCTAGGCTGATCGGATCGGCTGTCGACATCGCTTGTGGCCTCGGAGAATCAAGAACGACCATTCGTCTCCGGGACGAAAGGTCGTGCCTTCCGCGGTGCCACCCTCATTCGGCTATGCCGCACTCTCGTGACCGACAGGCCCTCCGCGTTGCCGCAGGAACCGATCGGCGCTGCCCGATATCGCTGGCGCTCTGCGCCGGAGCCTACTGGCGACTGCGGCGTCCCCGCTTCGCGTTCGGTCCGGAGGCTCCCGGGTCCATTCCCTGTCGTCGTCGTTCCGGCTCGCACCGACCGCCGGATCTCTGGTTCGACGTGCGACAGGTACTCGTCCCGTTCACAGCCCACTATTCATGATGTCCGCGGAGTATGGCCGGGCCCCGCGCGAGCCGTCAAGCGTGCCGCGGACGACCATGACGCGCTACGTGGTTGGCACGGGCGGCCCGGTATGTGGTTGGCACGGGCGGCCCGGTATGTGGTTGGCAGTCAACACCTGGGCATCGAGGTGTCGATGGGCAGCGATTTTGTCACCCCTGATGTGAGCTGAGACTTTGTCACCCCGTGCCACCCCGGGGAGGCTGTCCCGATGGACGCCTCTCCGATCACCTTGGGCCGGGAGGGACAACGCCGGCTGTACGTCCTCAATGAGCTTGCGGCCGGTCGACTGACGATCGTCGAAGCCGCGCTCGCGCTCGACGTCTCGATCCGCCACCTCAAGCGCCTGAAGGCTCGTTACCGGGGCGAGGGCATCGGCGCCCTCGTCCACGGCAACCGCGGCCGACACCCCTGGAACGCCATCGATCCCGTCCTCACCGAGCGGGTCGTCGAGCTCGCCCGGACCCGCTATGTCGGACTCAACCACAGCCACCTGGCCGACCTGCTCGCCGAGCGCGAGGGGATCACCCTCGAGCGCTCGACCATCCGCCGGATCCTCCTGCGGGCGGGGCTCCGGAGTCCGCGTCCGCGGCGACCGCCGGCCCACCGCAGCCGACGCGAGCGGATGGCCCGCGAGGGGGTCCTGCTCCAGGCCGATGGCAGCCGCCATCGCTGGTTCGGGCCGGACGAGCCATTCGCCACGCTCATCGGAGCGATCGATGATGCGACCGGCACCGTCCCGGCTGCGCTGTTCCGCGAACACGAGGACGCGGCCGGCTATTTCGCCATGCTGCGCGCGATCGGCGCGGACAAGGGGCTCCCGCTGGCCCTCTACATCGACCGCCACGGGATCTTCACCAAGCGTGCCTCGGAGCGCCTGACGCTCGAGGAGGAGCTGACCGGGACGCGCCTGCTGACCCAGGTCGGGCGAGCCCTCGAAGAGCTCGGGATCCGCCGCATCCACGCCCTCTCGCCGCAGGGCAAGGGCCGGATCGAGCGGATGTGGGAGACGATCGGGGGCCGGCTCGTGGCCGAGTTGCGCCTCGAGGGGATCACCACGATCGCGGCGGCGAACGCGTACCTGCCGGGCTTCCTGGTCCGGCTCAATGCCCGCTTCGGCGTGCCGGCCGCCAGCCCTGCGGTCGCCTATCGGCCAGTCCCTGATGAGCTGGACCTCGAGCGGGTCTGCTGCTTCAAGTACGGCCGGATCGTCGCGGCCGACAACACCATCCGGTTCGGCGGCCACGTCCTGCAGCTCGGACCGGTCAGCGGACGGCGGAGCCTGGCCCGGACCCGGGTCGAGGTCCACGAACGGCTCGACGGCAGCCTGCTCGTCCTGTGGCGGGGCGAGTCGGTCGCCACGGCCGCGGCTCCGGCGGACGCCTCGAAGCTCCGCGCGCGATCCGGCTCACGCATCCTGACCGACCTCCCCGATCCAGACGTCTCGGGTCCGCTCAGCGACCGTCCGGCACCCCCAAGCGAGCCCCGCGACGGCGAACCAAGACCCGTCCATCCATGGCGACGCTGGACGCCGACGTGACAAAGTCGCTGCCCAGTTCAGGTGACAAAGTCGCTGCTCTTCGACACACCTGGGCATCGAGGCCCCGATCGCCCCCGTCTGTCGCGTCTCACCCGCGCGCCTTGACTCGATTCGGTGACTGTCGGTCACTGAACTCCCGCAAACGAGGCGCAGGGGGTCCAACGTGCAGCCTTCGACACGTCAATGTTGACTGGCAGCCACATTGCGGGGCGCCGGGTGGTCTCGCCGGGGCGCCGGGTGTACTCGCCTGTGGGCCGGGGCGCCGGGCCGGGCCAGGCCACGTGGGCCGCGCCCGGGAGCTACGCCTAGGCCTCGCCGCCCTCCCCCACGCCACCTGACACCGGCTCGAACCCGGCGCAGAGCAGGACCGGAAGGGCGGGGTACCGCGCGAATCGTGGGTCGTTCACGGAGCGTTCGCACAGGCGGAACTCGGATCCGCCGCGCGTCCGGATACGGCGGGAGTGGTGGCACGCCCCGCACAGGCCGGGCCCGGGCCCGGGCCCGGGCGCTCGCGTTCGTTGCGTGTGGTCGGTCACCGGGCCCAGCCGGGAAGCGCCTCGAGGCACGGCTCGCGGCTCGTAGGTGGGAGCAGGTGACGGGCACGCAGTGGCGCTCGTGGGCGCCGAGGGTCGGGTGGCGGAGAGGGTGGGATTCGAACCCACGAAGTCTTTCGACTCAGCGCTTTTCAAGAGCGCCGCCTTCAACCGCTCGGCCACCTCTCCGCCGACAAGGATAGCCCGCCAGACGCGCCGCCCGGTCAGGGCGTCTTGACGACGACCGTACCCGCGATGAGGTCGTGCCAACCGCGCTTCCACTTGTCGATGAAGATCCAGATGTAGCCGAGATAGAAGACCGCCCCGGAGACCCAGTAACCGATCATGCGCAGGATCGCCGTGCCCCACGACAGCGGCCCGCCTTCGCGATCGCGCACGACCTTGATCTTCATCATCTTCATGCCAGGGGTCGCGCCGCTCCTCTGCCAGTAGTACGGGAAGTACAGCAACGCGCGCCGGGATCGGCGCACGCGATGCCGGGGGCAGGGCCCACTTCCGGTTCAGGTGCCTGCCAGGAAACGGGTGCAGTCATCGGACACTCCATTCGCCTGTCGTCTGCTGCATCAGACCGACGCGACGATGGTATCCCTCCCGAGGTACGGGCGGAGCACGTCGGGGACCGTGACGCTGCCATCGGGCCGCTGGTAGGTCTCCAGGATCGCCGCGACCACCCGGGCGAGCGCGAGTCCGCTGCCGTTGAGGGTATGGACGAGTTCCGCCTTGGCGCCCGGTTCCGGACGATATCGGATCGCCATCCGGCGTGCCTGGAAGTCGCGGAAGTTCGAGCACGAGCTGACCTCCAGCCAGCGCTCGACACCGGGCGACCAGACTTCCAGGTCGTACTTGCGGGCCTGTGTGAAGCCCATCTCGCGAGTGCTCATGAGCAGGACCCGATAGGCGAGGCCGAGGCGCTGCAGGAGGATCTCCGCGCGCTCCGTCATCCATTCGAGCGCGGCCGCGGAGTCCTCCGGGCGCTCGAACAGGACCATCTCCACCTTGTCGAACTGGTGGACGCGAAGGATGCCGCGCGTGTCCTTGCCGGCCGCGCCGGCCTCGCGTCGGAAGCACGGGGAATACGCGGCGTAGCGGATCGGCAGCTGGCCGGCGTCCAGGATCTCGTCACGATGCAGGTTCGTGACCGGGACCTCGGCCGTCGGGACCAGGTAGAGCTCGTCGCGGGTGACGACGTACATCTGGTCTTCCTTGTCCGGGATCTGGCCGGTCCCCCGAGCAGAGTCGGCGTTGACCATGGCCGGCGGCCAGACCTCGGTCATGCCGTTCTCACGCGTGTGGACGTCGAGGAACCAGTTGATCAGGCCACGCTGGAGGGCGGAGCCGGCACCCTTGTAGACCGGGAATCCGGAGCCCGTGATCTTCGCGCCGCGGGCGTTGTCCAGGATGTCGAGGGCCTCGCCGATCTCCCAGTGGGGCTTGCGGGTCCAGGTCGTTCCCCCCGCCGGCGCATCCGCCCCCGCGTCGCCGGCCAGCGGCTGGTCGCGCGACAGCAGCTCGCCCCAGGTCCGGACCGTGACGTTCGCCTCCTCGCCACCGACGGGGATGTCCGGATCTGGTGGGTTGGGGATGCGCAGGAGCAGGTCCTCCAGGGCGGCTTCGGTTTCGGCCAGCGTGGCGTCAAGTGCCTTGATCCGCTCGCCAGCCATCGTCGACGTGACCCGCAGGTCCGCGACCTCCGGCCCGCCTGGTGCCGCTCCGGCCTTGATCGATTCGCCGATCCGCCTGGATGCCGCGTTGCGCTCCGCCTTGAGCGTCTCGCTCTCCCCGAGCAGACGGCGGCGTTCCGCATCCAGCGCCAGGGCGCGATCGACCAGGGTCGGATCTTCGCCCTTGTCGATGGCGCCGCGGCGGATGACGTCCGGTTCGTCACGCAGCCGCTGTAACCCGACGCTCACGAGGCACCCCCAGGGCTGGCGGCCTGGGCATCGGCCGCCTCGCGCAGACGCCCGATGACGAAGACAGGATCCAGGCTCGCCAACAACCAACCGGCCCGTGGCCCGTTCGTCCGACCCAGGAACGCCAGGTAGAGCGCGCCGAATGACCGGCCGGGAGCCAGGCCGGAGCCGGACGCAGCCGTGAAGATCGCTGTCTGCCACGCGTCTCCACCCGATGGCGCGGTCGTGGCGACCGCATCCGCGAGGGCCGTCAGGAAGGCGCGCTGGTCCGATTCGAGAGCCGCCGCCTCCGCCGGCACGGCGTCGTGGTGGACGGCCAGGCGCGCACGCTGGGGCGCGTAGGCCTCCAGCCAGGCCCGCGCGGCGGCGACCCGCTCGTCGAGGCTCTCTTCCTCGCGTGGCGTGAGCGGACTGCCCTTCTCCGCCTCCACCCGGGCGGCCAGATCGACCCCGGGGATCTGGACGAGCAGAGCCAGGTGCGAGAACGCCGGGCGGAACGCCGCCGCCTCGCCGGCCAGGTCCGCGTTCGGGTCCAGCAGGGAGTAGCAGAAGGTCGCCTCGTAGCCGGGCGAGATCTCACCCTTGACCTCGCGGCCCGCGGTCGCCGCGGCAAAGCGGTCGAATTCGTCGAACAGGCGCGGGATCGCGTCGGAGCCGTCCGGATCGAATTCGATGGCCTGGTTCGGTCGCGGACGGACGAACAGGAAGCGCAGCTGTTCCGGTGGGATGACCTCGGCGATCGTGTGGGCAGCGGCGCCACGACCCTTGGACGTGGACATCTTCTTGCCGCCGATGTTGAGGAATTCGTATGGGACGTTCAGCGGCGGTTCGCGCTCGAAGACCTCACGGGCGATCGCCGCGCTCCGATCGCGCGAGCCACCGGCCGTGGACAGGTCCTTCCCGCCGGGCTCTATGGTCACGCCGAAGAGCGACCATTGGGCGGCCCACTCCAGATTCCACGGCAACTTCGCGGCGCCCCCGAACGGGCTGACCCAACCGGACGAGCCGCAACCCCGCGCCCAGCTGACAAGGGTCGGTCGGCATTCGTAGAAGACCCGTTCGCCGTCCCACTTCGTCACGATCGTCGTCCCGACCTTGCCGCAGGTCGGGCAGACCACGCCGGCCGGATGCCACGTCTCCGGATGTTGGACGTTGGCGACCCGCCGGTAGATCTCGCGCACGAGCGGTGCACGATCCAGCGCCAGTCGGATGTAGGGGTCCAGGTCGCCGGTCGGATAGATCTCACTCATCCAGTAATAGCGGTCCGGGTGGATGCCCAGGCGCGCAAAGATGTCGATGAAGATCTCGGCGTGGTGCCGGCCATAGGAGGTGTGGCCGTCGTCGACCTGATCCGGGACGTGAGCCAGCGGCCTTCCCATCTCATGTTCGACCGCGTCCGGTGTCAGGAGTGCCTGGGCGTCCATCGGGTCCATGTCGTCGACCCCATAGAGCAGGGTCGTCTCCAGGCCGTTCCCACGCAAGGCGCGGGTGATGACATCGAGGATGACCGGACCGCGCAGACTTCCGACATGGACCGTCCCCGACGGAGTCTTCGAGTCGTTGACGACTTGGGGACCGCTGACCCGAGTGGCGAGTTCGTCCGCCCAGTCCATGCGCCCCTCCGAGGGCTAGGTGATGCCGACGATCTTGTAGGTGAAGTCGCCGGCCGGCACCTTCACGACGACCTTCTCGCCCTTCTTCTTGCCGAGGAGCGCACGCCCGACCGGGCTCTCGTTGGAGATCCGGCCCTCGGCCGGCTTGGCCTCGGCGGAGCCGACGATCGTGAAGCGCTCGGCGCCGTCCGGGCTCTCGACCGCGACGGTGGAGCCGATCTGGACGTGATCGGTCGAGTGGTGCTCGTCGATGATCGTGGCGTTCGTGATGAGAGCCTCCAGCGTCTGGATGCGGCCCTCGACGAACGCCTGCTCGTTCTTGGCATCCTCGTACTCGGCGTTCTCTGACAGGTCGCCGTGTTCCTTGGCGTCGTGGATGCGATTGGCGACCTCGTGCCGCTTGACCGAGACTATCTCGCTCAGCTCAGCACGAAGTTTCGCGAGACCATCCTTGGACAGGTAGGTTGGCTTGTTATGCACGGCCACAGGTCTCCGCGGTGCAGGTGCTCGGATGTGGGCAGACCGGTCGGCGGTCTTCGTTCAAGGAAAGAACTCCAGGCGATGCACGGTCCGGCCGCGCGCCTGAAGTTCCGAACTGGACGCGAATAGTAGTCGTGCAGCGTGTGGGTGTCAAAAGCTCCATCTGTGCCGGCCAGACGAGGGCGTCGAGCGTGATCGTCTGGGCACGCGACGGTAGCCCGCCCCGGTCAGTCGCCCCCGGTCAGTCGCCCCCGGTCAGACCACCCCGGTCAGGCGCAGGAGTCGACGCTTGATCCGCTGAAGCGAGCCTCGGTCGAGGAATGCCACGAACAGCGTGTCGTCGCCGGCAATCGAGCCGACCACTTCTGGCCAGCGCGCCCGATCCAGGGCCGCCGCGATGGCGTGCGCGGAGCCTGGCAGCGTCCTCACGACGAGCAGCAGACCCGCCTCATGGACCTCGACCGGCAGGTCGGCCAGGAGCTTGCGCAGCCGGTCCTCGCCGGATGTCGCCGCCTCGATGAGGCGTGGCGGGAGCGCGTAGGCCGCCGTCCCCTCGCGGGTGACCTTGATCAGCCCGAGCTCGGCGACGTCGCGCGAGATGGTCGCCTGGGTCGTCCGGAAACCACGTTCCCGCAGCGCAGCCGCCAGTTCCTGCTGGGTCCGGATGGGTCGCTGCTCGACGAGGTCGCGGATGGCCCGCTGGCGGTGCTGCTTCATGCCTTCCACGAAGTGTGTCCGAGGGCCGTCAGCGGGCCAGCCAGACCACGACGACGACCGCCGCGACCACCAGGCGATAGGCGACGAAGACGTTGAGCGAGCGCGTGCGGAGGTAGCGCAGGAGGAAGCCGATCGCCAGCGTGCCCGACACGAAGGCCGCACCCATGCCGACGACCAGCGGCCCCAGGCTGACCGTCACCCCAGCTTCCCCAGCGGCCAGTTTGCGGGCCTCGAAGAGCGCGGCACCGGCGGTGATGGGCGTCGCCATCAGGAACGAGAACCGCGCCGCGGCCTCACGATCCAGGCCCGCAAAGCGAGCAGCCGAGATGGAGATGCCGGAACGGCTGATGCCGGGCACGAGGGCCAGGGCCTGGGCGGCGCCGAGGCCGATGGCCAGTGGCAAGGTGACATCCTCGACGCCCTTCGTCCGGGCGCCCCAGCGGTCGGCCAGCCACAGGATGGCGGCGCCCGCGACCAGCGTCACCGCCACCAGCCCGATGCCGCGGAAGGCGGTCGCGATCAGGTCGTTGAGCAGGAAGCCCGCGAGGGCGGCCGGGATCGTCGCGGCGACCAGGAGCCAGGCGAGCCGGCGGTCGGGATCGGCCCGGAACGAGCGGTCGCGGATGGTGGCCAGGCCGGCCGGCACGAGCCGGAACCAGTCGACACGGAAATAGACCAACAGCGCCAGGAGCGTCCCGATGTGGAGCATGACGCTGAACGCGAGGGACGTGATGAAGGGATCGTCCCAGCCGAACAGGAACGGCACGACGATGAGATGTCCGGACGAGGAGACGGGCAGGAACTCGGTGAGTCCCTGGACGATCCCCATGATCAGGGCCTGGAGCAGCGTATCCATATGGTCCAGCGGAGCGGACGGGATGACCCGTCCGCTCCGGCCTTCCTAGCGGATGAAGAGCGGGGCCATGACGAGGGTGACCGTCGCCAGGAGCTTGATCAGCACGTGGAGCGACGGGCCAGCCGTGTCCTTGAACGGATCGCCGACCGTGTCGCCGACGACGGCCGCGGCGTGCGCGTCCGTCTTCTTGCCGAGGATGTTGCCGTCGGCATCCTTGAGGTTGCCCGCCTCGATGTACTTCTTGGCGTTGTCCCAGGCACCGCCGCTGTTGTTGAGGACGGTCGCGAGCATGACGCCCGAGATGGTCCCGACCATCAGCATGCCGGCCGCGGCTTCATAACCGAGGAAGACACCGATGAGGATGGGGGTGGCGACGGCGACCAGTCCCGGGGCGATCATCTCGCGCAGGGCGGCCTTGGTCGTGATGTCGACGACCCGGGCGTAATCCGGGCGCTGCGTGTAGTCCATGATGCCGGGCATCTCGCGGAACTGGCGACGCACCTCGACGATGATCGTCTGGGCCGTCGTGCCGACCGCGCGGATGGCCAGCGAGCTGAAGAAGTAGACCAGCATCGCCGCGAAGAGCGCCGCGATGAAGACATTGACGTTGGCCAGGTTGACCGAGGTCAGGAGCTGCGCACCGGGTATGCCGGCCTCGATCCGTCGCCCCTGGATGAGGTTGATCTTGTCGATATAGGCGGAGAACAGGAGGAACGTGGCGAGCGCCGCGGAGGCGATCGCGTAGCCCTTGGTCAGGGCCTTGGTCGTGTTCCCCACCGCGTCCAGCCGGTCGGTGATCGCACGGGCGCCGGCGTCCGCCCGGCTGAACTCGGCGATCCCGCCGGCGTTGTCGGTGATCGGGCCGAAGGTGTCCATGGCCAGGATGTAGGCCGTGGTCATGAGCATGCCCATCGTCGCGACGGCGGTCCCGAAGATCCCGCCGACGTTGCGGCCGCCGGCGCCGATGAGGCCCGCCTGCTCACCAAGCCAGAAGCTCGAAAACAGGGCCGCACCGATGGTCAGGGCCGTGACGAGCGTCGTCTCGTAGCCCACGGCCGTACCGGCGATGATGTTGGTCGCGGGACCCGTTCGGGACGCTTCGGCGATCTCCCGGACCGGCCGATACGTGCCCGCGGTGTAGTACTGGATGATATAGACGAACAGGACGCTGGTGGCGAGGCCGACGATGCCGGCGCCGAAGAAGTAGACCCACGTCGGGAAGCCGCCGGTGCCGGTGCCGCCGTCGGTCTGCATCATCACGAACGTGGTGAAGCCGAGGCCCACGACGGAGAGCAGGGTGGTCACCCAATAGCCCCGGTTGAGCATGTTCATCGGGTTCTCGTCTTCTTTGCCCCGGACGAAGAAGATGGCCACGATGGTCGCCATGAGGCCGAACGCTCGGACGACGAGCGGGAAGAAGATCCACGACTCCGGGCTGGGCCAGCCCTGTACCACGGCGATCGAGTAGACCGCGACACCCAGGATCATCGCGCCGATGTTCTCGGCGGCCGTCGACTCGAAGAGGTCGGCGCCACGACCGGCGCAGTCGCCGACGTTGTCACCGACGAGGTCCGCGATGACGCCCGCGTTGCGCGGATCGTCCTCGGGGATGCCCGCCTCGATCTTGCCGACGAGGTCGGAGCCGACGTCGGCGGCCTTGGTGTAGATGCCACCGCCCAGCTGCGCGAAGAGGGCCACGAACGAGGCACCGAAGCCGAAGCCGACGATGAGGAACGGCGCGTGCGCGACGGTGGCGGGGTTGAGCCCGCCGAAGGCCGCGAAGATCCCGTAGACGCCGAGCAGCGAGAGCGCGACGACGAGGAAGCCCGACACCGCTCCGCCACGCATCGCGACCTGGACGGCCTCGACGAGGCTGCGCTGGGCCGCCGACGCGGTGCGGACGTTGGCCTTGACGCTGATGAACATCCCGATGATGCCCGAGGCCATGGAGCAGGCCGCTCCGACCAGGAAGGCGACGCCGGTCTTGAAGCCGAGCTCGACGCCGTTGATCGGCGTGTCGGCGACCGCGGCCGTCTCGAAGATCGAGATGAGGACGCCCACCGCGACCGCACCGACGACAGCCAGGACCCCGATGGTCACGTACTGGCGTCGGATGAACGCGACGGCTCCCTCGTAGATCATGCTGGCGACATCCTGCATCGCCTGGGTACCCGTGTCGCGCGCGAGGACGTCGCGGGCCAGGTAGGTGGCAAACAGGATCGCGATGATGCCCGCCGGCAGGATGATCAGCTGAAGTGAACTGGCATCCATCAGGGTCTAGGGGTCCTCCTCGAGATTCGGGGTGGAGCCGGCGCTCCGGCACGCACGCACAGGGGCGTGCCATTCGGGAACGGCGACCGGGGAGTTGCGGCTCAGGTCCCTTCGGTAGTCGACGGCGAGTGGGACCATGCAGGCCAGCGCGAGTGTATCGCGGTGGGAGAAGCCGGGTCAAACTCGTTCGGCCAGGCCGCTATGCATCCGCCGTGGTCCGAGGGCGGGTGCCGGGTCCAGCCCGTATACTTCGCATTCTTGTGACCCGACGACCCTTGCTCGGGTGTCTCTTCGAGATCGTCGAGACACTCGTCCTGACCCTGATCATCTTCCTGGTCATCCAGAACTTCGTCGCCCAGCCATACAAGGTCCAGCAGATGTCAATGGAGCACACGCTGGAGCCAGACCAGTACGTCCTGGTCGACAAGCTGACGCCGCGCTTCGACACGTTCAAGCGTGGCGACATCGTCGTCTTCACGCCACCCCCGGACTGGGTCCAGGAAGACGGCACGCCCTTCATCAAGCGGGTCATCGGCGTCGGTGGCGACAAGCTCGAGATCCGCGATGGTTCGGTCTTCGTCAACGGGACACAGCTCGACGAGCCGTACGTGTTCGCCGCGGCGCTGGGTGATCCACCTCAGCCAACAACGGTCAACGGTGACCAGAACAGCTGGGTGGTCCCCGCCGGAGAGCTCTTCCTGATGGGCGACCACCGATCGAATTCGGCCGACTCACGCACGTTCGGCCCGGTCCCCGTCACCCGAGTCGTCGGTCGCGCCTGGCTGCGCTACTGGCCGATCGGCGTATTCGGCATCCTCCCCACGCCCACCCACCCGGAGCTGGCGCCCGCCAGCCCATGAGTCCGCCGCCGTGAACCCGGCCCTCGCTGGGGTCGCACTTGCGGTCGTGCTCGGAGCCATCTTCGCCGGCTCCGCCCGCAGCGCTCGGGCCGCCATCCTGGGGCTCATCGTGACGATGGTCGGCGCGCCGCTGCTGGCCGACCCGGTCGCGCACCCGTTCGGCCTGGCCGCCCGGCTGGTCGGGGCGATCCTCGCCGGCTACCTGCTGTGGGTCGCCGGGCGCGGGCCTGATGCTCGGACGGGCGGCTCGCACGTCGGCTGGCCCACGGATGCTTTCGTGGCCGCGGCTGCGGCCGTCGTCGGCTACGGCAGTCATGGTCTCGGCGCGCCGGCGACGGGACCCGCGCTTGCCCAGGCAACCGGCTTCGCTCTCGCGGCGCTCGCCGTAGTGCCGGTCGTCATGGGCCGGGACATCATGCGGATCGGTATCGGGCTCAGCCTGCTGCTCGGCGGAGCGCTGCTCGTGCGGACCGGACTGGGCGGCACACCAGACGCGCTCGAGGAGGTCCTGACAGCTGGACTCATGGCGACCCTCGGCGGCGCCGTGGCGATCATGGCCGTCGCAGCGCGGAACGATGGGACGGCCGGCTACGACCTCGTGAGCAGCTCCGGCAGACGCTCCCGCCGAGCCCTCGACGCGCGCCCGTCGGAGCGGCCATGAGCCTCGTCGTATTCGTCGTGGTGGCGTTCGCGTTCGCCGGCGTCGCTCTCGCGCTGCGTTCGCACGAACGCGCCAGCTTTCTGGTCGGCATGGTCGGCCTCCTGGTCGTGGTCGTGTCGGCCGTCGCGATGGACCCCGCCCAGTCCGTGGTCATCGGTGGCACCGGCCTGGTCACTTCTGCGTATCTCCGCCTGTTCCTGGTACTCGGCTCGCTGGTGGGACTTGGGCTGGCGATCGCCGGCGTGGCCGCCGGGATACGGCGCGATGCGCCGGCGGTGACCCTCGCGACGCTCGGCGCAGCCGCCCTGACGCTGGCGCTGACCGACGCCCGAAGCGCCGTCATCGTGGCGACGGCCGGGGGTCTGTTCGGGGTGCTGGTCACGCTCGTCCCGAGCGGCGGCCGAGTCGGCGCGACGGTCGGCATCCGCGAGGCGCGCGCCGTGGTGGTGGCGGGCGCGATGGCCATCGCCGCGACGGCCTGGATGGGCCGCGACCTGGGCCAGCTCCCGGCGCAGCCGGTCGTCTTCGGGTTGGCCTACCTGGCCGTCGCCCTGGCCGTCGCCATCCGATTCGGAGCGATCCCATTCCACCTGTGGGCGGCGCGCCTGGCCGACGCGGTGCCCGAAACGGCGCTGCCGATCCTGACTGTGCTCGGGCCGGCCTCGCTCGCCGTCGTCGCGCTGGCCTGGACCGACGCCTCGATCGCCCCGCTGTCGCTGGACCTGGGCGCCGTGCGGACGGTCGTCCTGGCGGTTGCCGTGGCGTCGATCGTGCTGGCCGGGCTGGCGGCGCTGGTCCAGGACGATATCGAGCATGTCGTCGGCTACTCCATCGTGGGTGACGCCGGCGTCGTGCTGCTCGCCCTGGCGGCCCTGGATCCCGAAGCGTGGGCGCCGGCGCGGACCTGGATCCTGGCCTTCGTGGTCACCCGAAGCGCCTTCGCGGCATGGGCGGCCGGCATCCGGGTCGCCTTCTGGACCGGCCGGATCCCCGACCTCGGCGGCTGGGCGATACGGTCACCCGTCCTGGGCATCGCGTTCGCCCTGGTCGCTGTGGCCGGCGTCGGCTTCCCGGGCCTCGCCGCATTCGATGCGCGGGCGCAGCTGGTGGACCTGGCGCTCGACGGGCCGTTCGCGGCGATCGTGACCCTGGGCACGCTCGCGCCGTTGCTCTACTACGGGCGGCTGCTGGTCATCGGCCTGTCGCGGTCGGACCGGGCGGTCCGTCCCGCTGCCGCCGGCGCGTGGAAACCTCGGATCCTCCGACCGGACATGACGGCACCGCGGGCCTGGTTGCGAACAACCTGGAATGACAACCGGGCGTTCTCCACGGCTGTGGTCGCGGCCATGCTGGGCGTGCTGGCTGTGACGACGGCAGCCGGGGCGTTCGATGGGCCGGCAGCCGCTGCCGGCCTGCCGCCTCGCGTGGAGGCGCCAGGCGACCCCGCCGCCACGTTGTCCCAGACACCAGACGCCGCAGACTGGCCCTACTCGTTCGGGGCGAGCACCCAGCGATCGATCTCACGCTCGTAATCGAGTAGTTCCTCGGGTCGGAACCAGAGTGCCAGTTCGCTCGCCGCAGCTTCCGGACTGTCCGAGGCGTGCACGATGTTCTGTGCCGTCTCCAGGGCGAAGTCGCCACGGATGGTGCCGGGTGCGGCCTCGTGCGGCCGAGTCGCGCCGTTGATCGCACGGACGACGGCGATCGCGTTCGGTCCGTCGAAGGCCAGGGCGACCAGCGGCGCCGAGATGATGAATTCGACCAGACCGGCGAAGAACGGCTTCTCGCGATGGGTCGCGTAGTGGCGCTCGGCAAGGTCGCGATCGACCTGGACGAGCTTGAGCCCGACAAGCTTCAGCCCACGCCCCTCATAGCGGGCGAGGATGCGGCCGACCAGCTGACGCTGGACGCCATCGGGCTTGACGAGGACGAGGGTCCGTTCGGTGCCTGACATGTCTACCTTGGGTACGGATGCGCTGACAGCGCGGGATTGTATCGGATTATGGCCGCCGGTCAGGCGGGCGGGGCATCCTGAGGGTCGGCGTCGATCGCCTCGGTGGCGTTTGCGGCCTCGTCCACCGGGGCGGCGGCGATGGAGGAGCGCGGATGCTGGCGCCGGTCGGGCAGGCCGCCACGAGCGGCAACGACATAGGCCTGGCGGGACTCCATCTCGTGGCCGAGCGATCGGTAGGCGTCGCCGCGGACGAGACTCAGGGCCGCGCTTCGGGTCCCCTCGGTCGCCTCGAGGATAGCCGGTGCGAGGGCGGGTGCCGCCCGCAGCGCCAGGCTGAACCGGAGTGCCGCCTCATCCAGCGCACCGCTCACCAGGGCTGCGCGGGCGACCTGCAGTTCCTCGGCGGGTTCGGGCAGGCTGGCCGTCTCCAGATCCGATCCCACCTCACTGTCCCACAGGGTCAGCGTCGCCGCAGCCGTGGAGCCGACCCCAGAACCATACGGAGCCGTCACTGCCGGCGGCGTGCCATCCAGCCCGACCGTCGCCTGGGCCCCCTCGCCGGACAACGTCGAGGCCGACCCGTTCCCCGCCTCACGATGGAAGAGCGTCCCGGCGACCGGCGCCGGCTCCGCGGCGTCGGTTGGCCAGACCCCTGCCCGCGGCATCCCGGCGAAGAGCGCGTCGATGCGCCCGTCTGCGAGTTCGATCGCGCGTGAGGCGAGCCGCCTGGCCTCCCCGGGCCGGCCGTCGAGGGCCGCGGCTTCGGCCGCGACGATCAGGGCGATCGGACGTCGCTCGTCGTTCGCCAGGACGACGAGCGCGGCATCGCCGGCGCCGACGAGATCGCCGGTTCGCCAGCGCACCTCGGCCAGGTCCACCATCCCGTCCGTATCCAGGCCGTCGACACCGGCCAGCCTCTCCAGCTCCGCCCGAGCCAGCGCCAGCGAACCGAGTCGGAGGTGGATGCGGGCCAAGGCCAGGTCCGTGCTTCGGGTAGCCGCGACCTCGGCCTCCTCTGGCACGACCCCCGAAACGACGACCTTCCGACTCATACCGGCAACCGCAGGCGTGCCTCGAGGCCGCGCAGGTAGCGGGCTGGGGCGACCGCCGCGAGACGAAGGCCCTCGTCGCGGAAGAGCGTGCCGGCCAGCCGACGGATCGCCTCGGCGTCGACGGCTTCGACCGCGGCCAGCGCCTCATCGAGATCGAGGACGCGATCATGGAGCGCCTCCTGGCCACCGATCCACGACGCCACATGGCGGGTGTCGTCCATACGCAACTCGAGTCCTCCGCCGAGGTAGCGCTTGGCCTTCTCAAGCTCCGGCCCCGGGACCAGCTCGTCACGCAGGCGGACCAGCTCCGCCAGGATCGCTTCGAGCGCAGCGGGCAGGCCGGCCGGATCCACGCCAGCCGAGATCTCCAGGGCCCCCGCATCCGCGTAGTCCACGAGCCCGGACGAAACGTCGTACGCCAGCCCAAGCTCTTCCCGGACCGAGAGGAACAAACGGCTGCTCATGCCATCACCCAGGACCGCGTTCAGGACGGCCAGCGTCCAGCTGTCGGGATGATCGCGAGGCAGGCCCGGTACACCAAGGCACAGCTGAGCCTGGTTCGTGTCGCGCTTGCCCGTCCGCACCCGCGGGCCGGCCGGCAGCTGGGGCGCGGCCGCGAACCCGGGCACGACCCCGTTGCCGGTCCCGAATGCGCTCGCCGCCAATCCGGTCGCCCGGTCGTGGCCGATGTCGCCGACCACCGCAACGACGGTGTTGGTGGGCCGGTAGGTCATCTTCCAGAAGTCGTGGATCGCGCTTGACGGCAGCGCCCGGATATCGGCCTCCTCGCCGCAGATCTCGCGGCCGAGCGGCCCGTCGCCGAACATCGCGGTCTGGAACAGGATCTGGCAATACTCGGACGGATCGTCGAGATACGAGCGGATCTCCTCGATGATGACTGCCCGCTCGCTCTCGATGTCGCGCTCGTCGAGGCGCGGCCGGACGATCAGCTCCCCCAGGACCTCCATCGCGCGCTCCACCTCGCGCAACGGCACACGCACCCAGTAGACAGTGGACTCGCGATCCGTGGCTGCGTTGAACGAACCGCCGACGCCCTCGATCGCCTCGCTGATGGCACGGGTGGACGGATAGGCCGCGGTGCCCTTGAAGGTGAGGTGCTCCATGAAGTGGGCGACCCCGACCTGGCCGGCGGTCTCGAGGCGGGATCCGGCCAGCACGTAGGCGGCGATTGCGACCGAGCGCGCCGCCGGAAGTCGGGCGCTGATCACGCGGGGTCCGGCTGGCAGCGCGGTCCGTTCGAACATCCTTGCGATGGTACAGGAATCGCCCCGGCGCCCCGGCCGGTGGCCGGGGCGCCGCAAGCGCTCAGACGGAGCCGCGAGGACTCACACGATGAGGCTGTTGATCCAGGCTTGGGCGAAGAAGACGACGAACGCGATCGCCACGACCCACATCAGCGGGTGGATGTCGGCGAACTTGCCCTTGACGACCTTGATGACCACGTACGAGACGAAGCCGGCCCCGATGCCGACCGTGATGCTGAAGGTCAGGGGCATCAGGACGAGCGCCAGGAGGGCAGGAATGCCCTCCTCGATGTCCGCGAAGTCGATGTCCTTGATCAGCGTCGCCATGAGGTAGCCGACGACGATCAGCACCGGCGCTGTGGCCGAGAACGGTACCAGCGACGCCAGCGGGGAGAGGAAGATCGCGAGCAGGAAGAGCACGCCGGTGACGACCGAGGCGAAGCCGGTCCGGCCGCCCTCGGCGACGCCGGCGGCGCTCTCGATGTAGCTCGTGTTGGACGAGATGCCCGCCGCGCCGCCGGCGACCGCCGCGACCGAGTCGACCAGGAGCACCCGTCCGATGCCCGGCAGATGGCCTTTGTCGTCGGCCAGTCCGGCCTGTTCGGCGATCGCCGTGGCCGTCCCCATCGTATCGAAGAAGTCGGCCAGCATGATCGTGAAGATGACCAGGATCGCCGTCAGCAGGCTGACCGTGGCGAAGATGTTCCCGACGTCGAACTGACCGATCGTCGACAGGTCCGGGGTCGCCGAGAACGACGCTGGGACGCTCGACACGCCGACGACGAAGGCGACGACCGAGGTGATGACGATGCTCAGGAGCAATGCCGCCGGCACGCGACGGACCACCAGGATGATGGTGATCAGCAGGCCGAGGAGTGTGACCCAGGCAGCCGGCGAGTTGGGATAGACGAATTCGACTGGGACCGGCCCATCACCTGCCGGCTGGCGGATCAGGCCGCCGCCCACGAATCCGATGAACAGGATAAACAAGCCGATGCCGACGCCGATCGCGCGCTTGAGCGACAGCGGCACGGCACCCATGATCGCCTCTCGGAGGCCGACGAGGACGAGAATGAGGACGATCAGGCCTTCCAGCACGATCACGCCCATCGCGCCCTGCCAGGTCAGCCCAAGGCCGCCGCTCGCCACCGGCTGGGCCAGGAAGAAGGCTACGATGCCGTTGATGCCGAGGCCCGCCGCCAGGGCGATCGGGTAGTTCGAGACGACCCCCATCGCGATCGTCAGGACGCCTGCAACCAGGGCGGTTGCCGCGGCGGCGGCGGGCACCGGCACGCCGGCGGCGGCGAGAATGTTCGGGTTCACGAAGATGATGTAGGACATGACCATGAATGTGGTCACGCCTGCCTTCGTCTCCGTGGCCAGATTTGTGCCGCGCTCGGCGAACTTGAAGAAGCCAGCAATCGCGCCTTCGCGATCAGAGGCAGGCGTTGCGCTCGACGTCACCGGGTCCCATCCTCCTTGCCCTCGACCTGCGCGCCGGGTCCCTAGGGCGGGCTCGGACCGCGCCACAAAACCGATTGGCGATCGTCACCCTCGACGGTCGCACCCATCCCTCGGGCCGGTCCCTCGGCGGACCGGCCTCCCGATCAGCTACTCGTCCTCGTGGGCCTGGAGGCCGAGCAGCTCCATCTGGACATAGTCGCCGGTGTCGAATTCAAGCTGACGCGGGGCAAACGGCTGGGTGCGCCGGCCGCGCTAGGTCGCCCGTATGTCCGGGGCGAACGCGGAGCATGAGGCCCTGGCCTCCGCCGGCTACTCCTCGCCGGCGTTGACGTCGAGGCCCTGAAGCTCCATCTGGACGTAGCCGCTCGTATCGAACATGAGCTGGCGAGGCGCGAACGGTGAGTCATCCCGGGCGCCGGGTCCGATCGGGGCGAACTCCATGATGACCCGCTCATCGCCCTGGACCAGGGAGTACACCAGGAGCTGGTCTGGCCGCGTCTCGAACTCGAGATGCTCGAACGAGTCGATGTTGAGGGTGATCGCAAGCGGCGTGAAGTAGGTGGAGGTCTGGTCGTCGTCGACGACGATCCGCTCCACCCAGCCGGTCCCGTGGGCGACCACCTCACGCCCGCGTTGGTAGCGGTACGTGACGGTCTGCTTCAGCAGCGGTCGGAGCAGGTGGAGCATGTCCGTCCGGCTCGTGACGACACCCTGATTCACGAAGAACTTGGCAGCCGGCAGGCTCGACACCGGGCGTCTCCTCGGGGGCACGAAAGGGGACGGGACCGGGCGATGGTACCGCACACCGGGTACCCGATGCGCGCCGCGTATCATCCTCACCATGCTGCTCGCCATCGACATCGGCAACACGAATGTCACGGTCGGCCTGTTCCGGGCCGGTGCCCTGCTCGCCACGCGTCGGGCGGCCTCCAACGCCCGGGCGACCGCGGATGAGGTGGAGCTCCTGCTCGACGGGCTGCTCCGGCTCGACGGGATCGCACTGGCCGACCTGGATGCGATCGCACTCGCCTCAGTCGTGCCCGCCCTGACGGTGGCGGTGGAGACCATCGCCGAGCGCCGCGCACGCCCGCTGCTCGTGGCCGCCGCGGGCACGGTCCCGCTGGCGATCCGGGTGGATCGGCCGGGCGAGGTCGGCGCCGATCGGCTGGTCAACGCCCTGGCCGCCGCCAGACTGCACGGGACACCGGCGGTCGTCGTCGACTTCGGGACCGCCACCACGCTGGATTGCATCGCCGCCGATGGCGCGTACGTCGGTGGGGCCATCGCACCGGGCCTCGAACTGGGTCTTGAGGCCCTGGCCGCGCGCACGGCCAAGCTGCCGCGCATCGAGCTGCGTGCCCCGGATCGGGCGATCGGACGGGACACGGTCAGCGCGATACAGGCCGGCACGATCTTTGGCTACCAGGCCCTGGCAGCGGGATTGCTGGTGCGTGTCCGACGCGAGCTGGCCGATGCGAATGGGGTCTCCCCGGGCGACGTCAAGGCGATCCTGACGGGCGGTCTGTCGGCGGCACCGTGGGCCCGCGCCCTGGAGGGCATCGATGTCATCGATCCGGACCTGACGCTCAAGGGCCTGGCCATCCTCCACGCCGAGGTCGGCGGCGGCGAGCCGTTCCGGCTGGGCCTGTCGTGACCCAGCGCCTGGCGGGGCGACTCATCGGCCTCGGCGTCACCGGCTCCATCGCGGCCTACAAGGCGGTCGAACTCCTGCGCCTGCTGCGCGCCGAGGGCGCGGACGTGGCCGTCATGCTGACGCCCGCGGCGACCCGCTTCGTGGGCCCGCTGTCGTTCGCCGCGCTCTCGCGCCACCCGGTCGAGACGGAACTGCTGGACCTGCTGCCCGACGGCCGGATCGGTCACATCGTGGTCGCCGACAGCGCCGACGCCATCGTGGTCGCACCGGCCACGGCGCACTGGCTGGGCTCGATGGCCAATGGCCTGGCCGGCGATGTCGTGACCGCGACCGTGCTCGCGACCTCAGCGCCGGTCATCGTCGCGCCGGCCATGGACGGCGACATGTGGACCCATCCGGCCACGACCGCCAACGTCGCGCGGCTGCGCGCGTTCGGCTACACGATCGTCGAGCCGGCGGCGGGCCCGCTCGCGTCGGGCCTGGACGGCATCGGGCGCCTGGCGGATCTCGCGGACATCATGAGCGCCATCGTGGCGACCATCCGCGACAGGCCGGTCCGTGCCGCTGACCAGGCCGCCCGGCCGCCGCTGGTCTCGCGTGGCCGGGAGGCCGATCTGACCGGCCGGCACATCCTCGTGACCGCCGGAGGCACACGCGAGGCGATCGATCCGGTCCGCTTCATCGGCAACCGCTCCACCGGCAAGATGGGTGCGGCGATCGCCGAGGCTGCGCTGGACCGCGGTGCCAACGTGACGGTCATCGCGGCGAACATCGAGGTCGCATTGCCGGTCGGCGCCGCGGTCATTCGCGTCGAATCGACGGCCGACCTGTCCGCCGCGCTGCTGCGCGCAACGCACGCCCCCGACGGGCGCGCCGGCTTCGACGCCCTGATCATGGCCGCTGCCGTCGCCGATCTTCGCCCCGCCCGGCCGGCCGACCGGAAACTGCCGCGCGGCGAGGCGATGACCCTTGAGCTCGAGGCGACCCCGGACCTGCTCGCTGAGATCGCATGCATCGTCCGTGGCCTCGACGCATCTGGCCGTGCGACGCGGGAACCGCTCCGACCCACCCCGGTCCTGGTCGGGTTCGCCGCCGAAACGGGCTCGCTGGAGCGGGCGGCCGACAAGCTCCGACGCAAGAGGGTGGACCTCCTGGTGGCCAACGACGTGGCCGAGCCCGGCTCCGGATTCGGGACCGACACGAACCGCGTCGCCATCCTCGCCGCGGACGGGTCGCGTGAGGACTTGCCGCAACGGACGAAGCGGGAGGTCGCCGATCACCTGCTGGATCGCGTGGCGCTCGCGCTGGACGCGCGGGACGCCGCCGCGCAGACTGGTGCCCAGATCGAACCGAGCCGGGAGCCAGCATGAGCGCCACGCCGCAGTCCGTCCGCCGTCTGACCGTCGTCGACATCGCGAAGCTGTACGCCGACGGCGCACGCATCCCGATGCTGACCGCCTACGACTACCCGACCGCCAGGCTCCTCGACGAGGTCGGCATCCCGATGATCCTGGTCGGCGATTCGGTGGGCCAGGTGATGCTGGGCTACGAGACGACCGTACGCGTGACGATGGCCGAGATGGTCCATCACACGAAAGCTGTCGTGCGCGGCACGGACCACGCGCTCGTCATCGCCGACATGCCGTTCCTGTCGTATGCCACGCCGGAGGATGCACTCGAGAACGCCGGGATCTTCCTGCGGGATGCCGGCGCCCAGGCCGTCAAGGTGGAGGGTGGCATCCGCACGGCCCGGATCATCGAGACCCTGGTACGGGCAGGGATCCCGGTCATGGGCCACATCGGTCTGACACCCCAGGCCATCCACACGATCGGCAAGGTCCGGGTCCAGGGCAAGAGCCGCGATCAGGCCCGGACACTCATCGCCGACGCACATGCGGTCCAGGAGGCGGGTGCCTTCAGCATGGTCCTGGAGCTCGTCCCGGAGCAACTCGCGGCGGCGATCACGGAACGGCTTCGGATCCCGACGATCGGCATCGGGGCGGGAGCCGGCTGCAGCGGCCAGGTCCAGGTCATCACGGACCTGATCGGGCTGGGCGACTTCGTCCCGCGGCACGCCAAGCCGTACGCCCACATCCGGGCATCGATCCTCGAGGCAGCCAGGCTGTACGCCGCCGACGTCGTGTCCGGAGCGTTCCCGGGTCCGGAACAGACGGTCCGGATGGACGATGCCATCCTGGACGACGCCCTCGGCCAGGGCTCGTCGGATCGGCCGGCTGGCTGGATCCCGGTGGGCGGTATCCCGCTCGATCGCGACCTCTGATCGTCCGCGCGCCCACTTGACCCGGATCGCCCGAACCCGCGCGGACCTGCGCGCTGCCCTGGCCGGCGCCGAGCGCCCGGTCGGGCTCGTCCCGACGATGGGCTGGCTGCATGCCGGCCACCGGGCGCTGATGCGTCAGGCGCGGGGCGCCGATGCGACCACGGTCGTCAGCATCTTCGTCAATCCGCGCCAGTTCAACGTACCCGCCGACTTCACCCAGTACCCGCGCGACGAGGCCCGCGACCTCGCCATCTGCGAGTCCGAGGGGGTGGACCTCGTGTTCGCCCCGCCGCCGTCGGAGATCTACCCGCCAGGCTTCGACACAGTCGTCTCGGTCGGTGCGGTCGCGCAGCCACTGGAGGGTGCCGCACGTCCCGGTCACTTCGATGGGGTGGCGACCGTGGTGGCCATCCTGTTCGACCTCGTCGGGGCGCAACATGCCTATTTCGGGCAGAAGGACGCGCAGCAGGTGATGGTCATCCGCCAGATGGCCCGCGACCTGGCCATCCCGACCGCGGTCATCGCCTGCCCGACGGTCCGCGAGCCGGATGGCCTGGCCCTGTCATCGCGCAACGTCCACCTGACACCGGAGCAGCGGACCGCAGCGCCCGTCCTCCGCCGGGCGCTGCTGGCCGGGCGTGCCAAATGGGAGAACGGCGAGCAGTCCGCGGATGCGCTGCGCCAGACGATGCGCGAGGCGCTCGCCGGCGAACCCCTGGCCGACGTCGATTACGTCTCGGTGGCCGATGGCACGACCCTGGCCGAGCTGGATCGCATCGAGGCGCCGACACTGCTGTCGCTGGCCGTCCGTTTCGGGACCACTCGCCTGATCGACAACGAGTCGCTGGGCGCCGTCGGCCCGTCGGCCTGACCGGCCCGTGGCCGCCGGACGCCGGGTCCTCCTCGCCTACCTCGTCTACTTCACCGCCCTCGGTGCGTCGTTCCCGTATCTCCCGGTCTTCTACCGCGACCTGGGCCTGCAGCTCGAGGAGATCGGCCTCCTGACCGCGATCCAGGCGGCCACCCAGCTGGCCCTCGCGCCGGTCTGGGGCGGCCTCGCCGATCGCTTCCCGCACACGCGACTGACCCTGCCACTGGCTGCCGGGGTGGCGGTCGCAGGTGGAGCGATCCTGTTCTGGGCCTCGGACTTCGCGGTCGTCCTGGCCGGCTCGATGCTCCTGTACGCCGGCCTGTCGGGGATCGGCCCGACTCTCGACGCCCGGACGCTCGAGACACTGGGCCCCGCTGGCCGCGACCGCTACGGCCAGGTGCGGGCGTTCGGCTCGCTGGCCTTCGTCGTGTCGACCCTGCTGGTCGGGCTGCTGCTCGACTCGCGTGGGGCGCGCTCGCTCTTCCTGGTCTACCTGCCGGCGCTGCTGGCCACGCTCGTCGTCACGGCGACGATCCCGCGGCGCGGCTCGATGACCCGCTCGATCAACATCCTGAGCGGAGCGCGCGACATCGTCGTCAAGCGCGGGATGGGCCTCTTCTTCATCGGCTTCACCGTGGTCTGGGCGGCGCTGGCGGCCGCCAACACCTTCTACTCCATCCAGATCGTGGCGCTCGGCGGGGACGCCTCGCTGGTCGGGTTCGCGTGGTCCTTCGGTGCACTCATCGAGGTGCCCATGATGTTCCTGTTCCCGCGCCTCGGGGCGCGCTTCGGCACGGAACGGCTGCTCATCCTGGGTGCCATCGCCTTCGGCCTGCGGGCGCTGCTGGCCGCCCTGGCTGTCGATCCGATCGGACTGCTGGCGATCGCGCCGCTGGAGGGGTTCGGCTTCGCGGGCGTCTTCGTCGGTGGGGTGACGGTCCTCGCCGCGCGGGCCCCGGCCGCGCTGGGCGGCACCGCGCAGGGACTCTTCGCAGCGAGTGCGGGTCTGGCCACGATCGTCGGCTCCATGGTCGGCGGTGCGGTCGCCGCCGCGGTCGGCATCCCGGGTCTCTTCGCGATATGTGGCCTGGTCGGTCTCGTCGGGGCGGCCATCCTGGCCGTCTCGTTGGTCGGTTCGCGGAGCATGGACGGTGCGCTGCCCCCGGCATCCGCCAGGCCGTCCGACCTCTCCACGCAGGCCTGACCGGCGCCCCACGCCTCAGCTGGGGACCTCCTCCGCGACCTCCAGGACCCGGTCGATGAACAGGTGCTCCCAGAGCAGGGCCTTGATCTCGGCGATCTTGCCAAGGTCGGTCGGGTGGGTCTTGACCAGCAGGTCATGCAGTTCGGAGGCGACCTGGTAGGTGTCCTCCGGGACGAGAGTCGCAAACAGGTCCGCCGTGCGGATGGCGTCCAGCACCGCCGGGTCGGGCCGATAGCCGCCGGTCAGCACGAGCCCGAGCGGACCACTCCCCTCCCCGCCTCCATCCCTGCGTTCCTCGTTCCGTGCCCCGACGATGGCGCCGATGACGTCCGTCCGGTCGCCCGGAACAATGACCAGGCTGCGCGGGCCGATGCGCTGGAGCATGTGCTCGGGCTCCATCGCCCCGATGGCGATACCGCCGATGACCTGGTCCAGGTCCGGCCCGTGGTGGATCGTCTCACCCTGGACGCACTCCAGGACCATGGCCAGGGTCGGGTTCGACAGGATTGGGCGGTACGGCAGGACGCCCAGCAGCGGGATGCCGTGGCGGGCAAGGCCGCGCTCCAGCGTCCGGGCCAGGCCGGGCTTGGCGTCCAGATCCACCTTGTTGACGATGGCACCGGCCACCTTGACCCCGTGGCGCTCAAAGAGCGCCGCGTTGAGGACGATCTCATCGATGGGGCGGCCGACGCCGCCTTCGGAGACGATGACCGCGGGCGCCCCGAGCATGGCCGCGACGACGGCGTTCGACAGCCCGATCACCGCGCCGACCCCGGCATGGCCGGTCCCCTCGATGAGCAGGATGTCGCGATCCGGGATGAACGCGGCGTGCGCAGCCCGGATCCGGGCCGGCAGGTCCTCGACGACTGCGCCCTCGATGTACGACTGTGTGAAGCCGCGCGGGATGTGGACGGGACTCATCTGGCGTAATGGCTCGGCCAGTTCGAAGACCTGCTTCATGAGGACCGCGTCCTCGTCGGCTGGGACGCCGTCCTCCATGACGGTCCGCTGGCCGACCGGCTTCAGGAATCCGGTCGAGAGGCCCCGACGACCGAAGCCATCAAGAACGCCGAGGCTGACCGTCGTCTTGCCCCGGTTCTGGCCGGTGGCGGCGAGGTAGACATGGCGCATGCGCCGGTCAGCCGCGGCTGGCGGTCTTGCGCTCGATGAGCTGGATCGCGTCGCGCAGTCGGGTCAGGGTCTCCGCCTCCACCGCGTCCGGCTCCAGATATGGGCCCAGCCGTTCCATGACGTCGGCGACCAGGCTCAGAAAGACGCTCGCATCGGCGACGAAGAACTGCGTCTCGTTGTTGTAGCGGACCAGCGTGAGACGCCCCTGCAGGACGCGCCGCTCCTCCACGTGGGCGATCTGGGTCGCGAAGTTGTGCCCCTGGATCCCATCCGGGTTGTTCAGGAAGTTGAGAGCGTTGTCGATGGCCAGGCCGAATCGGGCCCGCCAGGCGACAAGGCGCTCCTGGACCTCGGCCGGGATGCGCACCTCGGCGACCTCGTCGAAGACCTCCGGCGACACGGTCAGCAGCCCGACCAGCGTCGTTCCCGGGCGGGGGCCGATCATCACCTGGAGGCTTCGTTCCAGGGTGAACACCTCGAAATCGAAGCGAGGACTGGTGATGACGTCCGTCAGGAGGTCCTCGACATTGTCCATGACGCCCGGCTCCGCGACGGCATTGGACAGGTGGAGGATCTCCTCCTTGAACAGGAACTTCTCTTCATGATCGAGCATGAACGCGATGGTAGCACCGCCCGGGTGGCGCCCTACCGGGGGGAGGTGGCGAGTCGCCGGGCCAAACTGGCCGGGCCCGCCGTTCGACGTCGAAGCTCTTGCCATACGTGCACGCAGTGCACCTTCGGCCCAGTATCGAGGGTCGTCGGACCTTGCCGATCCCCGTCGTCGCACCCTGTCGAGCGTGACCTTACCCTTGGCGAGGCTCGCGACTGTCGACAGGCGCCCGAAACGCTGCCCTGGGTGCATGTGGTGCACGTATGGACAGGATCTCGCGCCGAGACGGCGAACCCGCCCACCAGCGCCCTCTCCAGCGACCGGCATATGCGTGCGATGACCAGATTTCGACCGATGAATGAGCTTTGGGATCGCGATCGCGCGCCGTTTGCGCGACCCGGACAGGCTCGGGTCGAAAGGGATTGAAACCGTGTCCCACGTGCGCACCTCGTCCGAACGAGTACCGCCAGTCGTCGTTTATGGTCGCGGGGCGCACACGAGGGCGGACTCGGGAGCCGAGCGGGCGGCCGGCCATACAGAAGCCCCGAGCGGTGCTCGTGGCCTCGCGCCGGTCATCGACCGGGGCTTCGGCATGTCTCGCACCCGGGCCGCTCTACGGGTAGAGGCCGCGCATGGCCATCGCGTCGGCGACTCGTTCGACGGAGAGCAGGTAGGCCGCCGTGCGCATGTCGCACGACTCGCGCTTGGCGATGTCCAGCGTCTCGTCGAAGGCCTTGATCATGATGACCCGGAGCTTCTCGTTGACGACGGACTCCGTCCAGTGGTCGCGGTTGAGGTCCTGGACCCACTCGAAGTAGCTGACCGTCACGCCGCCGGCGTTGCACAGGATGTCCGGGATCATGAACACGCCCTTGTCGTGCAGGATCCGGTCGGCATCCGGCGTGGTCGGCCCGTTGGCGGCCTCGGCGATGAGCGTCGCCTTGATGTTGCCCGCGTTGCGCTCGCTGATCTGGTTCTCCAGGGCGGCCGGGATCAGGATGTCGCAATCGACCTCCAGGACCTCCGCGTTGGTGATGTCGGAGGCGCCCGGAAAGCCCTGGACCGTGCCGTGCTCCGCCTTCCAGGCGATGACCCTGGAGATGTCGAGGCCGGCCGGGTTGTGGATGCCGCCGGTGGAGTCGGAGACCGCCACGACGGTGGAGCCCTCACCGGCGATGAGGCGAGCTGCGATGGAACCGGCGTTGCCGAAGCCCTGGACCGACACGCGCGACTTGCGCAGGTCCATGCCGAGATGGCGGGCCGCCTCGATGATCGTGAACACGCAGCCGCGCGCGGTCGCCTCGTGCCGACCCTCGGAGCCGCCCAGACTGATCGGCTTTCCGGTGACGACACCCGGGACGGTGTAGCCTTGGTGCATCGAGTAGGTATCCATGATCCAGGCCATGACCTGGGCGTTCGTGTTCACGTCCGGCGCGGGGATGTCCCGTTCCGGGCCGATGAGCACCTCGATCTCTGTGGTGAAGCGGCGAGTCAGCCCTTCAAGCTCCTTCTGGCTGAGCTTCTTCGGATCGACGATGACGCCGCCCTTGCCGCCGCCGAACGGGATGCCGACGACTGCACACTTCCAGGTCATCCACATCGCGAGGGCCTTGACCTCGTCGAGCGAGACATCCTGGTGGTAGCGCAATCCGCCCTTGGCCGGACCGCGGCCCAGGTTGTGCTGCACTCGATAGCCGGTGAAGACCTGGACAGATCCATCGTCCATGTGGACCGGGAAATGGACGGTCAATTCGCGTCTTGGTTCGCGCAGGACCTTGCGCATGCCGTCATCGAGGCCAAGACGATCCGCCGCGAGATCGAACTGTCGCTGCGCGACCTCCCAGGCGTTGATGCGCGCAGTCACGTGCTCGGTGGTCATTGGACGGAGATCCTCCGTGTCGAGCGGTCCCCGACCGCTGTCGGTTCGGGTCGTCTCCCGGACCACCCCACGGGGCGCGCCGCCGGGTCTGTGAGGACCGGAATAACGGCTGGCGCGCGACTCATCTGCCCGGCGAGTATAGCCGCGACCGAGCGATCCTCGCCTGCCCGATGGTACCGGTCGGCAACGCTGTCGCAACCGTATCGCAACCTGGCCGGCTACGCCCGGTATAGGATCGCGGCGCCGACGCAGCCGGGGCCCAGGTGCGGACCGACGGACGGCCCCACGAGGGCGATGGAAACGTCCGCAGGATCAAGGCCGGGCGCCCTGGCCAGGACCTGGTCCCGGAAGCCCTCGACGTCCGGGCTGACCGTGTGGAGGATCGACAGGCGCTCGATGGGCCGCTCCGTGATGAGCTCGATGAGTCGCTCGCGAGCCTTCGTCCGGGTTCGGACCCGCTCCACCGTGTCGACCTTGCCGTCCTTGACCCTGATGATCGGCTTGACCGACAGGAGCGTCCCGATGGCCGCCTGGGCGCCGCTGATGCGGCCACCCTTCTTGAGGTACTCGAGCGTCTCGAGGGCGACATAGCTGACCATATCCTGGGACCGCGCCTCGAGGACCTGCGCGATCTCCGCCGCTGAGTGACCCGCCGCCGCCAGCTCGACACCCAGTCGGGCGAGGATACCCTCGGCCATCGAGGCGCCGAGCGAATCGACGATATGGATCTCCCGGTCGGACAGCATGTCCCGGGCGATCTGGGCGCTCTTGATCGTCCCCGACAGGGACCCCGCCACGTGGATCGAGACGATAGCGGTGGCGCCGGCGGTGAAGGCCGCCTCGTACGCCTCCTTGAACTCCCCAGGCGAGGACGCCGCCGTGGTCGGGAACGACGCGTCCGGGGCGACCATCCGCTCCCAGAACGCGGCGGTCGACATCTCGACGCCCGCCTTGTAGCTCTGCAAGCCGAAGGTCACCAGGAGCGGCACGATCCCGATCCCCTCCGCCGCGGCCGCGGCCGGGTCCATGTCGGATGCCGAATCGGTGAAGATGGCGACGCGGCTCAGGGGGCTTCCTCCTGCGTTTGGACCGGGAACGTTGCGGGCATCATACGGGTGCCGGTCGGGCGCGGATCGGGCGCCGACCGGAGCGGCTACGATTTGGGTCAATGGAACGATCGCTCCGGTTCGTCCTGCTCGGCACATTCACCCTGCGTTTCAGCACGGGACTGACCGGGGCGATGCTCGCCACCTACCTCGCCAAGTTGCCGGAACACGACGGGCCGGTCGTCGCCGCCACGACGCTGGCGATCCTGCATGCGTCGTTCTACCTCTCGGAACTCATCCTGTCGCCGATGTTCGGGGTCTTGTCCGATCGTATCGGCCATCACCGCGTGATGCTGTTCGGCCCTGCCTTCGGTGCCGTGGCGGTCATCCTCACCGGGCTGACGCCGAACCTCGTCGTGCTCGGCGGGACGCGCATCCTGGAGGGCGCCTCGACCGCAGCGAGCATCCCGTCCATCCTGGGCTTCATCGCGGCGGTCACCACCGGCAACGAGCTCCTGCGGGGCAAGGCTGCCGCCCGCTTCGAAGGGGCCACCCTGGCCGGCATCGGCGCCGGGTTCGCGCTGGCACCGCTCCTGTTCGCCGCGCTTGGGCCCGCCGCGTTCTTCCTCAACGCCGCGTTCTACGGCGTGTCGTTCCTCATCTACCGCTACGGGGTGGCAGACCACGATGCCGACGAGCGGGCGGCGGCGAAGCTGGCATCCGGTGGGTCACGGGTCGGCCTGGCGCGCTACGCCGCGCTGCTTCGGACGTCGCATGTCTGGCTGCTGGCCCCGACCTGGATCGCGGTCAACGCATCGATCGGCCTGTGGTTCAGCCAGTCCATCTTCCAGTTCTCCAGGGCCGACCCACGGTTCCCCGACCAGTACCTGCTGAGCGGCTTCAGCCCGCTCCAGATCTCCTTGACCGCGGTCGTCGTGGGCCTCCTGTTCGGGGCAGGGCTGATCTACTGGGGCAACCTCTTCCAGAGCATGCGGCGGACGACGATCATCCTGTACGGGGTCATCGGCGGCGGGGTCATGGTCCTGGGCGCCGCGACCATCAACCACGGGGCGAGCCTGCCGGCCTTCGTGCCACTGTTCGGGGTCATCGCGGCCGGGTTCGGCCTGTTCGTGCTGGCCGGGGCCACCCCAGCGGCCCTCGGACTGCTGGCCGACATCTCCGAGCGCTTCCCCACCGACCGCGGCGCGATCATGGGTCTGTACTCCGTGTTCCTGGCGATCGGCCAGATCATCGGCAGCCTCATCGGCGGCATCGCCGCGGACTTGCGCGGCATCGACGGTCTGCTCCTGGCGACCTTCGTCCTGCTGGGGATCGCCCTCCTGCCGCTCGCGAACCTGCGCAAACAGGAGCACGAGATCAGCGGTACAGCAGACATCGGCGAGGTCTCTGCATGAGCCATGCAGACGGCCGGCCGTGGGTGCCCGTCCCACTCGCCCGCGGAGCGCACGGAGCCGTGGTCGCGCCCCATCACCTCGCCACCGCGGCCGGGCCTGTCGATCCTGCGCGCCGGGGGCACCGCGGTGGATGCCGCCATCGCCACGAACGCCGCACTGGGCGTGGTCATGCCCAGCGGTTGCGGGATCGGTGGTGACGCGTTCTGGCTAGTGTGGGACGCCGCCGCGGGCCGCCAGCACGCACTGAACGGCTCCGGTCGGGCGCCTGCCGCCGCGTTGCGCGATCGAGGTCTCGCGACGATCCCCTGCGCGGACCGCTGGCCATCACCGTGCCGGGCGCCGTCCGCTCCTGGGGTGATGCTCACGCCCGGTTCGGGCGCCTCTCGCGCAACGCCATCCTGGCCCCGGCCATCGGACTCGCTCGCGATAGGTTCCCAGCCTGGGACGGGTTCATCGACGCCGTGGAGCTGACCGCGCCGCAGGTGGCCGAGGCGCTCGGCCTCGACATTCGGACGGCCGTGACGATCCCGCGCTGGTTCGTCGAACCGGCCGAGCATTTCGCGCCGCCGGTCGAAGTCCGCCTGGAGCCACGGTTCGCGCCCGGCATCGCCGAGGCGCTGGAGGCGCTGGGCCATCCGGTGACGCTGACCGCCCCGTTCGACGCCGGGCTGGGCCACGAGCATGCCATCGAGCTGGTGGACGGCGGCCCGGGCGCGCCAGACGGCAGCGTGACGGCCGCCACCGACCCGCGCAGTGCGGGCCTGCCGGCCGTCTGGTAGCGCCGCCCGGGCGCGACGCCTGTGCGATACTCGGCGCTCCGGTGGTGGACAGCGCTCACACGAGGTCGCCACCGGTTCGGTCGCCCGGCGCAGCGGAGGCACCCGTGACCTCGAACGTCAGCCAGAGCTACCCCTATACCAGCGAGACCGAGGCGCAGCGTGCAGACGGCATCGCATTGTTGCTCGCGGCGCGTGAGGGCCTCGCCGCCAAGCTCGCGACGGAGGCGACGCCGCTCGACGATCACGAGCGCTGGTGGGTCTGGAAATGTCCGACCAGCGGCTGTCCGGGTCTGCTCCACGCGGCGGGGTACGCGGCCGAAAAGCACGCCGTCTACGTCGTGTGCGACGGGACTTGCGCCAAGACCTTCCTGCGCTGACCAGATCCGCGACCGCACCCAGACCCGGAGGCACCTCGGCCTGCGATCTCGACACGAGCCGACGACAGCTGGTCGTCGATGCCCTGGCGATCGCGGTCTCTGCGCTCGGTTTCGGGTTCGTCTATGGGCTGTCGGCACGCCAAGCTGGGTTTTCGCCGATCGAGGCGATGGCGATGAGCTTGCTTGTATTCGCCGGGGCCGCCCAGTTTGCGGCGATCGGGCATGTGGCGGGCGGCCTGCCCTGGCCCGGCGTCATCCTCCTGACGGCGCTCCTGAACGCACGTCACCTGCTCTATTCGGCCGCCCTGGCACCGTGGCTGAAGGAAACACCGAGGCCGCGCAAGGCGGTCATGGCGCACCTCCTGACGGACGAGGCGTTCGCCCTCGCCATCAGCCATTTCCGGCGGATCGGCCGGAGCGACGAACGCGGCTACTGGCTGGGCGCCATCGGCTCCACGTTCATCCCATGGAACGTGGCAACCCTGGCCGGCGTGACATTGGGCGCGCAGATCCCCGATCCGGCGCGGCTGGGCCTCGATGTGGTCTTCCCGGCGGCGATGATCGGCCTCGCGGTCGGGCTGATCACCGGGCGCCGTGAGGTGGTGGCGGTGCTTGCCGGAGCCGTGCTCGGGGTCGCCATCAGCCTCCTGGTCGGACCCTCGGTGGGAATCATCGTCGGTGGGCTGGGCGGGCCGCTGCTCGCGATGCTCATCCCGGCCCGACCTGGCGAGGCATCCACGGCACTCGGCACGTCTGCTTCCGCCGAGCGCTACTCGATGCCCGCGACGCACCCTGGCCACCATGGTCCACCGGTGCCGGATGGCCTGCACCGCGACGACGGCGCGGGCGACGTCCCATGAGCGTCGAACTGGTTGGCCTCGCGCTGCTGATGGGCCTCGTGACCTACCCGTCCCGGGCATTGCCGCTGTTGGCTACGGGCGTCGAACGCCTTCCCCGGATCGCGCTGGACTACCTGCGCCTGGTGGGACCGGCGGTCCTGGCCGCGCTGGCAGCGGTCAACGTCATGGTCGTGACGCCCGAGGGCGGCTCGCCGGCCATCCACGTCGGGATCGAGTGGGCCGCCGTTGCGCTCTGCGCGGCCCTGACCGCCTGGCGACGCAACCTGTTGGTCGGCCTGATCGGGGGCGTTGCCCTCGTCGCCGTTGCGCGAGCGCTCGGACTCGCCGAAATCCCGGTATGACCAGGCGGTCGGTCAAGCGCGGCGGGCGTCGGCCTCGATCTCGATCAGCAGGCTGGGATCCATCAGGGCGCTGACCTCGACCATCGTCGCGGCCGGCCGGATCGTCCCGAAGACGGCGCCATGGACCGCGCTGACCTCACCTGAACGTGACATATCGGTGACGAACATCCGGGTCCGGACGACGTCCGTGAGCGCGAAACCGGCATCGACCAGGGCCGCCTCGATGATCGACATGGCCGCTCGCGCCTGCGCCCCGATATCGCCCGGGTGGAGCGATCGGCCATCGGGGCCGGCATCGGTGGTTCCGGCCACCCAGCAGGTGTCGCCGACGACGATCGCGCGGCTGTAGCCGGCGGTCGCCTCCCACGGGCCGCCCGACGAGATCCGCCGCCGCTCAGTCAAGGCCGGTCCTCGCGCCAGGCGAGCACGTCTGGGTCGGCGGCGATCGCGAGCAGGAGGCCGGCGAACAGCGTCGTACGCGGCACGACGGAGTCGATCTCCAGGTATTCGGCCGGCGAGTGGTCGTTGCCCCCGATCGGCCCCAGCCCGTCCAGGCTCGGGATCCCCATGCCGGCCGTCGTGTTGGCGTCGGATGCACCGCCGGTCGATGCGTCTCGGACTTCGAAACCAAGCGCCCGCGCGACCGACTGGGCATGCTCGACAAGCCGATCGCTGCGGGCCAGTTTCTCCATCGGCCACCAGCGGGCCATCGGCTCGAACTCGATCCTCGTGTCGGGCACTTCGGTCGCCTCGGCGATCCGGCGGATCTCGGCCTCGGCGGTCTCGAGCGCCTCGCGCGATGTCGCCCGAACGTCGACCTCCAGCCCGCAGCGATCGGCCACGACATTGGGGCGCGTGCCGCCCGCGATCACCCCGACGTTCACCGTCACGCCCGGCCAGCGTCCGTTCAGATCGTGCAGCTCGCGGACGATGCGGGCCGCCTCCAGGATCGCATTCCGGCCCTTCTCCGGCTCGACGCCGGCATGTGCCGCCCGACCATGGACCACGAGGCGCAGGTCCAGGATCCCCTTGCGCGCCGAGACGATGTCGCCGTTGGCACGGGCGCATTCGAGGACGAGTGCGACGTCCGAATCGGCGGCGAGCTCCCGGATATGCGGGGTCGACGTCGGTGAGCCGATCTCCTCGTCCGGGTTGCAGACGAAGACGAGCCGCTCGAAGGGCAGGCCGCCGCGCTCGCCGATGAGCGCCTTCAGCGCGTACAGCCCGGTCAGCAGGCCGGACTTCATGTCGGCGACCCCCGGGCCATGGGCGATGCCATCCTCGATCCGGAACGGGCGCTCCGCGGCGGTACCCGGGTCGAAGACCGTATCCATATGCCCGATGAGCAGGACCCGCGGTGCACCGGTTCGACCGGTGAACGTGGCGACGACCGTGGCGCCCAGCCGCCCGGCGGAGTCGGGCCGGGACTCGACCGTGGCGCCCAGCTCGATCAGAAAGGCGGTCGCCCAGCGGCCGACCTCGTTGACGCCAGTCGGCGTGTAGCTCCCACAGTCGATGTTGACCAGGCGCTCCAGGTCGCTCAGGTAGGCCGGCAGGTTCGTCGCGATGGCCGCCCGCAGGGCATCGAGCTCGATGGTCGCGGGGGTCGCGTTGGGAACGGTCCGATTGTCCATTCAGGCGCAGTCTAGCCCGTGCGCGCTTGTTATCCTGCCCGGTTATCCTGCCCGGACTGTGCGATTGGTCGAGACTCGACTCCTGGAAGGACCTAACGTGTACCGGCTGGAGCCGGTGGTCAAGCTCGAGCTCGCCATCGGGCGGCGGCGAACCTGGTACGGCCAACGCGATCCGGCTCGATACGCGCTCGTCCACCTGGGTGCGAGCGTGCCCGCTCGTGACTGGCCGGATCCGGTGGCCGCGGTCGCAGCCTGGATCAGGCGTCTGCGATCCGATCACGGTGAAGGGCGCGGCGGGTTGGCCATCCATCGGTCATCCGATCCCGGGCATTGGATCGTCACGTTCCCGTGGGTGGGCGCGGAGCGGGCGCTTGCCCTGACCGAGGCGGCCCTGGCGCTGGCCGAGCGCGACGTTTCGCCGTCACGGACCGCCAGGCTGACCGGCGCCCAGGAGCGTCTCCTGGCGCGCTGGACCAAACGCCTCGCCGCCGCGCGCGCCACACCACCTGAGTGGGTCCGCGATGCGGACCGGCGGATCCCGGTCGTCTCCATTTCCGGCACGAACGGCAAGAGCACGGTCACCCGCCTCATCACCCACATCCTGTTGCGGGCAGGCCGGCACGTCGGCACGACGACCTCGGATGGGATCCTCGTCGACGAGCGGATCGTCGAACCCGGCGACTGGACCGGGCCGGGCGGCGCGCACCAGATCCTGGCTCGCCGCGACATCGATGTCGCGGTCCTGGAGACCGCGCGCGGCGGGATCGTCCTGCGCGGCGTCGGCTACGAGTCGAATGACGCCAGCGTCCTGACCAACATCTCCTCGGATCACCTGGACCTTCAGGGCATCCACACGCTGCCCGAGCTCGCGGAAGTGAAGTCGACGGTCGCCCGGATCACCCGCCCGGACGGTTGGGTCGTGCTCAACGCCGACGATCGCCTGGTCGCGGCCGTCGTCCGCCGGGTGCGCGGCCAGGTCGCCCTGTTCACGCTGCAGGGCGACGAGTCGCCAGTGGTCCGGCGTCATCGGGCGCGCGGCGGCCGTGCCTACCTGGTCCGCGACGGAATGATGGTCGAGGCCAACGGCGGGACCGAATCGGAGATCGTGGAGGTGACCCGGGTGCCGGTCACGATCGGGGGTCTGGCCCGCCACAACGTCGCCAACGCGCTGGCCGCGGCGGGAGGTGCTCGCGGTCTCGGGGCTTCGCTGGTCCAGGTCCGTGACGGCCTCATCGACTTCGCTCCCAGTGCCGAACGATTGCCTGGCCGACTCAACCTCTACCGGCTGGGTGCGAAAGTCGTCATCGTCGACTTCGCCCACAACGAGGCCGGCATCGCCGCCGTACTCGACGTCGCGGAGGGCATCGCCGCCGGAGCCGCCGGCCGGGCCGCGCCGATCACCGCAATCATCGGGACGGCAGGCGACCGGCCGGACGACACGCTCCGGGGGATCGGTCGGATCGCTGCGGAGCGAGCCCAGCGCGTCGCCATCAAGCAGACCCTGACATACCTGCGCGGGCGCACCGCCGAGTCGGTCGTGGGCGAACTGCTGGCCGGGGCGGTCTCAGGCGGTGCCGCGGCGGACGACATCCCGATCTACGAGTCGGAGACGCAGGCTCTCCACGCGGAGCTGAGCGGGGCGGCCGGGGCCGGCGCCCATAGCGGCCGACCGGACGCCGCCCGGGTCCTCGTGCTCATGTGCCACGAGGAGCGGACGGCGGTCGTCGAGCTGCTTGCCAGACTCGGTGCTCGCCCCGTGGACGTCGCCTCCGAGCTGACTGAGCTGGTGCCGCGCCTGCAGGGCCGACCGCGTCGCGGCTGAACCCGGCCCCGCGTCGCGGCTGAACCAGGCCCCGCGTCAGCCCTCGGGTGCCTCGAGTTCGCCGGGGTCGGCAAAGGCCGTCCCGCCGCGCGACGTTCCAGCCGCAGACATCGCCTCACGGTAGACACCGATCGCATCGTCCACGCAGCACACGACGAGATCTCCCGGGATCGCCCGCCGCAGGGCCGTGCGCACCGCCGTCATCTCGTCGAGCACCTTGTCGGCCCGTGACGCCCGCGCCGTCCCGGCCGCCCGGGCGGAGCGAACGCCCTCCAGGACGTTGGCCGCCGTCTCGCCCGGCGCCCGGCCGCGCAGGTTCTTGTCCTCGCGGATGATGACCTCGTCGAAGGCGCCAGCGGCGATCGCGCCGTACTGCAGCTGGTCCTCATCGCGTCGGTCGCCGGGGATCCCCAGCACTCCGATCGCCCGCCCAGACCGAGTGCCGGGACCGCTCGTGCCGATCTTGCCAGCCTTCGTCTGCGTCTCGACCATCATCCGACCGACGAAGTCCGCGAGCTGGCGCATGCCGTCGACGTTATGGCAGTAGTCGATGACGACGCGGACCCCACCGACGTCGACGAGGTTGAGTCGGCCGGGCGCCTGGAAGAACGACGTCGAGAAGGTACGCAGGCCCTGTCGGATGTCGTGCAGATGCGCGCCGGCGGCCCACGCCGCAGCGGCCGCGGCCAGGGCATTGGCCACGTTCATCCGAGCCCGCCCACCGAATGTCGCGGGGATGAGATGGGTGTAGAGCACGGGCATGGTCCGTGAGCCAAGCCGCAGGACGATGAGCTCGCCCTCCGGCGTCGTCTCCAGGCGGAAGGCCGCGCCGCCACGACTCGTGTGGCCTTCCACGCGGTCGAATCCGTCCTCTCCCTTGGCCATGGCCATGCTGAACAGCACGACCCGACCGGACGAGTGCCGCCCCATCCGGTAGACGTGGCTATCGTCGGCATTGAGCACCGCCGTCCCTGAGCGTGGCACGGCCTCCACGACGACGGCCTTGACGTTGGCCAGCTGTCCGATCGAGTCGATCCCGTCCAGGCCCAGGTGGTCGCCGGTCACGTTGGTCACCACGGCCACATCGTTGCGATCGTAGCCGAGGCCTTCTCGCAGGATGCCGCCCCGGGCGACCTCGAAGACGGCGGTATCGACGGTCGGATTCTGGAGGACCATCTGGGCCGATTTCGGCCCGGACATGTCGCCCTTCTTGATGAGCCGACCGTCGATGACGATGCCGTCCGTAGAGGTCATCCCGACCCGCCGGCCCATCAGCTTCAGGATGTGGGCGATCATCCGGACGGTCGTCGTCTTTCCGTTCGTGCCGGTCACCGCGATGATCGGGATGCGCGCGGACGAACCCACTGGGAAGAGCGAGTCGATGACCGGACGAGCGACGTACTGCGGCTCGCCCTCAGTCGGATGGGTGTGCATCCGGAAGCCGGGCGCCGCGTTGACCTCGACGATCGCCCCGCCGGTCTCGCGCACCGGCGTCGCGATGTCCGGGCAGATGAAGTCGATGCCGGCCACATCCAGGCCGACTATGCGGGCCGCCGTCTCGGCGATCTCGACGTTGTCGGGGTGGGCCTCGATCGTCCGGTCGATCGACGTGCCGCCGGTCGACATGTTGCCGGTCATGGCCAGCTTGACCCACGTACCCTCGGGCAGGACCTCGTCCATCTCGAAGCCCTGGGCACGGACGAGCTCTTCGGCCGACTCGTCCACCTTGATGCGGGTGAGGACCTTCTCGTGGCCGATGCCACGGCGCGGATCGGCGTTGGCGATGTCCACGAGCTGGCGGACCGTGTGCTCTCCATCTCCGGTCACCGACGCAGGAACGCGCTCCGCGATGGCTGCAACCTTGCCCCCGATGACCAGGCAGCGGTAGTCGTTCCCGGCGACGTGGGTCTCGACGACGACGTCGCCGCTGCGGCTCTGGGCGAGCGCGCCATGGAACGCGGCCCGGACGGCGTCCTCCGTTCGCAGGTCCAGATGGACGCCACGACCGTGGTTGCCATCCAGCGGCTTGATGACGCACGGGAACCCGAGGCGCCTGGCGACCGCGATGGCGCCATCCTCCGTCGTCACGACGTCGGCCCGTGGCACGGGCAGTCCGGCCGAGTCCAGGAGTCGATTCGTCAGGCTCTTGTCGGACGCCACATCGACGCCGATGGCGGACGTCCGCGACGTCATCGTCGCCCGGATCCGTTGCTGGTACACGCCGTGGCCGAACTGGACGAGGGAATGCCGGTCCAGGCGGATGAACGGGATGTCGCGACTGACCGCCTCGTCGATGAGGGCCTGGGTGGAAGGTCCGAAGGCCTGCCGCTCCGCCAGCCGGATGAGCTGCTCCATCTCTGCCGCAAGATCGAACATGACCTCGGGATCGTCGGGCGCGACGAGGTGGTTGACGAGGGCGACCGCCATGCGGCCGGCCTCCAGTCCCACCTGCTCTTCCTTGTACTCGAAGATGCAGTTGTACTGGCCCTTCTGCCCGGCGGAGCGAGTCTTGCCGTGACGCACGTCGGTGCCGGCCAGGTTCTGGAACTCAAGGGCCACGTGTTCGGCGATATGACCGGCCCACGTCCCTTCGCGGAGGCGCGTGATGAACCCGCCCCTTCGGCCCAGTGAACAGGCATGATCCTCCAGGGTCGGCAGCAGCGCGACGAGGGCATCCGAGAAGTTCGGCAGGAGGTTGGATGGGAACTCCTCCAGCACGCCCAGGTCGACGAGCAACCGGATGACCGGTTCGCGCGCCCAGTAGTTCGGACCGCGCAGGACGCGGGTCTCCAGGATGCGCAGGGTGGGGGCCGGGCCGGGCGAACCGGCCGGGGCCGCACGACGGCCCCAGCGCCTGGCGCGGGATGCGGGAGCGGGGCTGGCGACCGAGTCGGCCACGATGACTCCTCCTACGCCGGGGCGTGAGACCCGGCTGGGGCTAGCTGGAAGCGGCCGCGCCGCCGGGCAGTGCGTGCAGCCTGGGTGTCACGATCCGCTCCCGACGGCGAAGATCGAAGCGATAGCCGGCCGGCAGCGAGTGCAGGACAACGCCGCTGATCATCAGCGGCCGGTGACCATGGACCTCCCAGGCGTCGGTCTCCGACTGGGAGCCGTCGACCACCGTGATGGAACCCCGGCCGATGACTTCCATGACGTGATCGGGGCCGACCACGCCGGCGGTGTCCTCGTCGACGCCGAGGCCGAGCAGACTCGGATTCTGAGCGATCAGGCTGAGCAGCCGGCCGAGACGGTTTCGCTGCTGGAAGTGCTGGTCGACGATGACGCCGGGCAGGACGCCCAGGCCGGCCGCGATCTGGGCCATGCGGTGCTTGGGCGTCGCCCCGGACGCTCCGAACGCGATCATGTGGCTGGACATCGCAGAGGCGCCGGCCGAGGTGCCGGCGACGACGGCGCCGTGCTGGAACCGGTCAAGGATGGCATCGGCCAGCCGCGTCCCGCCGATGGTCGAGGATAGCCGAAGCTGATTGCCACCGGTCAGGAAGACGCCGGTCGCGTCACGCACGACCTGGGCAGCCGACTCGTCGTTGGCCTGCGGACGGGTCACTGCATGGAGCGGCCGGACCGCCTTGACACCCAGCTCGTCGAACACGGCCCGGTAGCGCTCGCCCGCTTCCAGGCCGAACGATGACGCGGTGCTGACGACCGCGATCGTCGCATCCGGACCACCGGCCAGCGAGACGAAGCGGCTCAGGATGACGCGGTCGCGGACCTTATCCTCGGCGCCGCCGATGATGATGACGGTTCCATCGGCCACAGACTATCTATCCCTCGGAGCGACTCGCGAGAGGATAACCGACAGAGGGACTCATCGAGGGGCGCACGCCCACTGAGGGCGGGCGCGGCGTGACCCCGTCCGGGACGCGCAAGCCGACGAGCCAAGCCGTAACACACCGTGAACGTCAGCGGTGCCAGCTCCGGTGCCACCGTCCACGGCGACCCAGAAGTGCTCGCGGTCGGCGGCTGCCGTGCGAGAACCATCGTGCTCGATCCGGTCGTCGATAACATCGCCGCTGCACGCCGGTACTGGGAGGGAATGGCTTCGGCCTGACTCACGGCTGGCCTGGGCCGCCGTCGTCTGTCCGCGGCATCTGTCGCCGCCTCTGGGCGTTCCGAGGACAGGTCCTCGCGGTGATGCATGTCGGATGCATCAACTCGCCA
>JBCLDE010000013.1:0-44512 GCA_038915165.1 Candidatus Limnocylindrales bacterium
GTCGGGCCACGGCAAGCTAGCTGTCGAGCGCGGCGGCCTCCACGCAGACGGCCACAACGCCAAGACGCGCGAGCCGATCGAAGGTCGGTCGCCGCCGCACGGTCCAGGCGGCGACGTCCAGGCCGGCCGCCCGGGCGTGGGAGACGGATCCACGATCCAGCGACCGCCACTCGACGGCCACGCCGCGACACCCCAGCGCGACGGCCTGGGCGACGATCCCCGCGTCAAGCGTCTCGGTGTTCAGCCAGCGGGGCCACGCGGGGGCTCTGCGCGCGACGGTCTCGAGCGCCTGCGGCTCGAACGAGGAGACCACCGCGCGCGCCAGATGCGGGCCACGGCCGGCGGCCAGGACCTCGACGACGGCCGGGCCCGGATCGCCCTTCAGTTCGACATCGAGGAACGGCCGTGAGCCGACCAGCCTCAGGACCTCGGCGAGCGTCGGCACGCCGATCTCCGCGAGCGACGCCGATGGCATGGCATCGACGCGCTCCGGCCGACCGTGAACGCGGGCGAGGGTCTCGTCGTGGTAGACGACGAGAACTCCGTCGGCCGCGGGCTGGACGTCGAACTCAAGGCCGTCGCAGGCCGGGATGGCCAGCGCGGCCGCGAACGCTGCAAGGCTGTTCTCCGGAGCGTGTCGCCAGTCCCCGCGGTGGGCAAGGCGGAGCGCGCGCTCGCCCACTCCCCTACCCGATCTCGAGATGGGCGGCGATGCCCAGGTGGTCGCTGGGATAGAGCGTCGGATCCTCGACATGCGGCCGATCGAAGACGAGCCGGGCATCGATCACCCGGGCCGCCCCGCGGATCCAGATGTAATCGAGGCAGTCGGGATCGCCGTCGGGATCGATGGCCGGGGCCTGGAGCCCCGACGGCCAGGTGACGGCCGGGTCGGAGCCGTTCGCCTCGGCATACGCGGACCGGAAGCCCGCCGCCAGCATGCGGGCGACCGTCCGTTCCAACGGATCGGCGTTGAAGTCCCCCATCGCGATCGTCACGTCCGCTGGGGGCGCCGCGGCCAGCCATTCGAGCATGGTTGCGGCCTGCCCGTCGCGCTCGGCGGCACCATCGAGCGTGTGATGGAGATGCGTGACGACGACAAGGATCGTGGCCCCGCCGGGCAGGGCGACGATCGACCGGTGCGCGGCGCGACCGAGCCCCAGGTCCAGGCGCTCCACCGCCCGTGCCACGAGCGGCTCGCGGACGAGCAGGCTGTTGCCATATTCGGGCCGCCCGGCCCAGCCGCGGACCGCGCCGTAATGGCCCTCGCCGGCCGCCCCGATGAGTCGGTCCTGCTGCATGACGTAGACGACTTCCTGGAGTCCGAGCAGGTCGGGCTGAAGGGCCGCCATGTCGGCCAGGAGGAGCGGCAGCCGCTCCGGCCAGCGGTCCGAAAGGTTCAGGATGTTCAGGGTCGCAACGTGCAGTCGGTCCATCGGGGTTCCTTTGGCGGTCGTGGGCATGTGTGCGACGGCGGTCAGCCGGCCGGTGCGCTGATCGGCAGAGCGAACGAGAAAGTCGAGCCGGCGCCCTCGTCCGACTTGACCCAGATGGTGCCACCGTGCTGCTCCACGATGTGTCGCGCGATGGCCAGGCCAAGACCCGTCCCGCCGGCCTCGCCCCTGACGCGCGCCCGGTCCACCTTGTAGAAGCGCTCGAACACGCGAGCCTGCGCGGCATGCGGGATGCCGACCCCGTGATCGGCCACCGAGGCGACGACCCGATCCTCATCGCGCCGGACGGTCACGGTCACGTCACCGCCGTCGGGGCTGAACTTGACGGCATTGTGGAGCAGGTTGATGAACACCTGTCCGAGTCGGTCCACGTCGCCGCGGACCGCTGGCACCGGTTCGTCGATCCGGGCAACAAGGGCGACGCCCTGCCGCTCGGCGAAGAGGCGCAACCGCTCCATCGACGCGTGTGCCAGCCGACCGACACCGACATCGTCGACGAGGACCAGCTGGCCGCCGCTCTCGATCCGGGTGAGGTCCAGCAGCTCGTTGACCATCTGGATGAGGTGGCCGGTCTCGATCTCGATCTTGCCGATCCGATCGCGCATCCTCGCCGGGATCGCCGGACCGGCGGCGTCCGCTTCACGACTCAGGGTTTCGGCCAGCAGGCTCACCGTCGTGAGCGGCGTGCGCAACTCGTGCGACAGGTTGTCGATGAACTCGGCCCGGATCCGCTGCAGCCGACGCAACTCCGACACGTCCTCCAGGACCAGCCACAGACCGCCGGCCGGCGAACGGCGGGCGCGCACGAGGAGTGCCGGCCCGTCCACGTCGGCGATGCGGACCTCGCCCATCGCGGACCCCTGGGCGAGCGCGGTCTGCGCCACCGTCTCGGCCCGCAGGTCGAGGAACGCCCCGATGACGGTCTCGCCGATGAGACCGCCGGGCGGTCGACCCAGGAACCCGTGGGCCGCCGCGTTGGCCGCGACGATGCGGAGCTGTACGTCGAGGACCAGGACGCCCTGGGCGAGCGACTCGATCAGCAGGTCGTGATCGCGCCGATCGGCGGCCAGGTCAAGCTCCAGCCGGTGGGCCCGTTCCCGCAACTCCGCGACCGCAGGCACAGGGTCCACTCCCGGTCCCACGCCAGCCGCACGCGCGACCCCGCGCAGCGACTGCCGGGCGCGGCCGGCCAGCAGTGACGTCGCGATCAGTGCGAGGACCGCGATCGCGATCAGCCAAGGATCCACGGGACGAGCATCGCACACGCGCCGGGAGCCCGGGCCGCCTCAACCGGGTCTGGGTCGGTGGACCCGAGCCGACGGCCGATCGTCGCTCACGAAGCGTGGCACCCACGGCGCGATGAGCGTAGAGAACGAGGCAGGTGCGAATGCGTGACGCAGGACCAGCAGGTGGGCCAGCCGCGCGGCTGCACGGCGCGCTCGGGCGACCGTCGTCACGTCCAGACCGCTACGAGGAACGGCGGCGGCCGCGTCGCGCGCGGCGAGCGTGGAGGAGACCCGCAGGGCTTCGTCATCGTCGGGCGATGTGCCGGGCGGCCACGGCACATCGATCCGTGCGTCCCAGCCCACCCCGACAGTGGCCGCTAGGGCGGCCAGGCCTCCGGCATCGAGTACAGCCAGCCGGCTGAGCAGGGCGCGGACCATCACCCCGTTCGGACCGTACCGCGGCTGGCCGACGGCCGCCTCCCAGCCGCGCGTCAGACGTTCCCGGGCCCGATCGCGGAACGGTTCGCTGAGCAGTTCGTCGAGGAACGACCCTAGGACAAGCTCCGTGCCGTACCCCTCGACCGCCTCGCACACGCCAGGTTGGCTCGCCGCCGTGGGGTCGAGCCGGGCATGGACGGCTCCCTCCATGGACGCCAGCGCCGCCAGCCGGTCCGGCGGCAGGAAACGGGCGATCGTCGCTCCGAAGGCGATCGGCGCCGGTTCGGCGCAGGCAAGTCGGTCGATCTCATCCGGCTCCAGGGCGGCGACACGCTCCAGGAACCGAGCGAGCGCCTCCGCGGGATCCACCGGCCGATGTCGGACGGTCCGGGGTGCCGGGCGATCATCGCCGCGGGGCTCGCGTTGTCGGACCCTATCGCGGATACCGCCCAGGCCGTGCTCGCGGTCGTAGCGGGCTCGCAGGGCCGGATCGCTCAGCCAGTCGTGTGCGACGTTGATCCGCTTGGCGGTATCCAGCCCGGCCGGGCCGGCGACGTCCGGGTGAAATCGGCGCAGGAGCGCCCGCCAGGCCACTTCGATGACCTCCGGGCTCGCGTCAGCGGGGATTTCGAGGCGAGCATACAGATCGTCAGCGGGGAGCGGAAGGCGTGGTGACACGTGCAGATGCTAATGGTCGGCGCGACGGCGGCCCGCTAGACTCCGCCGGTGAGCTTCATGAAGCGGGCCCGAGAAGCGGCGGAGGCGGTGGCCGAACAGGCTCAGCATGCCGCGGAAGCGGCTCGCGGCAAGGCTTCGGAGGCCGCCGCTGTCGCGACCCGGACCGCCCAGGATCCGAAAACCCAGGAGAAGCTTGGGAGGCAGGCGCGCGAAGCGATGGGCATGGCCCGGCGCGGCATCAACACGGTCGTCGAGCGGATCGACCCGGGCGTGCTTGCGGACCTCGTCATCAAGGCGACCGCGCTCCAGGAGAAGACCAACGCATCGCTGCGCAAGAAGGGCTCGCCCTATCGCATCAACGAGATCGCCATCGCCGCGTCGATCCCGCCGGGCGTGACCTTCACCATCGGCCGCATCGACTACGAGGAGGAGCTCCTGACCGGCGACGAGGTGTCGTCGGAGAAGCTGGTCGAACGGCTCGCCGATCCTGGCGAGGCGGTCATCGCCCTGGACGGCACCACCCTCGACAGCCAGGAGATCGCCGAGGTTCGCGCGGCCCTCGCGGACGAGGTGACCAGCGAGCTCAAGCTCGGCTGAGTATCGCCTCGACATCCTCGATGGAGCGGGTCGACCGCTCCCCGGTCGCCCGTTCCGTGACCTCGACGCCACCGGCCGCAAGCGAGCGCGGGCTGACCGTCAGGATCCTGGGCATGCCCAGGAGCTCGGCGTCCGTGAACTTCACGCCAGGCGACTCGTCGCGATCGTCCCACAGGATCTCGTGGCGCGGACCGGCGTCGTGGGCAAGGTCGTGCAGGCGCTCCGCCACTTCGGTCACCCGTGGCTCCTTCGCCGCGCCGATCGAGACGAGGTGGGCGGCGTACGGCGCCACCTCCGCCGGCCAGACGATCCCCTTCTCATCGTGGTGCGCCTCCACGATGCACGCGACGTTGCGCCCGACGCCGATCCCGTACGAGCCCATGACGATGGGGTGCTGCTTGCCGTCCTCGCCGAGGTAGGCCGCCCCCGCCGCATCGGTGAACTTCGTGCCGAGCTTGAAGATGTTGCCGACCTCGATCCCGTTGCGCAGGATGACCGGCTGGCCACAGACCGGGCACGGATCGCCCTCCTGGACGTTGGTGATGTCGGCGACGACGTCCGGCGTGAAGTCGCGACCGACGTTGACGTTCCGGTAGTGGAACCCCTCGCGATTCGCCCCCGCGACGAGGTTCGCCGAGCGCGACACCAGCTCGTCGACCACGATGACCGTGTCGTGCGCGCCGATCGGCGAGCCATAGCCCGGCTCCATGCCGGCTGCCCGGATCTCCTCGACCTGGGCGGGCCGGATGCCACCGACCGCCTTGACGGCATTGCTCAGCTTGGTCTCGTTGACGTCGTGGTCGCCACGGACGATGGCCGTGACGAGCCGACCGTCGCCGGTGACGAAGAAGGCGGCCTTGGCCGTCCGGTCCGCCCCGATGCCCAGGAACGCCGCGAGCGAGGCGATCGTGGTCGTGCCCGGTGTCGCGACCTCCTCGAGGGGGAGGGCCGGCTCTGGAGCAGGGTCGGCCGCGACGACCGCCGCCACCTGACGGTTCGCGGCGTACCCGCACGATCCGCACAGCACCAGGACGTCTTCGCCGGCCGGGTTCAGAAACATGAACTCGTGGGCCTGCGAGCCACCCATGATCCCGACATCGGAGGCGACCACGACCGTCTCGAGTCCCAGTCGCTGGAACGTCCGGACGTATGCGTCGTGCTGGGCCTGGTAGCTGACGTCGAGCCCGGCCTCGTCCCGGTCTGCGCTGTAGGCGTCCTTCATGACGAATTCGCGGACACGGACCAGCCCGCCGCGGGCGCGCGGTTCATCGCGCCACTTGGTCTGGAAATGGTAGACCTGCATCGGCAGCTGACGGTAGGACTTCACGATGTCGGCCAGGAGGATACCGACGACCTCCTCGTGGGTCATCGCCAGGACCATGTCGCGGCCGTTGCGGTCCTTGAACCGGCCGAGCTCCGGGCCGATCGCGTCGTAGCGGCCGCTGGCCCGCCAGATGTCGGCCGGGTGGACGACCGGCATCTCCATCTCCTGGCCGCCGATCCGGTCCTGTTCCTCGCGGATGATCTGCTCGACGCGGTCGCTGACGCGCTTGCCGAGCGGGAGGAGCGAGTAGATCCCCGAGCCGAGCTGGCGGACATAGCCCGCCCGCAACAGGAGGCGATGCGACGGCATCTCGACATCGGCCGGGTCGTCGCGCAGGGTCGTGAAGAACAGATGGGATAGACGCATGCGCCAAGGATAGCGGCGCGGGCCGCCGAAGCCGAACTCCTATCCGGAGACCGGGATCGCCAGCAGATGCAGCCAAGTCGGGCGCGGATCGTCGTCGCCAAGCTCCAGCCAGCGGACGGCGTAGGCGACGCGGACCGCACTGAACTCGCGTGGTCGACCCTCGTCGCTCCCGCGAACACCGTGGAAGGTCTCGCGGCCGAATGACGCCGCCAGCGTCGGCCGGCTGCGGAACGGCCGAAGATGGCAGCGGACCAGCTCCACCTCACGAACGAACGTCGGCTCCAGCCACCTGCCGGGCCGAGCTATCGGATCGCACAGATCGCGCTTGAGGCGCAGAGCGTCCAGCGCCAGCGCCCGAGCGGGCGCCAGCACTGGACCGGGAACGGGAGGACCACCAGACGGGAGGAGGGCCGCGGGCGGTTGTGCGCTGCCGATCGTCGCGCCATCGCCGGTCCGCGTCACCGTGTCGAATCGAGATCCGGGCTGACGGACGACGGTCGGCATGGCCGGAGGATGCGCAGCGGACATCAACGGACCTTTATCACCAGGTCAACGCTCGGCGGGCAAAGGATCCTCGCCATCGACGTCGTCAAATGGCGTGACCTGTAGTACGACCTCGAGGAGACGATCGATGCCGCCGAGGCCGCGGCCGCAGCGATGGAGCGGATCTACCACAAGGCGAACGGCTGGGAGGTCATGTCGGCCGGCGGCTCAGGTCGGCCGGCGGAAGACATACCCCACACCGCGCACGGTATGGATGAAGGCCGGCTCGCCGGCGTCGGCCTCGATCGCACTGCGCAGCCAGTGCACATGGACATCGACCGTCCGCGTCTCCCCGGCATAGTCGTAGCCCCACACCCGTTCCAGCAGCTGGTCGCGCGTGAAGACCTGGCCCGGGTGGCGGATGAGGAAGCCGAGCAGCTCGAACGCCTTCGGTTTGATCGGCACGACCTGGCCGTCGCGCAGCAGGCGGTGGCCGGCAAGGTCCACCTGGATGCGACCGAGATCGATGACCGCGGGCGCCACCTCGACGGCCACTCCCCGTTCGGAGCGCCGGAAGAGGGCCCGGATCCGCGCCGACAACTCACGCAGGCTGAACGGCTTCGTGATGTAGTCGTCGGCGCCGAGTTCCAGGCCGACGACCTTGTCCAGCTCCGAGTCCTTGGCTGTGAGCATGATGATCGGCACGCCCGATTCCGCGCGGATGATCCGGCAGACCTCGATGCCGGACAGCTCGGGGAGCATCAGGTCAAGCAGGATGAGGTCCGGGCGCTCGGCCCGGAAGCGAAGCAGCGCCTCGCGACCGTCAGCCGCCGCGACGACCCGAAACCCGTCCGCTTCTAGCGCGTCGACGAGGGTCTCGCGAAGCGTCGGCTCATCGTCGACGACCAGGATCGTGCGTGCCATCAGGGGTGATGATACGGCCCGTGTTTATAACCGTTCTTTCGCGAGGGGCCGGCACCGGCCGGGCTCGCCGTCGCCATGGATAAGGTCTCCTGATGAGGGTCACTCATCGGGATCGCGGCCACCACGCTCGACCGGTAGTCCGATTCGACAGAAGTCGTGTATGGCCACGCTCGATCGGCAGCGATCCGATGAGCGAGCCTCATCACGTCTCGGATCAGCCCTCGATGCCGCCTCTTAACACGTCGTTGGCAGCGGTCGGCACGGCCGGTGTCGGGACGCGGTCAGGCCTCGCTCAACCAGCCTGCGATGTCCGCGGCGGACGGATCCGGCCGCAGCTACCGACCTTGCCGTCGATGACGAGGCCGGGAGTGCTCACGACCCCTCTTTCGCATCGATGACCAAACGCGCCCACTGATAGGCGGCGGCCGTCGCCGGGAACCCGGCGGTTGGGATCGCGATCGTGATCGCATGGAGCAACTCGTCCGCGCTGATCCCCTCCGCAAGGCCACGTCGCACGTGGGAGCGGACGCCGCCCTCCGACGATAGTCCCACGGCGATCCCGAGCTTCACGAGCCGTTGGTCACGGTCACCAAGCGGGCCCGCCTGGCGGCAGGCATCACCCAGTGCGTCGTAGGCCTTGGCGATCCCCGGATTGTCCGCCCGGAGATCGCGGTATACGCGCGGCAGATAGTCTCGCTGCTGGTCACTCATCGGCATCGGTCCTCCATGACAGGGGTGGTGACCATCATGCCAGAACGAGATGCCGGAACGAGCTTGACCATGGCTGCGTTGGCATGGACGCCACGGATGCGCCGCTTGTCGCCGGGCGGGTCCACAGTGCTGAATGGCCCACGGCGTCCGGGCGGGGGGACCCAACTGGACCGGAGGTCGCGGTACGCGGGGGCCATATGGCCCAACTTAAGGGCCATCGGACCCGGGACGGGGGCGTTGAACGGCACGTAGTGTGCCGGTAACGATCTGCGCCGGCACAGGGCCGAGTCGGTCCCGGTGATGGTCGAATGCACAGTCAGCGAGGTTCCGGACGTGCCTGAGACTGAACCGACGATGCGCGCGCACCAACAGCAGGGCAACCCCTCGAGACGCCGGTTCTTGCAGCAGGTCGCCACGCTCACCGCAGGCACCGCGGTCTTCGGCCTGCCGCCCTTGGTCGAAGCGACAGAGACAGAGGTACCGTCGAGCCTGGCCGAACTGCCTCCGCTTCCCGAATCGACGCCGGACAACCTCCTTCTCCGCATGCAGGCGGACCTCCGACGGGCGCTCAAGAAGCCGATCGAGGAGCGTCGCTGGGCGATGGCGATCGATCTCCGAAAATGCGTCGGCTGCTCCGCCTGCACGATCGCCTGCATCGCCGAGAACAAGCTCCCGCCCGGGGTCGTCTACCGGCCGGTGGTCGAAGAGGAGATCGGCGAGTACCCCCATGTCACCCGGCAGTTCATCCCGCGGCCGTGCATGCAGTGCGAGGAACCGCCGTGCGTGCCGGTCTGCCCGGTCAAGGCGACGTACGTCCGTCCGGACGGCATCGTCGAGATCGACTACGAGGCGTGCATCGGCTGCCGCTACTGCATCGCGGCGTGCCCGTACGGGGCCAGGACGGCGGACTTCGGCGAGTTCTACACGGCCGGGACTCCCGCACTCCAGCCCTACGAGACCGAACCATCCCACGAGTACGGTCGCAGCTGGGCGCGCGACGGCAAGGCCTCGCCCGCCGGCAACGCACGGAAGTGCCATTTCTGCATCCACCGGCTCGACGCCGGGATGCTGCCGGCCTGCGTCACGACATGCATCGGGTACGCGACCTTCTTCGGCGACATGAACGACCCCGAGAGCCTCATCCACGAGCTTGCAGGGAAGCCGAACGTGATGCGCCTCAAGGAAGAGCTCGGCACCAAGCCGCGCGTCTTCTACCTGACGTAGGAGGCCCGCGATGATGAAGGTCTCGAAGATCCTGCTCCCCCTCCTGCTGATCGCTCTCGTCATCGGCGCGGTCGGGGTCTGGGATCGGCTCACCCTGGGCAAGGCGAACCTCGCCTTCGGGAGCTACCTCCCGTGGGGCCTCTGGGTCGGCCTCTACATCTATCTCATCGGCACCTCGGGCGGCGCCTTCCTGGTGGCCTTCCTTCACTACGGTCTCGGGATCGCGGCGCTCCGCAGGCCGGCCACGTACGCCGTGCCGATCGCGCTGCTGACGCTCGGCGCCGGACTCCTGCTCGTCCTGCTCGATCTCGGCCAGATGGGCCGGTTCTGGTACCTCTATACGAGGACGAGCCCGACCTCGGTGCTGGGCATCATGGTCTGGGCGTACACGCTCTACGGCCTGGTGCTGGCGGCCATGGTGCTGGCGATGGCCGGACGCCGGCTGCGGGCGTTGAAGTGGCTGTCGTTCGTGGGCATCGCCCTGGTGATCGTCTTCGGCGGCGGCGAGGGTGCGCTGTTCGGGGTCCTGGGCGCGAACCCGTACTGGAATTCGGGCATCCTGCCGATCCGGTTCCTGTTCTCGGCGTTCCTGTCCGGCATCGGCCTCGTCGCCTTCGCGGTCGTCCTCTTCCGTCGCTGGCAGGCTGACGCGGAGGACGAAGCCGCCGGGCGCCTGTTCCGGGTCAGCATGCTCGCTCTCCTCGCCTTCAACCTCGTCCTTGAGTTCGCCGAGATCTCCGTCGCCCTGTACGCCGGTGTCCCGGCGGTGGTCGAGGCACACGAACTCATCCTGTTCGGCGCCTACTGGTGGGTCTTCTGGATCCTCCAGCTGGGGATCGGGCTGCTGATCCCGGCCCTGGTCCTGGTATCGCGACTTGGCCGCCGGCCCGAGTGGGTCGGCGTCGCGGGGGCCCTGATCGCGATCGGCTATGCCGGCACGAAGCAGAACATCGTGCTCGCCGGGCTGTCCGTGCCCGACTTCCGGGGACTCTCCGAGGCGTTCGTCCATCCACGCCTGTCGTTGACGTACTTCCCGAGCCTGACCGAGTGGTACGTCGCCATCGGGGTCGTCGGCGCGGCGGCGCTGGCCTTCATCCTGGCCATCGAGATCCTCCCATTCCTCAAGAACCACGAGGGGATCGATCCCTCCGGCCTTACCGGGACGAGGTAGTCATGAACAACGAAACGACGAGCCGCCGCAAATTCATCCGGACGGCTGCGCTTCTCGGCGGTTCCGCGATCGCCCTGGGCTCGATCCCGACGCTCGCGGGCCGGCTGGAGGCCGGGCAGCGCTCCGCCTACCTGACCCCGCTCGAGGACTACCCCTTCATCCACCCGGAGAACGTCCTCTACTCGGTCTGCCAGCAGTGCAACACCCAGTGCGGCATCAAGGTCAAGGTGGAGAACGGGGTGATCGCCAAGATCGATGGCAACCCGTACTCGCCGTGGAACATGGTCCCGCATCTGCCCTACAAGACGCCGATCGGTGCGGCCGTCTCGGTGGACGCCCTCCTGTGCCCCAAGGGGCAGGCCGGGGTCCAGACAGCCTACGACCCCTATCGCATCGTGCGGGTGCTCAAGCGCGCCGGCAAGCGCGGTGAGAACAAGTGGATCTCGATCCCCTTCGACCAGGCGGTGACGGAGATCGTCGAAGGCGGACAACTCTTCAGCCACGTCCCCGGCGAGGAGGACCGTCAGGTCCAGGGACTCCGCGAGCTGTGGGCCATCCGAGACCCGGACGTCATGAAGAAACTCGGCGACGACGCAAAGAAGGTCGCCAAGGGGAAGATGGACCTGGCCGAGTTCAAGGCCAAGCACGCCGCTGAGCTGGACCTGCTGATCGATCCGGAGCACCCCGACCTGGGTCCGAAGAACAACGAGATCCTGTTCTTCTGGGGTCGGATGAAGGCGGGGCGGTCCACGATCTCCCACCGCTTCTTCGGCGACGGCCTCGGAACGACGAACCGCCACGGCCATACGACGGTCTGCCAGGGCTCGCTCTACTTCACCGGCAAGGCGATGACCGAGCAGTACACCTTCGACGAGAAGGACAAGAAGACGAAGTGGACCGGCGGCAGCAAGATGTACTGGATGGCGGACGACGCGAGCAGCGAGTTCATCATCTTCGCCGGCGCCTCGCCGTTCGAGGGGAACTACGGCCCCACGAACCGCGCGCCACGGATCACCGAGGGGCTGGTCAGCGGACGGCTCAAGATCGCCGTGGTCGATCCGCGTCTGTCCAAGATCGCCGCCCGCGCCTGGCGCTGGGTCCCCATCAAGCCCGGCACGGAAGCCGCCATGGCCCTGGGGATGACCCGCTGGATCCTGGACGAGGAACGCTACGACGCTCGCTACCTGGCGAACGCGAACAAGGCGGCCGCGGCGGCGGACGGCGAGCCGACCTGGAGCAACGCACCCTGGCTGGTGAAGGTGGAGGACGGCACGCCCGGAGCGTTCCTGCGCGCGTCCGACCTTGGCCTGCCCGTGGAAGCCCGCGTGGCGATCGACAAGAAGACCGGCGAGGAGATCCCCTACGAGTTCGACCCGTTCATCGTCCTCCGCGACGACCAGCCAGTACCGTTCGACCCGAACGACGAGGTCAACGCCGTCGAGGGCGACCTGCTCGTGGATGCCGAGCTCGGCGGCTTCCGGGTGAAGAGCTCACTCCAGGTCCTCAGGGACTCGGCGGGGACTCACTCCATCGCTGAGTGGGCCGAGATCGCGGGCATCGGCGTGTCGGACATCGTGGATCTGGCCCGGGAGTTCACGAGCCACGGCAAGAAGGCGGCGGCGGACATCCACCGGGGTGTCTCACAGCACACCAACGGCATGTTCAACTGCACCGCCTGGTTCACGCTCAACCTGCTGATCGGGAACTACAACTGGAAGGGCGGCATGGGCTGGCCGTCCAGCTACGATGCAGGTGGCGAGAAGAAGTACGAAGCCAAGGCCGCGGACGGCTCCGCGCAGAAGTGGGCCCAGCCGTACAACATCGGTTCTCTGTCGCCGGGCAAGCTCGGGCCGTTCGGGGTGAGCCTCATCCGCCACGACGTGAAGTACGAGGAGAGCACCCTGTTCGCCGGCTACCCGGCCCGGAGGCCGTGGTTCCCGCTGGCGAGCGACATCTACCAGGAGATCATCCCGTCCGCCGGCGATGCCTACCCGTACCCGATCAAGGCAGCGTTCCTGCACATGGGCTCGCCGGTCTACTCCCTCCCCGCCGGCAACACGAACATCGAGATCCTGTCCGACGTCGAGAAGATCCCGCTGCTCGTGGCGAACGACATCGTCATCGGCGAAACGTCCATGTACGCCGACTACATCGTGCCGGACGTCACCTACCTGGAGCGCTGGGAGTTCTCGGGCGTCCAGCCGTCGATCATCTACAAGATCCAGGGTGTGCGCCAGCCGGTCATCGCCCCACTGGTGGAAACGGTGACCGTCTTCGGGCAGGAGATGCCGCTCACCTGGGATGCCTTCCTGCTGGGCATGGCCGAGAAGCTGGGCCTCCCCAACTTCGGTCCGGACGGCTTCGGCGAAGGGAAACCGCTCACCCATCCCGACCACCTCTACCTGAAGATGGTCGCCAACGTCGCGGCGGGCGAGAAGCCTGAGGACGCCGTCGAGGACGCAGACCCCGAAGAGATCAGGATCTTCCTGGAGGCGCGGCGGCACCTGCCGCCCTCCGTCTTCGACCCTGACCGCTGGAAGGCCGCGATCGAGCCCGAACTCTGGCCGAAGGTCGTCACTGTCCTCAACCGGGGCGGCCGGTTCACGGACTCCGAGAAGGGCTACGACGGAGATCGGATCCGCGGGGGTTACAAGGCCCAGATCAACCTCTACCAGGAGAAGACGGCCACGACGAAGAGCGCGATGACGGGCGAGCCGTTCCCGGGCATCGCGACCTACGTGCCGGCTCCGATGGACATCATGGGACGGCCGATCGACGACGAGGCCGCGGGGTACGACCTCCGGATGATCACCTACCGCGAGATCTCCCACACCAAGTCGCGGACGGTCTCCAACTACTGGCTCCTGGCGCTCCTGCCGGAGAACTTCGTCCTCATGAACCGCCGGGACGCCCGGAAGCGGGGCCTCGCCGAGGGCGACCGGGTGCGGATCAAATCGGCCTCCAACCCCGACGGCGTCTGGGATCTCGGTCACGGTCGGGTGAAGCCGATCGAGGGCCGCGTCAAGGCCGTCGAGGGCATCCGACCCGGCGTGATCGCCTTCAGCCTGGGCTTCGGACACTGGGCCTACGGCGCCGGCGACGTCACCATCGACGGCAAGGTCGTCGAGGGCGACGATCGTCGGTCGACCGGGATCCACGCCAACGCGGCCATGGCTGTGGACCCGGTCCTCGGTAACACCTGCCTGAGCGATCCCGTCGGGGCCAGTGCGGTCTTCTTCGACACATACGTCACCGTGACCAAGGTGTGACGGCGCCCGGCAAGCGCCGCCGCCACGGGCGCCGCCGCCACGGAGGGGCGCACTTGATCGCCCACACGCGAACGTGTCGTTAACGAGCGTCCAACACTCGGTTATCGCGACCGGGGCACGATCCGGGGATGGCAGATTCGCCACGATCCGGATCGTCCGACCCGCGGGCTACCTGGCTGGTGCTCGCGGCCGGCGGCCCGGGGCTGGACCCCGCGCGCAGCGCGCCGACAACGGCTCGCATCCGAACCGTCGCCGATCCGGCCGCCTTCGCCACCATCCTGATGGGTGACCGTCCGCGCATCGCGATCCTTGCCGAGCCTCCCGCGACGGCCGCAGAGATCGACCTCGTCATCCGCGAGCGGCGGCGCCGACCGGGCCTGCGCACGATTCACCTGAGCCCGCACGCGGCCGCGGCCTCCCGCCTTGACGCCCTGCGCCAGGGATTCGACGAGGCCCTGTCGCAGTCGATCGACGCCGTCGAACAGCCCCAGACATGCTCCAGTAACTGGTCGCGAGTGAATACCTGCCCGGGGTGGCGGATCAGGAATGACAGGAGCTCGAATGCCTTGGGCTTGACCGGCAGCGTCTGGCCGTCCCGGAGCAGTCGATGTCCGGCCAGGTCCGCCTGAACCAGATCGAGATCGACGATCGTCGGCGCCGCGCCCACCGTGGCGGCTACCTCGGATCGACGAAACAGCGCGCGGATCCGGGCCGTCAGCTCGCGGATCCGGGCCGTCAGCTCGCGGAGGGAGAAGGGCTTGGTCACGTAGTCATCGGCACCCAGCTCCAGCCCAACGACCTTGTCGAGCTCGGAGTCCTTGGCCGTGAGCATCACGTTGGGCACGCCTGATTCGGCGCGGATGATCCGCGTGACCTCGATCCCGGACAACTCGGGAAGCATGATGTCGAGCAGGATCAGGTCGGGCCGTTCCGCCCGGAATTGGGTCAGCGCCTCGCGTCCATCGGCCGCGGTGACCACGCGGAAGCCGTCCGCCTCCAGGGCGTCGGCAAGCGTCTCGCGGAGCGTGGGTTCATCCTAGACCACGAGGATCGTGCGTGCCATCTGTCCCTGAGCATAGCGTCGCGTGTTAACACGGCGTTGTGGGCGGGTCAATCCGAGCGCGGCCGGGGCCGACCTGGTCCCGCCCGGCGGCCCTAAGGAGCCGCCACGAAATAAGCCCCCTCATTCTTGAGGGAGCATGAGGCGGGGAAGCAGCGCGTAGTTCCACTCGCCGTGGAAGCTGTCGCGGCGCAGGTGGAGGGTGTCGAGGTCGGCGTCGGAGACGGTCCGGCCGGCCGGGTAGCGGTTCGTGTCGAGCTCGCTCCGGACCCGCAGCCCGGTCGTCGTTGTCGTCGCGGCGATGAGCTTGACGATGACCTCGTGACTGACGAGCGGCTTGGCCCGCCAGTTCTGGCTGATCGCGCTGAACAGGCGGTGCTCGATCTTGTGCCACTTGCTCGTCCCGGGCGGCAAGTGGCAGACGGCGATCTCGAGCCCGGTCTCGTCGGCGAGCTTCTGGAGCTCCCACTTCCACAAGCGGAGGCGGTAGCCGTTGCTCCCGCCGGCGTCGGCGGTGATGAGCAGGCGAGTCGCGTCGGGATAGAGCGGCGCGCCCATCGTCTGCCACCAGCGGCGGATGCTCTCGACCGCGAAGGCCGCCGTGTCGTGGTCGGTCCCCACGCTCACCCAGGCCTCGTTCTGGGCGAGGTCGTAGACGCCGTAGGGGCTCGCCCGGCCGAGCTCGGGGATGCGGAAGTCGTGGACCAGGACCGCTTCCGGGTTGCCTTTCGGGCGGAGCTCCTTGCCGGCGCTCCGGAACGGCCCGACGAGCTCCTTCTTCTTGGTGTCGACCGAGATGACGGGCTCGCCCAACGACAGCTGGAGCTGGACCGCGGCGTTGAGGTGCTCGAACCCGGCGTTGCGGTCGGGGTGGTGCGTCCCCTCGAGCGTCTTGCGGTTCGCCTGCAGGCTGTAGCCCAGCTCGTGGAGCAGCTCGGCGACGATCCGGTAGCTGACCCGATGGCCCCCGCGCTGCAGCTCGGCCGCGAGCCGGCGGACGCTCTTGCAGGTCCAGCGCAGGGGTGACTCGGGATCGCCCCGGCTGGTCGGCTCGATCAGCGCTTCGAGGTCGTGCCGGAGGGTCGGGTCGAGCTCGACGGTCCGCTTCCGGCCGCCGCCCGGCCGGCGGATCCGGCCCCGGGCGAGGTTTCCGGGAGGCTCGCCGAGCTCGCGCATCCCGCGCCGGATCGTCGCCGCCGAGGCGCCCGTCGCCCGGCTCACCGCGGCCTGACCGCCCCGCCCCGCGGCGACCGCCTCGGCGCCGAGGAGGAGCCGCCGGGCACGCTCATCGAGGGCCGGCGCCAGCGCCCCGTAGCGCGTTCGAAAGGCGGGCTCGTCGAGCAACCCGTCGAGGCGCTGGGCGAGGAAGCGGCGCCGCCACTTGCCGACCGTCGGCTCGGTGATCCCGAGCTCCGCCGCGACGCCCTTGTTCGAGCGGCCCGCGGCGGTGGCGACGACGAGGCGCGCGCGCAGGGCGCGCGCGCAGGGCGAGCGCTTGGGCCGTCGTTGGTCGGCGGGTCCGGCGGGTGAGCGTCGTCCGTTCCTCCGTCGTCAACGTCAGTTCCTTGAGCGGACGACCCCTGGGCATGGCAACCTCCCGACTCCTGCAGCCACGAGCGATGCCTCTATCATGCCGTCTACTTCTGCCTCAGGACACTCGGGTGCCGCGAGGCATGAAGTCCAATATATTGAGTGGATTCACTATGGTAGGCTCTGCCAATGGTGGCCACGAGCGATCGCCCGAGCGGGCAGAGACCGCCGCCATCGCGGTACTGCTAGCATCAGGGACCTCCGGCGGGTGACGCGCGCTGCAGAGGTAGCTGGGTGGGGTCGCCCGCAGGTCAGTGCGTCCAGAACGCGAGGTATCGGATGAAAGTTCAGCGCCGTGTGTTCGACGCGCACAGCCACATCGGTGAGATGGCTCCGTATCCCTACTATGGGCTGCCACCCGTTAACCCGACCGTCATCGAGTACAAAGACGCCGCGGCCATGATCAAGCACATGGACGACCATGGCATCGAACGCCAGATGGTGATCTCCAACTATGGGATCCCTGACTCGTCCCAGCCGTTCGCGCTCAACCCGCTCGTGGTCGACTCGGTCGAACACAACGACCGTCTGGTCGGCGCGATCTGGGTCTCACCGCTGCTCAAGGACAAGGATCGGGTTCGCGAGGCGCTCCAGCATGCCGGGGATAAGGGCATCAAGGCGCTCAAGACGACCTGCCTGCTGGGCGGGACCTACAAAGTCGAAGACTGGGATGCCGAAACGCGGGCCCACTGGGACGAGCTCGTCAACGCATGCGAGAAGAACAACCTGGTCTTCCACATGCACACGAGCCCTGGCGGCACCTCGGACATCAGCAACATGTTGTCGTTCATCAGGGAGTACGGCAAGCGCATCAAGATCTACGTGGTCCACATGGGTGGTGGCGTGTCGGGGAGCATCAAGTACATCCCCGTCTTCTTCGACCTGGTGCGCGAGGGCTACAAGGTCTACGGCGACTTCACCTGGTCCCCCGGCTTTGGATCGCGCTGGATGCTCCATGAGCTGCAGGAGCGGGGCGAGGCCTGGGATCGGATGATGTTCGCATCGGACACCCCGTGGAGCGACCTCTGGAGCGAGTTCTACAGGATCGAGAACGCCGACATCAGCGAGGAGTTGAAGGATCGGCTCTTCTACCAGAACGCCGCGGATCTGTACGATGGCTGCGGCAAGAGGTAGAGTGGAGCCTCACAATCTTCGGGTCGAACGTCTCGGAAGAGCGTGCTGGGTCGCGACCCGCCGGGTCCGGCCAGCGGATAGATCTAGGAGGTAGGGCTACGATGGCCGATCGCGTCACGATTCCGGTGCCCCAGGAAGGTCAGTTCCTCTACGATGTTGAGGAGAAGACCTTCCCCGACTACAAGGCCAACCCGGGCGACCGGGCCCTGGTAATGCTGCACACGGTCCCCTACGAGGGTTCCGTGGGTCTCGTCAACCTGCTCACCACGACTCGACTTGCACGCAAGGGCTTCAAGACCACGGTGGTGCTCTACGGTCCGGGCGTCCTCCTTGGCTCAGGTTCTCGCGGCTGGCCGACCGTCGGCGCGGAGGGCTTCCCCGGCGCGCTGGCGGTGAACAACCAGCTCAAGATCATCATGAAGGAGGGGTCGACGGTCCACGCCTGTCGGTTCGCCATGGGCATGCTCTATGGCCACCGCGAGGAGGACATGATCCCCGGGATCAAGCCCTTCCATCCGCTCGATGTCCTGGACTCCCTGATCGAGAACTGGCGCGCCGGCGCGCTGGTCCTCAACACCTGGACCCTGTAGATTCGCAGTCGGCGGAGTCCGCGCGACCTGTAGTTCGCGCGGACTCACCCTGTGGTTGGCCGGACGCCGAGCCGTGCGGCAGGCCAACCCAATCCGTGCATCGAGAGGAGCGACACTCATGGACGAGGCGACCGCGACCGAGCAGCTCGTGGTTGACCTGCAGACGAGGGGCGCGCGCTTCGACGCGCCGGTCGATACGCCGGGTCGGCGCGGAGGGGCCGGCCCAACCGACGACAAGGCGTTCCTCTTCGACGGCCAGGTCGTCACGGTGCCGACGATGGCAGACTTCGTCGCCTCGTCCCCCTACGCGGTCCGTCAGCACGGCGGTGGGTACGTGATCACGCGCGACGGGGCGCCCGTCACGCCGGTGGCGTTCCCGAGTCGGCCCCGCTTCTATGACCTTTCGACGGCCGATGGCGTTCCCTACAACAAGATTGCCGTCCTGCACGGCAAGGACGTCCTGGCGACCACCATCGTCCAGACGTGTATCCGATGGAACAGCGATGCCGACCGGTGCCAGTTCTGCGGGATCGGCATCAGCTTGAAGAACAAGGCCACCGTCCCGGTCAAGACTCCGGAGCAGCTCGCCGAGGTGGCCGTGGCGGCCGTGCGCCTCGACGGCGTGAAGCACTTCGTCATGACGACGGGCACGCTCAACGAAACGGACAAGGGCGCGCTGTACATGGCCCGTTGCGTGCGTGCGGTGAAGGCGGTCGTAGATCTCCCGATAGAGGTTCAGTTCGAGCCGCCGACCGACCTCGAGGTCCTCGCCGAAGTAAGGGCGGCGGGAGCTGACTCGATCGGTATCCATCTCGAGGCGTTCGATCAGGCCGTACGGGAGCGGATCCTGCCCGGCAAGGCGCGCACGAGCGTCGCCCACTACTTCGCGGCATTCCGACGAGCCGTCGAGCTCTTCGGGGAAGGGCAGGTGAGCAGCTACGTCATCGTCGGCCTCGGCGAAAGCAGTGAGTCCATCATCGCTGGCTGCCAGCGACTGGTTGACATCGGCGTGTTCCCGTTCGTCGTTCCTCTCCGTCCCATTCTGGGAACGGAAATGGAGGACGTGCCGGCGCCGTCGGCGGAGGTCATGACGCCTATCTACCATGCTGTCGCCGAGATGCTCGATCGGCGTGGGATGAACTACGCGGATAGCAAGGCGGGCTGCGTGCGGTGCGGTGCCTGCAGCGGGTTGCCTGCCTTCACCGCCGGCAGGTCCATCCGCGCTGGGCGCGAGCTGCAAATGGTCGAACTATGACCGCCGGCCTGGCGGTCGACGGGGAGTCTCGCGCCCGCCTTGGCGCATCCTCTCCTCGAGAGCCCCCATGCTTCCAGGCCCACCTCGCGTGGATCCGGATTGACCATCGGGTGAGCCAGCGCGATCCGCAGCGGATCGCGCGGCCAGCCGGCTTCGCCTGAACTAAACAAGGAGGGTGTATTTCGTGGGCATTTTTCCGCTTGTTGATCCTCTACCGCTGACGTTGCTCTTGGTCTGTGGCGGGTTGGCTGCCTGGGTCAACGGGATGTTCTTCTTGGGCGTGGGTTCTGAGCCCGCCGAAGGCGGCGCCCATCCGGTCAAGACGGTGGGCGCGATCAGCCTCGTCGCGGGCCTCGCGATGTTCGTCAACGTCGCGTACATGATCTTCATCTTCGGCGGCAACGGTGTCGCCATTGCAGCCCTGGCGACCCTGTACGCGTTGTTCTTCACGGTGCTCGGCATCGCGCAACTCCGGGGACTCGACCTGAAGCCGATCGCCAACATCTGCATCCCGATCGCCGCTGGGTCGCTCTTCTTCATCACGAAGTTCTTCGACGGTGACTTGCTGTTCCAGTCGAGCATGGTCGTCTGGACAGTGGCGTTCGCGGCCATCTGGGCGACCGTCTACGGCAAGTTCCAGGCCAAGTGGCTCGGGTGGATCCTGGTCATCACGGCGGTCTGGACATTCTTCTTGCCCGCCCTGCGGATCGCCCTCGGCGAGACGACGTTCCTGACCTACTGAGGTTGCTCATGCCAGGGGCCTCTCAACCGCCGAAACAGGCCCCTGGCCGCTCCACATTGCCGACACTCCCAGTCGGCCCGCGGCATCACGACGCCGTGGCTCAACGGGAGGCGGGTCGAGTCGAACGATGGGCGCACTGAGCGCTCCACAACCACGGAGCACGGAGACCAGGCCCGAGCGCAGGTTGGTCTGTCGGCCAGCTGCTTCCCCTGGCGAGCTGCGGACGTACTACGCGATTCGGAAGCAGACGTTCGTTGACGAGCAGGGGCTATTCAGCGGCACCGATCGGGAACCGATCGACGAGGATCCCCGAACCCTGCACGTCGTCGCGGTGTGCGAGCCGGCGAGCGAGATCGTCGGCGTGGTCCGCTGCTACCCTGGAGAAGACGACGTCTGGTTCGGAGGGCGCCTGGCCGTCGTCGACGCCTACCGGGCCTCGCGTCTGCTCGTCGGTAAGGCGCTGGTCCGCACTGCCGAGGAGCTGGTCAGCCAGCGCGGCGTTCGGGTCTTCCTCGGTTACATCCAGCTGCCGACCGTGCGGTTCTTCGAGCACATCGGCTGGGTGAAGGTTGGCGCGCCCGTCACGTTTGCGGGGAAGCCCCACCAGCCGATGCGCCCCGGCTGGAGCCTGGAACCGACGCTGCCCGTGCCGTCGCACCCGGTGCTCGACGAGGACGGCCCACCGGAGTGAGGGCTTACAGCTTCGGCGCGCCGAACCCGGAGAACGGTTCCTGGGCGAAGTCCCACAGGCACGCCCGCTCGTCGCCGTCGATCAGATGGACTTGCGGCGCGGCGGTCACGCGACCGATCGGGACGCAGATGCGCTGCCGCGCCGTCGCCCGTGCCACGACTTGGTCGACCATGGCTTCGTCGACCGATAGAAGGAAGGCGTAGCTCGGGAAGGCGAGCAGCCACAGCTCCTCGCGGCCGCGCGCCTCCGGTGGGAACGGGACGGTGCGGAGGTCGATCTCGGCGCCAACCCCGGAGCCCTCGAGGAACTGGAGCGCCGATCCCAGCAGGCCGGGCATCGAGACGTCCCGAGCGGCGTCGCAGAGGTCCGCCTCGGCGATCTGCGGCAGGAGCTCCAGATCCGCACGCAGGTCTGCGTCGCTTCGGTCCATCGAGCAGTCCCAGAAGGGGAAGCGCTCGTGGAACTGCCCCTGCCGGCCCATCAGGAGCAAAAGGACGTCTCCGGGCGTCGCGGCCCGCCCCGAGAGAAGGCGCCTGGCCCGTCCCGCCACGAACGCCGCGAGCGAGGTGGACTCGGTATCGAGGGTCAGGTGCCCGCCGAGCACCGGTATGCCGTAGCGCGCAGCCCCGGCCGCGATGCCGCGCAGAACCGCCTCCGCCTCTGCCACGTTGGGCGCCAGCAGCGTGTCGAGCAGGGCGATGGGACGCCCGCCCATCGCGTAGATGTCGTTCGCGTTGGCCAGGACCGCGCTGCGGCCGGCCAATTCCGGCTCCGCCGCCACGAACGGCGGCCACATGACCTCGGCGGCGAGGAGCAGGTAACCGTCACCGTCCGGCAGAGCGACGGCGTCGTCACCGACCTCGTCAGGCAGCTGAAGGGAACCGCGCGAGAGGAGCCGCAGGTCCTGCTTGCGCCGCCACGCGGGCGCCGCCCGCAGGCGTCCGACGAGCTCGGCGAGTGGCGGCAGCGTATGAGCCGCGTCGATCTCGGACATCGGGGCATGCTAGCATCGACCGATGGACGTGCACGTGGCCAGCCTCGACGATGAGGCCTCGCGTCTGCTGGACGCGGGTGCCTCGTGGACGCTCTTCGCGCGCTTTGAACGCGCGGTGGTCATCGCCCGATCCGCCGATAGCGCCCTGGTTTCCGTCGTCCGGCACGACGTCGCCGACGGACCGTACACCGTGCGCCTTGACCGGTCGGCCCCGACCGACCTGCGGGTGTTCGATGAGCCCCCACGCCTCGAGCGCGCGGCAGCCAAGCGGTGGCGGGCTGATCCAGTGTCGGCCAGGGAGGCCGTCGATCACGATGAGTTGGCGCGCCGGCTCCATCTTCTGGACCTGATCAGCGAGCGGGCCGTCCGCCCGGATCGCGGCTACGCTGCCGTCATCCCGCCGGTCGATCTCGCGGCGCTCGAGACCTCACTCGCCAAGGGTGATTCGCACACGGCGGCCGTCGTCGCCGCCCGGATCGCAGGACTGGGACCCGGACTGACCCCGTCCGGCGACGATCTGCTCGCCGGCGCCCTGGCCTTTCACGCGTGGGCGGAGGCAGCCGGGTGCCTGCGGGACGGCGGGGTGCTGCGGGCGGCGGTCCGCGACGCGGCCGTGCCGCGCACCACCCGGATCGCGGGCCAGCTCATGCACGCCGCCGCGCGCGGCCAAGTGACGGCACCCCTGGCAGCGCTGCTCTTCAGCCTCTTCGCGCGAATCGCCACCTTCCCCCCGGACCTGGCCGCGCTGCTCGCGATCGGGGAGACGTCCGGCGCCGACCTGCTGGCTGGCGTGCGGTTGGCCGGGCGAGCGATACGGCGCCGCGAGCCGGCCGCGGAAGGTGCGCTCCTTGACGTCCACTGAGGGTGCGCTGCGTGGCCGCTCCGGTGGATCGCGGCGAGCTCGGGCACGCGCGCGGAACTTCGTCCCGCTGCCCTACCGGCGGGTGAGCTATCAGATCGCCGACTTCCCGCTCACCGAAACTGGTCTCCGGACGATCATCGGGCGCGAAGCGTACCGGCACACCGACTTCGTCGTGTTTCACGACGAGGGCAGCGTGGCTGTGGCGGCGATCGAGACGTCCGACCGACAACCGCTGTTCTCGCCGATCACCCGCGCGGAATGGCTGTCGCCGCCCGAGCGAACGCGGTTCGTCACGGATCGGACGGTCGACTCGGGCGTGCCGTCATCGATGGCGGCGAAGGCCGCCGAGCTGGGCGTGACCCGAGAGGAAACGCTGGTCGTGCTCGGTCGCTACGAGCACATCAACTTTATCGTCGGGCCCGAGCCCACCACCGTCACGGTCGTGGAGGTCGCGCCACCGGAGCCCCCCAAGCTCTGGGATCTTGTCGAGCGGGTCTCGGCCGTGGCGCCGCTGGCCGCGATGCGCCCGAAGCTCGAGCGGATCGACCTGCGTGCATTGGCGGCAACGGTGACCCCCGGGCCGGGCGGCTATCTCTTCCCCTGTCGAGCTTCTGGATTCGAGGCGCTCGGGGCGCCGGTGCACTTCCTCGACGAGCGGCCGGAGCGCGCCGACTGGGTGCTCATCGGGTGCGAGCGCAGCCGGCAGATCCACGAGCATTTCTACGGCGATCGCCCGCCCTCGAAGGAGATCTGTCCTCGTCTCCTGGTGGGTCCGCGCGACGAGCCGACCCTCGTCAAGTGCTGCTTGCTCGAACGTGGCATCGAGCGAGATGGGCAGGTCGTCGTGGTGCCCTGGGGCGCAGACCTCGACGAGGTTGAGGCGGGTCTGCGCGAGCTCGTCGGACCGGCATGACCGCTGTCCACGAAGAAGCCTGGGGCGACGCGATCGCCTCGCTCCTGGAGCCCCGCACGGAGAAGCCGCGGACCACCGGCATCACCGCCGTCATTGACAAGGGGCTCGGACTCCGGGCGACCGACGACCTGATCGAGATGTGTGGGCACCTGATCGACCACGTGAAGCTCGGCTTCGGGACGACCGCTGCACTCGATGCGGATCTGGTCAGACGCAAGGTGGCTCGGCTGGTCGAGGCCGGGATCGTGGTGTACCCGGGAGGTACGCTCCTGGAAGCCGCCTGGGCGGTCGGACGGATGGCGGCGTTCATCGAGCGGGCTCGCGAGCTCGGCTTCACCGGCATCGAGGTCAGCGACGGCACCGTCGAGCTGCCCGACGCCGCTCGCCGGGATGCCATCCACCGTGCCCAGGAGGCCGGCCTCGAGGTCATCACCGAAGTCGGTCGCAAGGATCCATCGCGTCAGCTGAGCGCGGCCGAGGTGGTTGATCGCGTCCATGCCGATCTGGACCTGGATGTCTCCCTGGTCACGATCGAGGCGCGCGAGTCGGGCCGCGGTACGGGCATCTTCGATGCGTCCGGGCACGTGCTGGGCGACTTGCTCGAGACGCTGCTGGCCTCCATCCGCGACCCGCGCCGCGTGCTCTGGGAGGCACCCATGTCCGAGCAGCAGGCGCACCTGATCCTGCGCTGTGGCGTCGGTGTGAATCTCGCCAACATCGCACCGGGCGAGGTTCTGGCTCTCGAGGCACTCCGGCGCGGGTTCCGATTCGAGACCCTTCGCGGAGCCCTCCAGCATGAGGTCGCCGGTGGACCGCCGCAGCCCGGCCACTGACCGAACGGTGGGCGGCCGGCTGCTCGAAGGGCCGGCGCCCCAGCTGATCTACTCCGCCTACCGCCTGGAGCTGCAGTCGGCGCCGGCGCTGATGCCGGAGCTGGTGCTCGCGGATCTCGCCCACATCCTCGCCCTGCTCGATGGGGATCTCCTTCCGCCCGAACAGGGCAGGCGGCTGCTCGCCGCGCTGCTCGAGCTCCGCGACGTCGGCCCGGCCCGTGCCCTGCCCGGCACGGCTGACGATCGGGACGTGGAGGGCGGCCTTCGCCTGGACCCGGCGCTGGGCGACCTGGCGATGAACCGAGAGGCGTGGCTGCGCGAGCGGATCGGCCAGACCGCCGGGTACCTGCTCGTCGGGCGACCGCGCCGCGAAGCGATCACGGTGGCCTTCCACCTCGCCGTGCGCTACCGCGTCCTCGCCCTGGCCGCCGCGCTCGAGCGGCTCCAGCGGACCCTCGTCGACCTGGCGGCCGCCCATCTGCATACGCTGGCGGTCGATTACACGTACTGGCAGCCCGCGCAGCCGACGACGCTCGGCCACACGCTGCTCGCGTACGCGTACCCCCTTGGGCGCGAGGCGGAGCGTCTGAGGGGTGCCTTCGACCGGGCGAACACCAGCCCGGCCGGGGCGGGCTGCACCAACGGCGCGGGGATCCCGCTCGACCGAGCGGCCATCGCCAGCCTGCTGGGGTTCAACGGGGTGGTGCTCCACGCCAGGGACGCCAATTGGCAGGCCGACGTCGCGCTCGAGCTGACGGCGATCACGGCGAGCACCGCCCTCGCGCTCGACCGACTGGCGGAGGACCTGCAGATCTGGGCGACCCGGGAGTTCGGGTACGTCGAGCTCGCCGACCGCGCCGCGCGGGTCAGCCTGGCGATGCCCCAGAAGAAGAACCCGTATGCCCTGGTCTTCGTGCGCGGAACCGCCGCAAGGCTCCTCGGGCGGCTGGCGGGTGCGGGTGCCCTGGCGAAGACGGCCAGTGGGCAGCCGGACCAGCGCATCTTCGCGCAGGACGAGGTGCCGACATCGCTCGAGCTGGCCGAGCAGAGCGCGTCGCTGCTGGTCGAGGTCCTGGCCGGGGCACGGTTCGATCGGGACAGGCTCGCGGCCGCGGCGCGGCGGGGATACTGCGCCGGGAACGACCTTGCCGAGCGGATCATGTTCCTGCGCGGGTTGCCCTTCGGCGATGCGCACCGGATCGTGGGCGCAGCGGTCCGCCGGGCCCTGGAGGTCGGTCGCGACCAGGACGGCATCGACGCTGCCAGCCTCGACGCGGCGGCCGTGGAGGTGATCGGAACGCCAGTCGGCCTGACCGATGCGGAGGTGCGGGACGCGCTCGACCCGGAGGCCGCCGTGGCCCGCCGGACCGGGACCGGGGGCGCCGCACCCGCGGCGGTGCGTCGCCTTCTGGCCGAGCGACGCCGCGCGCTGCGGCGCCAGCGGGAGTGGATCGACACCCGCGCAGGTGCCATCGAACGAGCTGAGGCGACGCTGCTCTCTCGCGCGCGCGTCGCCGCGGCCCCCTGACGATGTCGGTCCATCCGATCGACTCACGCGTGTTCGGTTCGGCGTGGGGGAGCGACGAGCTGCGGCCGCTGTTCGAGGACGCGGGGAGGACCCGCGGTTGGTGCGAGGTCCTGGCGGTCCTCGCCGAGGAGGAGGCGGCCGTCGCGATCATCCCGCCCGACGCGGCCGCGGAGATCGCCCGGGTGCTGCGGGGCGAGCCGGTAGATCTCGATGACGTGCGTCGCACCACGGCCGAAACCCACCACTCGCTGCTCGGGCTGATTCAGGTCCAGGCGCGACGCTGCCGCGATGGAGCGGGCGAGTGGATCTGCTACGGGGCCACGGTCCAGGACGTGACCGACACGTGGTACGCCCTGACCCTGCTGAAGGTCGCCGACGTGGCCGAGCGCGACCTGTCGATCCTCGAGGCGGACCTCCTGGAGCTCGCCCGGGTCCACCGATCCACGCCGATGCTCGGCCGAACGCATGGCCAGGCGGGTCTGCCCATCACCTTCGGCTACAAGGTGGCCGTCTGGGTCGACGAGATCCGGCGACACCGGGCGCGCCTGGGCGAGCTCCGTCCGCGACTCGGCGTCGGGCAACTCGCGGGCGGCGTCGGGACGCTGTCCGGCTACGGACCGCGCGGGCTCGAGCTCCAGGCCCGGGTGATGGCGCGGCTGGGCCTGGGCGTGCCGGTCATCAGCTGGACCTCGGCCCGCGACCGATTCGCCGAGTTCGTCGTCTGGCTGGCGCTCGTGACCGCCACCCTCGACAAGATCGGCCACGAGGTCTACAACCTGCAGCGGTCGGAGATCGGGGAGCTCGCCGAGCCGGCGGGCGCAGGCGACGTGGGCAGCATCACCATGCCCCAGAAGCGCAACCCGGAACGAAGCGAGCATCTCGGGACGCTGGCCCGCCTGGTGCGGCGCGATGCGGACATGCTGCTCGAGGCGATGGTCGGGGACCACGAGCGCGACGGGCGGAGCTGGAAGATGGAATGGGTGGCGATCCCCGAGGCCTGCGTCGCGGCGGGCGCCGCCCTGCTGCTCGCGCGTGAGCTCGTGGCCGGCCTGGAGGTGCACGCCGACGCGATGCTCCGCAATCTTGAGGCGTGGCATGAGGAGTCGGCCGCCGAGGCGGTCATGCTCGCGCTGGCGCGCGTGACGGGCAAGCAGACGGCACACGCCCGGGTGCACGCGGCGGCGGCGCGGGCCCGAGCGACAGGACGGCCACTGCGCGACGAGCTAGGCGACGATCCGGAGATCGGCGGGCGCCTCCCGGAGTCCGATCTCGAGCGACTCCTGGCCGCCCCATCGACCGGACTGGCCGAGGCACTCGTCGATCGGGTTCTCGACGCGTGATCCAGCGGGCCCTCCCCGTCGAGCTGCCGCGATTCCGGCTGGCACGGCTGCCCACGCCGCTCCATGACGCGCCGCGGCTGGCTCGCGCGATCGGGGTCTCGCGGCTGCTCATCAAGCGCGATGACCTGACCGGCTTCGCCGGCGGCGGCAACAAGGTCCGCAAGCTCGAGTTCCTCATCGGCGATGCACTGGCAAAGGGGGCCGACACGCTGATCGCGGCAGGCGGGCCGCAGTCGAACGCCGTCCGCACGGCCATGGTGGCGGCCCGGGTGGCCGGACTCGAGCCGATCGCCATGCTCTACGGCGCGCCCCCGCCGACACGCGAGGGCAACCTCCTCCTCGACGTGCTGGCCGGGGCGAGGCTCGTCTTCACGGGGCGCCAGGATCGGGCATCCACCGAACCGGCGGCAGAGGCCCTGGCGGCCGAGCTGCGGGCCGCCGGGAGGCGCCCATACGTCTTGCCGCGAGGCGCCGCCACCCCGGTGGGCGACGCGGCGTACGTCGAGGCGAGCGCGGAGCTCGCCGTCCAGCTCGCGGAGATGGGCGTGGACCCGGAAGCCATCGTGGTGGCGAGCGGATCCTGCGGGACCCAGGCGGGCCTCATCGCGGGCGCGGCCTGGCTCGGGGCCTCGTATCGGGTGACGGGCATCCTGGTGAGTCGACCTCGAGCGGAAGCCGTCCCGCGGCTCCTCGCGCTGGCCCGCGCGAGCGCGCGCCTGCTCAGGCTGCGTACGCGGATCGGCCTGCGCGACGTGCACGTCGACGATGACTTCATGGGTCCCGGATTCGGGCTCGCTTCAGCGGAGGGCGACGCGGCACTGCGCCTGGCCCTCACCAGTGAAGGCCTCGTCCTCGACCCGGTCTACACCGCCAAGGCGATGGCAGGGTTGATGCGCCTCGTGGCCTGTGGTACTTTCTCGCGAGCAGCATCCTTGGTGTTTGTGCACACCGGCGGAGAGCCAGCGCTCTACGCTCGGCACAGCCTGTACTGGGGGAAGGGAGCGGCTGACTCGGCAGGCTCCATCGGATCGTAGCGGGGAGACCCCATGTCTCGAATCGTCGTGATCGGCGCGGGCGCGGCCGGCATATCTGCGGCGTCGACTGCCAAGCAGTTCGACCGGTCGCACCAGGTGACCCTGTTCGGCGACCTCGCGAGCACCGCGTACAGCCCGTGCGGCATCCCGTACGTGTTCGGCCGCGAGGTCGAGAGCATGGACAAGCTGTTCCTCCAGAAACCCGAGTTCTATACCCAGGAGATCGGGCTCGACCTGCGTTTGTCCACGTTCGTCGAGCGGATCGACATGGGCTCCCATACGGTGACCGTCCGGGGCGGAGAGACGGTCCCCTTCGACAAGCTGATCCTGTGCCTCGGCTGGGCCTACATCCTCCCCAACATCCCAGGGGTCGAGCTCGAGGGCGTCCACTTCATCAAGGACATCGAACGAGCCAAGGAGATCGACCAGCAGCTCGACAGCGTTGAGAACGTCATCGTCTGGAAGGCGCGGCCGATCGGTCTTGAGCTGGCAACCGGCCTGGCCCACCGCGGCAAGAAGGTCACCCTCATCGACGATGAGCCGTGGCTCCTGGCCGAGTTCGCGGATCCCGACGTCGTCAAGTTGGGACAGGACAGCCTCGAGAAACTGGGCGTGACGATGATGCTCTCGACCGAGCTTCGGGAGCTCCGGGGCAGGGACGGCAAACTGGTCGCCGCCGTCACCGACAGGGGCGAAGTCCCCTGCGAGATGGCCTTCATGGCCGCCGACGAGAAGCCGAACACGGAGCTCGCCGAGTCGATCGGGGTCAAGCTTGGCAGCGCGCACGGCGTCGTCGTGGACGACATGATGCGCACGAACATCCCCGGCGTGTACGCCGCCGGAGCGCTCGTCGAGACGATGCAGGCCGTGGCCGGCATCGCCGTGCCGCTGCAGCCCAGCACCTACGCCTATCCCCAGGGTCGCATCGCCGGGACCAACGCGGCCGGTGGCGAGATGCATACGCGGGCGGCCTACTTCCCGTGGGCCATGGAGGTCGGCACCGTCCAGATCGGCGGCGTGCTGATCACCGAGACGCTGGCCAAGGCGCTCGGCCGCCCCTACGTCCTCGGTGAGGCCCGGGGGATCACCTCCGCCCGCTACCACCCCAAGGTGGAGCCGATGAACGTGAAGCTGCTGGTCGACCCGAAGAGTCGCGAGGTCATCGGCGTCGCGTTCTCGGGCGGCGAGGGCGTCAAGGAGCGCTGCGACTTCATGGCGTTTGCCATGCGGAAGCACGCCACCGTCGACGAGCTGGCGAACATGGAGAACGTGTACTCGCCGCCCATCGGCGCGCTGAATGAGCCGATCAGCGTCGCGGCAAAGGATGCCGTCAAGAGACTGAACGCCCTCTAACCGGGCGCCCACCAGGAGCACGCCGATGCCCGTGGTCATTCGCAGTCAGACGAGGTATTCCCCTCTCCAGACGTTCCGGGCGTGGTCGGAACGGACGCTGATCGAGGCGGCGCAGGAGGATTTGTACCGCAAGTATCCCGGCACGGCCGCGCGTCCACGGCGTCGTGGCCCGCTTCGGACCGCCGTCCGGATCCTGTTCACGACCGGCTTTCGCCTCACACCGGCGTTCATCCGTCGCCGGGCGATGCGGCTCATGCTGGTCCGCAAGGGCCAGGACTGGGATCCGGCGTAGGTGACGCCCGTGGTGTGGCCCCCCGGGCGCGAGGCAGAACCCAGGTGAGCGTCGATCGAGCGCAGGCGGCTGAGACGGGTCACGAGCTCTTCAGGAGCGTCCGGGCACAGTGGCACGGCGGCTATCGTGTCGAGCTGGCGGTCCGTGACGGCCGGTTCACGCTGCTCTGCGACGAGGCGCCGGAGGACGGCGGCGACGACACCGGGCCCATGCCCTCGGAGCTTCTGTTCGCAAGCGTGGCATCCTGCTTCGCCATGGCGGTCGCCTGGGCAGCGAGGAAGCGGCGCCAGGACCTGCCGGACCTGGAGGTGGTCGTGAATGCCCAGTACGACCGCCCGCAGCGCCGCTACAACCGCCTGGAGATCCTGGCGACCAGCACGCTCGCCGCGGAGGCCCCAGAGCAGTTCGACGCCCTGATTCGCCTGGCCAAGGAGGTCTGCTGGGTCACTCGGTCGATCGAGCCGGGCATCGCGATCACGATTCGGGCGAGCGCCCCGGCGGAGGCAGCTCAAGGATGAGCCCCAGCACGCTCTTCGGATCCCAGCTGCGTGTCGTCAACGTCGGCCTGGATCTCTTCGCAGACTCGATTCGCGCGCAGGGCGCCCCTGTCGCCGAAGTCGCCTGGCGTCCGCCGGCCGGCGGCGACCTGGACCTTGTCCGGCTGCTCGTCGCCGATGCGGCGGTCCGCGAGCGGATCGCGGCCGCGAACAGCGAGACGATGGCCCGGATGTTCCGGGCACGCCCGGTCTGGGTCGACGTGCGGCGCGCCGGTGAGGTGATCCCGGACTTCCCCGAACGCACGCTGCTCCATTCCGGACCGTCGATCCCGTACGAGCGGATGTGCGGACCGCACCAGCGGGCTGCGGCGTGGGTGGCGGTCTTCGAGGGCTGGGCGGACGATCACACCTCCGCCGCCGTTGCGCTGGCGAACGGGAGCATCAGGCTCGAACCCGCCAATGCTCACTCCACGGTCTGCCCGATGGCGGGGGTCGTCTCGCCGTCGATGGCGGTCCACGTCGTCACCGACCGAGCGACCGGCATCACCGCCTACAGCCCCATCAATGAGGGCCGCGAGCGGACGACCTGGAACGGGAATCCCGACCGCTCGAGCCTCGAGCGTCTGGCCTGGTTGCGCGACGAGCTCGCCGGCGCGCTCTCCGCTGCGCTCGGTCGGGCCGGAGGGATCGACCTCTTCGGGATCTTCTCGCAGTCGCTCCAGATGGGCGACGAGCTGCACGCCCGGCTCCCGGCGACGACCGCGCTGCTGCTCCGCTCGCTCGCGGGGCCCATGCTCGAGGCCGGCGTCTCCGGTCCCGCCGCCGCTCGCGCGTTCCGCTTCCTGGAGGCGAATTCGCTGTTCGGGCTGACGGTGGTGATGGCCGGCTGCAAGGTCGCTGCGGACGCTGGGCACGGGGTGCCCCGGAGCAGCGTCGTCACCGGAATGAGCCGCAACGCCTTCGACTTCGGACTGCGCGTGAGCGGGCTTGGGGATCGGTGGCTGACGGCCCCGGTGTCGCCGATGGAGGAAGCGGTCTATCGCACCGGCTACCGGTTGAGCGACGCCGCGGGCGACATCGGCGACAGCGCCATCCTCGAGGTGGTCGGCCTCGGCGGGATGGCCATCGCAGCCGCGCCCACCATCGCCTCCTTCGTGGGTGGCGACGTCGAGCACCAGATCGCGGCGACCAATGAGCTGCGAGAGATCGTCGTGGCCGCTCATCCCACGTTCACGCTGCCGCTGCTCGGCTTTGCCGGCACGCCGGCGGGGATCGACGTGCGCCGGGTCGTCGAGACCGGGATCGTCCCGTTCATCAATACCGGGGCCGTGCACGATCGTGACCCGGACGTCGGGCAGATCGGGGCGGGGATCGCCCGCGCTCCGATCGAGGTGTTTCGGGCAGCCGTGCGAGCCCTCGGAGCGGAATGAGCGTGGCAGACACGCAAGAACGACCGGTTGACCCGGCCCTGGCGCGCCGATGGCGCGATGCAGAGGCCGCGTTCTTCGGCGGAACCATTACCGAACCGGAGATGTACGACGCTTCGATCAGGCTCGTCCGCGGCCTGGCGGACAGCCTCCGGGACGCCATCTCCGAAGCCGCGCTCGAGGACGCCTACGAAACCCGCGGCGGAGCGTGGTTCGAGGCCCGCATGGCTGTGATGAACCTCCCTCATGCGGACTGGCTCGACCTCGACACCGCTCGCGATGCCGCCTTCAACCTCCGCCTGGGCGAACTGCGGGGAGAGATCCTGACCCGGGCAACGGCGGCACGCCTCGCCGCCGCGCGCCAGGCCGGCGAAGCGTGGCTCGTGGCCGCCGACGGCGAGGTCGGCATCGCCGGCCAGCGCACCTATCGGCGGGTCGAGATCCACACCCGGTCCGGCGTCGCCCTGTTCGGCTACTCCGCGAGGGATTGGCAGCGGGGCGAGACGTTCTGGCTCGAGGTCGTCCCGGTGGACCCGGACAGCGGCGCCCGGGTCCGGGGCGCGCCATCGCTGCAGGAGCCTCGTGCCTACAGCGACCGCCCGGCCCTGACGCGGGCCTTCGGCCGCGCGCGCCGGCAGTACGGACAGGGAGCCTGACAGATGCCGATCTACGAGTACGACTGCTCTGGCTGTGGCCGGCGCTTCGAGATCCGGGCGAGCGCTCCCCAGTCGCCCGGGGAGCTCCGCTGTCCGGAGTGCCGTAGCGCGCGCGTCCGCCGGTACTACGGCTCCGTGGCGCTGGTCTCCCGGAGTCGCGGGCGGACCGCGGCGGAGCCGACGCGGGATCCGGCGCCGGGGGAGCTTCGGACGGCGGATGCCGGCGACCTGACTCGCAACGTGGCCCGGCGCTACGCAGCAGGGACCGCGGACCGCGCGTTGAAGGAGGTCGCCCGACGGGCCGAACGGGGCGACGGGCCGGCAGAGCTCCACGAGCTCGTCCGGGAGCTCAAGTCCGAGCCCGGGTCCAAGCACGGTAAGCACGAGCTACCCGGGTGAGCATCCGGGCGCGGCTCAAGCCCGCCACCTACCAGGACTCGGTCCGCCTGATGCGCCTCTCCATGGAGCTGTCCGAGATGGCGGGGGTCGCCCGCGCCACGTTGGCGATGGGCACCGACGCGAACCGCAGGATGCTTGCCGAGGCGGGCATGCTGGCTGGCCCGCTCATGGAGGCGAAGGCCGACGACCTGATGATCGCCGTGGACGCCGGTGACGAGGCCACGGCCGAGTCCGCCCTTGAGCATGCCGAGGAGATGCTCGTCCAGGCGTCCCGTCCGAGCTCGTCCGCGGGCGGGCAGGCCGGGCCGTCGCCCCAGGCCCGGAGCATCGCTTCGGCCGTGAAGGGGCTCGGCGGCGCGGAAGTCGCCGTCATCTCGGTCGCCGGCGAGTTCGCGGCGCTCGAGGCGGCTCACGCCCTCGAGGCCGGCCTCCACGTGCTGCTGTTCAGCGACAACGTCTCCGTCGACGACGAGCGCAACCTCAAGCAGGCGGCCGTCGCGAAGCGGCGGCTGATGATGGGCCCGGGCGCCGGCACGGCGATCCTCGACGGAGTTGCGCTCGGATTTGCCAACAACGTCCGGCGGGGGCCGATCGGCGTCGTCGCCGGCTCAGGGACCGGGCTCCAGGAGGTGACGGTCCTGGTCCACCGAGGAGGGAGCGGGATCAGCCAGGCGATCGGCACGGGTGGGCGCGACCTGCAAGACGCGATCGGTGGCCTGACGACGCGCCTCGCCCTGGAGCTGCTTGCGGCCGATCCCGAGACGCGCGTCATCGTGCTCCTCTCCAAGCCGCCCCAGAAGGCAGTCGCGGACGAGGTGCTCGGTCTTGCCCGCGAGTGCGGCAAGCCGGTGGTCATCGCGTTCCTGGGAGGCGATGCCCCTAGCGTTGTGGGCGAGAACCTCACGTTCGTCAGCACGCTCGAGGGCGCCGCGGCGCGAGCGCTGCAGGCCCTCGACGGAAACCCGAGCAACCCGTTCGCCCCGGCGCCGGGTGCGCTCGAAGCAGCCGCGGCGGCCGAGGCCGCCCACCTCTCACCGGGCGCCCGGTTCGTCCGGGGCCTGTACTCGGGCGGCAGCCTGTGCGACGAGTCGCTCCTGATCCTGCGCGCCGCCGGGCTCGGGCCGGTTCGATCGAACGCCGGCGGAGATCCCAGCCTCTTCCTGGCCGATGCCTGGCGCAGCGAGGGCCACACGCTGGTAGACCTCGGCGAGGAGGAATTCACCCGCGGCCGGCCGCACCCGATGATCGACCCGCGGGGCAGGCAGGAGCGGCTGATGGTGGAAGCGGCCGACCCGGAGACTGCGGTGATCCTGCTCGACATCGTGCTCGGGTACGGGTCCAACGACGATCCCGCCGGAGTCCTGATCCCGACGATCAGCGCTGCTCGCAAGGCGGCTGCGGGCGCGTCCCGGTACTTCTCCGTGGTGGCCCATGTCTGCGGCACCGAGCTCGACCCGCAGGGCCTCGATCGCCAGGAGGAGGCGCTCCGGGCCGCGCGCGTCCTCGTGGCGCCGACCAACGCGCAGGCAGCCCGGCTGGCCGGCTTGATCGTGTCGGGGCGTGGCTGACGACGGGTTGCGCATCGCGCTCTTCACCTACTCGACCCGACCACGTGGCGGAGTCGTTCATTCCCTGCAGCTCGCGGAGGCGCTGACGGCGCTCGGCCAGCACGTGCGGCTGTTCGCCCTCGAGAAGCCAGGCCGCTCGGGCTTCTTCCGACCGACCGACGTGCCGGTGTCGTTCATCCCGGTCGAGGAACGTCCCAACGAGTCGATGGACGAGCGCGTGGCACGCTACATCGACGCATACGTCGGCTTCCTCGACCGGGAGCTGGCGCCGGGTTCCGACTACGACATTTACCATGCGGAGGACTGCATCAGCGCCAACGCGCTCATCCGGCTGCGTCGGGCGGGGCGGGTGCCCCAGGTGGTACGAACCGTCCACCACGTGGACGACTTCAGCAGCCCGTCCCTGCTGCGCTGCCAGCACGACTCGATCGTGGATCCGGACGCCGTGCTCGTGGTCAGCGAATGGTGGAGAGGCCGTCTGGCCGAGGATTACGGGGTCCGTGCCCAGGTCGTCCACAACGGTGTCGATCTGCGGCGCTTCATGCCTCCGCCGAGCCCGGCGGCGCGGGAAGCGGAGCGAGCCCTGCTGGGCCTCAGCGGAACGGCGCTCATCCTCGCCGTCGGCGGCGTCGAACCGCGCAAGAACAGCCTGGTCCTGCTGGAGGCCTTCGTCCAGGCGACGCCCCTCCTCGCCGCCGGGACCGGTCGCCGGCCGGTCCTGGTGATCGCCGGCGGCGAAACGCTGTTCGACTACCAGGACTACCGCGACACGTTCGAGCGCGAGCTCGCCCGCCTGATCGACGCTGGGCTGCTGGCGCCGGATTCGGTCCTGCGCCTGGGGGCCATTGAAGACGACCGCCTGAAGTCCCTCTATCGCGCCGCCGACGTCCTCGCCTTCCCGTCGGTCAGGGAGGGCTGGGGGCTGGCCGTGCTCGAGGCGCAGGCATCCGGCACGCCGGTGGTGGCGAGCGACATCGAGGTGCTTCGCGAGTACCTGGTCGATGAGCGCAACGCCCTGCTCGTGGCGCCGGACGACGCGGCTGGACTTGGCCGAGCTCTGGTACGTGCGGTAAACGATCGAACCCTCGCGGTCGCTCTCCGGGAGGGTGGCTTCGCGACGGCCCGACAGTTCGACTGGGGCTCCTCGGCCCAGCGCCACATCGAGATCTACCGCGACCTGCTCGGTTGACGGCTGGCCGGATACAAGGCCGTCCCAGCCGGTTGGTGCCCTCGGAACGCCTGTGCTATCCTGCCGGCTTCCACATCGCCCCGGTACCCTGCGACCCCTGATCGGGTCCCCGCTGTTGGAGTGCTGCGTTGCCCCGACCGGCCGCCGCGAAGTCAGGAAAGCGCATCATCGTCGCCGCGTTCGGCGGGAACGCTGTCACCCGAGCCACGGAGCGCGGCTCGAACGCCGAGCAGCTGGCCAACGTGCGGGTGATGTGCGAGGAGGTCCTGCCGCTGATCGTGGGCGGACACCGCGTCGTCATCATCCACGGCAACGGACCCCAGGTCGGGGTTCTGGCCCTGCAGGTCGAGGCAGGCAAAGCCCTCGGCGTGCCTGACCAGCCATTCGACGTCCTTGGCGCCATGACCCAGGGCCAGATCGGCTACCTCATCCAGCAGACGCTCGGGAACCTCCTGCGCGAGCACGCCGCCGAGGTTCGGGGTCATGCGGCGGCGCCGGCAGATGGCGCACCCGCCGTGGCCAGCGTCGTGACCCAGGTTCTGGTGGACCTCGCCGATCCGGCCTTCCGGCACCCGACCAAGCCGATCGGTCCGTTCTACGACCAGGAACTCGCCGAACGCCTGGCGGTGGAGAAGGGCTGGACGGTGGCCAAGGACGCCGATCGCGGTTGGCGGCGGGTCGTGCCGTCGCCCGAGCCGATCGAGGTGATCGAGGCGTCCGCCATCCGCGCGCTGATCGCCGCCGGCGTGATCGTGGTGGCCGGCGGCGGTGGCGGGGTTCCGGTCGTTCGCGAGCCGAACGGGGCGCTGCGCGGTGTCGAGGCCGTCATCGACAAGGATCTCGCCGCCGAGCGGCTGGCGGCCCTGGTCGGTGCCGACACGCTGCTGCTGCTCACCGGCGTCCGCCGCCTCTGTCTCAACTACGGCACGCCCGAGCAGCGGGACCTAGACGTCATCTCGCTCGACGAAGCCGGGCGATACCTCGCCGAGGGTCAGTTCCCCGCGGGTTCGATGGGCCCGAAGGTGAAGGCCGCGATGCGATTCCTCGAAGACGGAGGTCGTGAGGCGATCATCACCGCGCCGGAGTCCCTCGCGGCGGCGCTCGTCGGGACCGATGGGACGCGCATCGTCCACCGCTGATCTCGCCCAGATGGGGTATCCTGCCGTCACTTCATCCTTTTAATCCGGTCCAGAGAGGCCAGGAAAGGAGCAGAGATGGTTGCCTACACGTTGGACCGCCGGGCTGCGAGCGTCGGCGGTCTTTCCGTTTCCGGGTCCAGGATAGCTGAGGGCGGGACCGAGGCCCTCCTGGCGCTCGCCGATGGGAGTGTCTGGCGGGTCCGGCGCGTCGGATACGCGCCCGCGGTAACAGGCGCGGTCCAGGTCGTCGGGGGACACGTGGTGATTGGCGGGGACGAGGTCGCCATCCTGGACGGTCCCGACGCGGCGGCGTTCGCGCGGCATGTCTCCAGCACGCATGAAGCGAGCGGTGGTGGTGGCGTGCGTGGCTGTCTCTCTGCGGGAGGTGCCACGTCGCCCCTGCATGCCGCGGTGGCTCTTGCCATGGCACGTGGCGAGATCGGTCGCCCGTAGGACGAAAGATAACCGGCGGCCCGCTCCGCGCGTCGAGCTTCGTTCGTCGTGGTCGAGTCGACGACGTCAGACCGTCTGGCCGAGCGTTTGGCGGTGATCGAGTCCGCCCAGGGGGAATCACTGTCTCAGGTTGCAGCCGCGGCTGGGCTTGTCGATACTGGAATTGGCCGTCCCACGCGGCGAGAGCGGTGGCGGCCGACTCGGGGCTGCTGAAGTAGCCCGAAGCGGTCTGGCCGTAGGCGTTGCGGCGGGGGATGCGCACCTCGCGGACATCGTCGGGCTGCCAGAGGAGCGCGAGGAAACGGCACACCTCCTCCACGAACCTGACAGAACGTGACATGAAATGACCGGCGATCAGCCCCGATTCAGGACGTCCAGCGCCCGGTCCAGCCGGTGGAGCGTGCGGTCGCGGCCAAGCGCGACGAGCGTATCGAACAGCGGCGGCGTGGCGGTCCGGCCGGTGACCGCGACCCGGATGGCCATGAACAGGTCGCCCGCCTTCCAGCCGCGGGCCTCTGCCACGGCCCGCAACGGCGGCTCCAGCTCGTCGGCCTCGAAGGTCACCTCGCCGACCTCTTCGATCGTCGCGCGCGCGGCGGCCAGCCCGTCGCGCGTGGTGGCCGCATCCCACCGCTTTGGCACGAGTTGCGCCGCATCCACCGAGACCTCGTCGACCCACAGGAAACCGACCAGGTCGCCGATCGCGCCGAGGGTCGGAAGTCGCTCCTGGACGACCGGCAGCAGCGAGCGCAGCTCGTCGTCGGCGGGCATCCGATCGATCCGTCCGGCGCGCAGCTCGGCCTCGATGAACGGCCGCAGCCGATCGATCAGCTCGTCTGGCTCGAGCCGTCGGATCCACTGACCGTTCAGCCACTCGAGCCGCTCGCGGTCGAAGACGGCGCCGCCCTTGTGGACGGTCTCGAGCTTGAACCGCTCCACGATCTCGTCGATCGACAGGACCTCCTCCTCCGATCCCGTGGCCCAGCCCAGCAGCGCGAGGTAGTTGACGAGCGCCTCACGGATGAAGCCCTGCGCGATGTAGTCCGAGATCGCGGTCTGGCTCTTGCGCTTGCTCATCTTGGTCCGGTCCGGGTTCAGGATGAGGGGCAGGTGCGCGAACTGCGGGACCGGGTAGCCAAGCGCCTGGAACAACAGGATGTGCTTGGGCGTGTTCGAAAGGTGATCCTCGCCGCGGATGACATGCGTCATCTGCATCGTCGCATCGTCGACGACGACCGTGAAGTGGTAGAGCGGAGTGCCGTCCGCCCGGACGATGGCGAAGTCACCACCAAGGTTCGAGACGTCGAATTCGACATGTCCACGAACGATGTCGTCAAAGCCGACGACGCCGGTCCCGACCCGGAAGCGCAGGGCGCCGCGTCGACCTTCCGACTCACGGGCGGCTCGCTCCTCGACGGTCAGCGTCGCGCAGCGGCCGACGTAGCGGGGCGGAAGCTTGGCGGCCTCCTTCGCCTTGCGGTCGGCATCGAGTTCTTCCGGCGTGCAGTAGCAGGGATACGCCATGTCGGCGGCCAACAGTCGGTCGGCGGCCTCAGCGTAGCTCGGCAGACGCTCCATCTGGCGGTATGGCGCGTGTGGCCCGCGGGCGCCCTCGCCGGCGACCTCCGGCCCTTCGTCCCAGCGCAGACCCAGCCAGTGCAGGCCATCGAGGATGTCCTTCTCGTAAGCGATCGAGCTGCGCGCCTGGTCTGTGTCCTCGAGCCGGAGGATGAACGTGCCACCCGTGTGGCGGGCGTACAGGTAGTTGAAGAGCGCTGTTCGAGCCGTGCCGATATGGAGCGGCCCGGTGGGGCTCGGAGCGATACGAACGCGCGGTGCGGTCATCGCAGTCAGCGCGCCGGGACGGTATGGAAGAGGGCCGGGTCGGCGGTGCCAGGGATCACACGGATGAGCGCCGCCGGGCGAAGGCCCAGGGTCGCACGGCCGCGCGGACCGTCGAGCGTCATCGAATCGAGCGATTCGCTGCGGGCCAGGATGGTGATCGGTGCGCCCGGGATGAGCGCTCGAGCCTCCAGGTACGACAGTAGGCCGGCGTCCTCCTCGGCCTCCTCCGTGATCCGGTAGATCGTGGCCGCCTGGCCGGCCTCCATCTCGCTCAGGCGGATCCCGGCCGGCCGCCGGCGGGCGGTCTCCGCATCGATGGGGTTGCCGTGCGGGCAGATCTCGGGGTGACCGAGCATCTCGTCGAGGCGCGCTTCGACCCGCGGCGAGATCGCGCCCTGGAGGCGCATCGCCTCGTCGTCCGACTCGGCCCACCCGAGCCCGATGACCGAGGTGAGCAGCCACTCGAGCAGCGCATGACGGCGGAAGATGCCATCGGCGGCGGCGCGACCGGCCGGCGTCAGGTGCAGATCCCGGGCTTCGGCGTGCGCGACAAGCCCATCCGCGACCAGCCGGCGGAACATCTCGCTGGCCGCCTGCGTGGTCACCCCCAGGTGCCGCCCGATCTGGGACGCCGTGACGCGCCCGATGTCATCCGACCCGACAAGCACGCGGAGCGCCAGGAGGTATTCCTGGGCGGCGGCGGATAGGTCGCGCTGGTCACGTCGACGGGGCATGACCTCAGGATACGGGACCAGCCTGCGATACGAGCGCACGAACCCGGCGGACGATCGCGAACGCCAGGCCGGCCGCCCAGGCGATGGCCACCAGGACTCCGAGCGTGGCTTGACGAGAGTCGCCGTCCGCTGCGCTGCCGGTCGCAGTGATGACGAGCGACGCCATGAGCGCCACGATCATGGCCGTCAGGGCGGCCATCGACGCGACCGATGCGAGGACCGGGACCAGCAGGAGCACGAGCAGCGTCCCGAGCTGGAGTGTCAGCACGAAGGGTTGGGAGGTGCCGTCGCACGTCGCGGCGAAGCGACTGCAGCCAGTCAGCTCGCCGAAGAACCAGCCAAGCCCAAGCGTGATCGGCAGCCAGCCGATGACCGCGCGCACGATCCGCGCCCGCGGGCCGCCCGTCCGCTTGTCGATGAGGGCGCGACCGAGCTCGGCCGCGGCCGCACCCAGATCGGGGGCGGACTGGGCCTCACCGGACGTCGGCGGCAGCGGGGTGGCGGGTCGCGGGTCGGGTCGAGAGCTACTGGGATCCGGCTGGGACGGGCCGCCGGCCGGACCGGCGGTCGAGTCCCACCACGAGGTCGTCGTGTGGGTGGGGCCCTGGGTTTCGTTCTGTACGCCGGGCGGGGTGGCGCCGGGCGGGGTGGCGCCGGGCGCTGGGTCGGCGGCCCGATCGTGGGCACCCGTGGCCGCGCTGGCCGCCGCCACGGCCTCTGCCCGTGATCGAGCGCTGCGTCTCGCGCGGGCCTGATACTCGGGTCCGTGCTTGCGCGGGTCGGCGTATTCCTTGGGGTTCAGCGTCCAGTACGTGCCGCTCGTCGTGCCGTACCAGCTCGCGTCGTCCCAATCCGGCTCGAATGGACCTGAATCCGCGCCGTCGTACGAGGTGGAGCCAAGGGTCGCCTTGTTGGGCGGATCCGCTGACCCCCGGGTCCCGCCTGTGCCGCTGCGCGGGCCGCGGGCGCCGCCTGCCCCGCGGGTGCCGGTGGTGCCATCGCGCGCGCCGCCGGTCCCGCGGGTGCCGCTGGTACCGCTGCGCGGGCCGCCCGCCGACCCGCCCTCGGGTCCGCCGCCAGTAGACCCAGCCGGTCCGGTGCTCCCACCGGCCGCCCGACCGCCCGGTGCGCCGGCCGCCCCGGCCGTCCCCCGGCCACCCGGTCGGGCTCCGCCGGCGCCCGTCGGTCCCGCACCCGGGCTCGGACGCGGGCCGCGTGCACGCCCACCGTATGCCCGTCGCGTGGCATCGCTTCGATCGTCATCGGCCTCCCACGGCTTGCGGGCAGCCGCCGAACCACGCCCACGTGGCGCGATGGATCCGTCGGTCAGCTGCTCGTAGGCGGCCTGGATCGCGAGGAATCGGGGCAATGCCTTCTCACCCGCGGCGTCCGGGTGATGGGCCTTCGCCAGGGCTCGGTAGGCGCGCTTGACCTCCTCGCGTGAGGCGCCACGGGCCAGGCCCAACGTGCGGTACGGATCGGCGTCGAGGGCCATCGTGTCTCGGTTCGCTCCCAGCGTGTCGGTCTGGCGGTACGCGGCCGCTAGCCGATTCGCTCGCCCACCGGAGCGAGATCGAACTCGGCGATCGACTCAGCCCCGACACGCCCGTGCGGGTCGAGGATCGTGGGTCGGTGATAGCGGGCAAGCGCCCGCAGCGCCGCACCATCCAGGACGCCCGCCTGACGCAGCGCCTCGACCGATGCCGCCCACGTACCGCGGTCGTACCCATCCCCATCTTCGATCTTCACGGCCATCCCGGATGCGCCCGTCTCATTCGTGCCGGTCCGTGGTCCGGGCAGGATGGCGACGCCCCGGAGCGCCTCCATGCCGGCCTTGCTGACGAGTCGACCGGGCGCCGCCTTCATGAGCGAGGTGTCGAGCCGGTCATGACGTCCGCCGATGATCTCCGGGTTGGCCAGCATCGCGTCTCGTATGATCGTCAGCGCGGGCGCCAGCTCGGAGCGAGGGTCGGTCGATGGCACCGCCGACGGGTCGGCCAGCATCGCGTAGGCCCGCGCGACGTCACGCAGCCGGAAGGCGTACGTCTCCACCCCGCAGCCGTCGATCGCGGTTCGGAGCTTGCCCGGATGCGTGCCGTAGGCTCGGGCGACGGCGTTCCGATAGGCGACCTGCGAGGGATGCTGGGGCTGCCAGTAGTCGACCGCGTCCCAGTCGTTCAGCCGGCACAGCAGCAGCGAGACCGTGTGCTGGCCTGAGCACATGTGGCGGACGGGGCTCGCCTTCTCACCGTCGCGCGCCAGTCGGGCGGCAGTCAGCGCATCCAGGGGCGCACCCTCGGCCCCGCAACCCAGCAGGGACTGGCTGACGCCGGATCGTCGATAGATCGCCTGGAGCGTTCGGACGTGGAGGTCCTCGCCCGAATGCGAGCTCGCCATGATGGCGATCTCGGCCGGCTCCAGGTCGAATTCCTTGATGCCGCCGGCCTCGATGAGTGCGAGCAGACCGAATGGCTTGACGGTGGAGCGGAGGGTGACGAGTCGATCCGGGTCGCCGAGCTGGCGGATGACCCGTCCGGCCGCGTCGGCCTCCACGATGTCGCCACGATGGACGCTCTCCTCGATCCCGTTGCGCATATGCCGGACGAGGACGGGGGGCGCGCTGCGCCCGCGGGCCGTCGAGCGCGGCGACTGACGCGCGGTCCGAGGGCTGGGAGCTGCCGTAGCACTCACGTGTCGATAGGTCTCCGATCGGCCAGGGCACGAGTCTGGGACGGCGAGGATACCGCGCCGATTGCTACGATGGGAGGGCCCCGCTTCAGCCCGCCGCCTGGAGGTCCCGAACAGTCGACATGCCCGCTCCGACACTGCACGTCTCCAGCCACCCGGCCGTCCTGCACAAGCTCGCGATCCTGCGCGACGAGAAGACCGAACCGAAGAAGTTCCGCGAGGTCGTCCGAGAGCTGTCGTGGCTGCTCGGTTACGAGGCGCTGGCCGACGTGGGAGTTCGACCGCTAGAGATCCGGACGCCGATGGAGACGACGACCGCCCATCAGCTGGACGTGCGAATCGGGCTCGTACCGATCCTGCGGGCCGGCCTCGGCATGGTCGACGCGATGCTGGAGCTGATGCCGACGGCCCAGGTCTGGCACCTGGGGTTCTTCCGGGATGAACGGACGCTGCGGCCGGTCGAGTACTACAACAAGCTGCCGGACTCGGCGACGGTGGACCTGTGCCTGATCCTCGATCCGATGCTGGCGACCGGCGGGTCGGCGACCGCCGCCATCGAGGTGCTCAAGAAGTGGGGCGCCGTCAAGATCAAGCTGGTCAACCTGATCGCCGCGCCCGAAGGGGTCGAAGCGGTGGTCGCCGCGCATCCGGACGTGAGCATCTACTGCGCGGCCCTCGATCGCAGCCTCAACGAGAAGGGCTACATCCAGCCGGGCCTGGGCGACGCCGGCGACCGCCAATTCGGGACGGGCCGGACGGACTGAGGCGCGGCTGGTGACGACACCACAGACCGTGCAGAGCTTCACTCCCGAATCGTCGACGGGGTGGACGGCGCGGTCTATTTGCCTGCGGTGCTACGCCTGCGGGACCAATGCCATCGACACGGGTAGCCGTCCGGCAGGGGCGCTGGTCAAACCTGACCGACGGCCCATGGCGGTCCGGGTCTGGCGGCCCTTGGCGGCGGGGAACTCAGGTCCACGCACGACGCGACGGTTGTAGGCACGCTTCTGGATCCGGATGGTCGGTCCCTTTGCCCAGTCCTAGTGAGGAATGTACGTGACGCGGACCTGCTCTTGGTCCGACATCTCGCACTCCTCGCCCCCGCGTTGGGTGCCTAGAACGCTTCCACAGGCACAGGTGGCACGCGGGCGGCATCGAACAGACGGCGCGAACCGATCGCCTCCGCAAGCTGCAGGGTGTAGGAGTACGGATCGACCCCCTGGCAGTCCTGCGGCCCCGGCAGGATACGAATGACGACGGCGACGAGGATGCGATCTGGTTCGTAGGCGAGCTTGGGTTCGAGCACGCGGCCGGCCGGAGATTGGCCTGATGAACAGCTCATCTGGTAGAGCTGCAACCGCACGCTGCGGTCCGACGGCTTGATCGGACTCCCCGGGTCGAGGTAGAGCTCGGCTCGCCGAACGTCGGGCCCGAAATCGACTTCCGGCCGACACTCGCTACTGCCGCCGAAAAACCATCCTGCGACCGATTGGCCGACGCCCGTCGACGTAAGCCAGACGTACAGCCAGGGTGCATCCGATGATGGCGCGGAGACGAACAGCGCGTCCGTGCTTGTCAGCAGGACACGTCGCCAGCCGGCCTTTGAGCTGGGATCGGGGTTAATGTTGCGGTTGCTGAGGAACGCCTGCAGCGCCTTCGCGGAATCATCCGCCCCCTTCTCCGCCTCCGGCCTGGCGTTCATCAGCTCGACGGGGAAAGAGGGCGTATCGTCACCGCACGTCACCGCGTCGCCGAAGACTAGTCTCGGCTCGATCGTCGGCCACGGCGTGGTCGAGGGCGAGGCTGGGGTAGACGCGGGAGGCGCAGTTCGGTCGCGTCCCGAA
>JBCLDE010000014.1:0-40944 GCA_038915165.1 Candidatus Limnocylindrales bacterium
GCTGCATCCGCTCGTGCTGCCGCAGTTGAGGCACTTGTAGCAGCTGCCGTTGCGGATCATGATCGAGCCGCAGTCCATGCAGCTGGGGGCGTCGGCCTGGGTCTGGAAGCTGACCTTGGTCGCGCCTAGGTTCAGGGTGATGGTCGAGGGCCCGCCACCACCACTTCCGCTACTGGCCTTGCCGTTGCCGTTCGCGGCATGGCCGCTGGCCTGACCGTTCGTGGCGAGGACGGCGAGCTCGACGGTTGGCTTCGATGCCTCGGTGGGCTCGGCAACGACAGCAGCGGTCGCCTTCGATGCGTCGGTGTCGGTCGTCTTCGCTTCGGTGGTCTTCGGCACCGTCGTCGTCGGCTCGATCGACGGTGTCGGGTCGGGGAGCGACGGTGACTGAACGCCGAAGGCGGAGGCCATCGGCGCGGAGGAGTCAGTCACCGTCGCGGGCTGTAGGCCGAGCGTGGCCTTGTCCTCCGGAGAGAGGAAGCGCGAGCCGAGCCAGCGGAAGATGTAGTCCACGAGGGACTTGGCGATCGGGATCTCCTGGTTGCCCGTGAAGCCGCTCGGCTCGAACCGGACGTGGGCGAACTTGTTGACGAGGTCGCGCAACGGCACGCCGTACTGGAGCGCCACCGAGATGGTCGTGGCCAGGGTGTCCATCAGCCCCGAGACCGTGGAGCCTTCCTTGGCCATCTTGAGGAAGATCTCGCCCGGCTGGCCGTCCGGATAGAGGCCGACCGTGATGTAGCCCTCGTGGCCGGAGATATCGAACTTGTGGGTCAGCGCGTTGCGCTCGGCCGGCAGCCGGCGTCGATGGGGGAGCGCGGCCTCTGCCTGGGCGCGGGCCAGCTGCTTGCGCAGCTTCTCCAGCTCTTCCGTGTCCGCGGCGGACACCACCGCGTCGCCGTCCTTCTTCTTGCTGGTCATCAGCGGCTGGCTGCGCTTGCTGTTGTCGCGGTAGACGGCGATCGCCTTGAGGCCGAGCTTCCAGCCCTCGAGGTAGACGCGCTCGATCTCCTCCGCCGTGGCGGCCTCGGGCATGTTGACGGTCTTGGAGATGGCGCCCGAGATGAACGGCTGGATCGCGCCCATCATCCGGACGTGGCCCATGTAGTGGATGGACCGCTCGCCGTTGGCCGGCTTGAACGCGCAGTCGAAGACCGGCAGGTGCTGGGCCTTGAGGTGCGGGGCGCCCTCGATCGTCTCGTGCTCGGTCAGGTAGGCGAGAATCTCGTCGACCTCTTCGGCGCCGTAGCCGAGCTTGCGCAGGGCCGACGGGACGGTCTGGTTGACGATCTTCAGGAAGCCCTCGCCGACCAGCTTCTTGTACTTGATCAGGGCGATGTCCGGCTCCACCCCGGTGGTATCGCAATCCATCATGAAGGCGATGGTGTTGTGGCTGACGAAGCCATTGGCCACATAGGTCACGTTCGACGGGACCGAGATGTCGTAGGTCAGCTGCTCCTCGCCGAGCGTGGCCGAGGCGATGTCGTCGTAGAAGTAGCCGAGGCTATCCTCGAGCTCCGCATCCGCGGTTCGCTCGAGCAGCGCCGTCGCTGAGCGGCGCGAGACGCGGCCCGTCCGGGAGAGCGAGAGCAGCATCGTCTTGCGCAGGTGGTCGTTGTCAGGGGCGAGCCGATCGACCGTCGCACGGCTGACCGGCACCAGGTCGTATCGGGCCGCCTGCGGATGATCGGCCAAGGCGAGAGCCTCACGCTTCCGCTCGGAAATGAACGAAATCTCCGCGAGGAACCGGCCGCCGGCACTGGCGTTCAGCAGGCGCAGGACGTGGATGGGATTGGCGCCAAAGTGGCCGCCCATCGGCTGGTCCGTCTTGCGGGTGGTCACGAAGCCGAGGGTCAGGAGCAGGGTCTGGACATCCCGGCTGAACCGCTCCGAGACCGTCGAGAACGAGGCGTAGCCGTTGTTGACGTTGCCGTCCGCTTCGAACAGGCCTAGGACAAACGATCGATAGGCTGCGGGGTCATTGCTGTAGAGGACGGCATCCGGGATGTGCGCCTCGTAGCCCTTGCCGCGATGCTCGGTGGTGGGCGCGTGCTTCGCAAACCCGCAGGCCTCCCACCACAGGGCGAGCTGGACCGAATGGAACGCAACCTCGGTGTAGCCCAGCTTTGCCGCGATGGTGGCCTCGAGGCCGAACAACCGTCGACCGAGGTCGACGAGCCGATCGACGACGTCCGTATCCTGCTCGGTCACGCACAGCCGGAGCCCACGCGCGTGGAGCGAGCCATCACCCATGAAGTAGCCGACGAACTCCGCCAGATCGGCATTCATGTATCGAGGCACGATGGTTCGATGGTCGGAGGTCCAGTACGCCTCCGCGAGCGGCGGGAGCGGGACCTCGCGAGGCTCACCGATCATCCCGCCGAGCATGAGCGGGATGCGATCGCCGGCACGCAGGTCGGCGAACCGGCGCCACTGCCAGTCGCCGTTGCTGTCGACGACCTTGACCCGGTGGGTCGTCGTGCCCTGGATCCGGTAACCGCGTGACGTCTCGACCGAGACGACGGGCTCTGCGCCATTGACGTAGAACTTGGTCGCCGGCCGCGGGCCGTCGTTCGTCCCCACCCTGAGATCGAGGTCCTGCCACTTCGTGCCGTCCGGGTTGCCGAGGCCCTTGAGGCGAACGAGTCCTCGATCCGTCACGACCAGGCTGTCGCCGACGAGGCAGCCGGTGGGCGCGAGGACGGTGACCTGGGCGTTGCGGTAGCCGTGCTCCCGGCCGAGCTCGAGGGCCTCATCGAAGACACGATGGGCCTGCTCGAGCATTTCAGCCGGGACACCCTTTGACGTAATCTGGTAGGCGGCAGCACGGTGCTTGTCGATGACCCGCAGGAACGGCGCCTCGTTCACCTTGTACTCGACGAACGGGCCGCCGTGGTCGCGGGCGATGACGCTCGATTGGCGGTAGGCCTCGCCGTGCATGATCGCGGTCAGGGCGGCGGCGTAGTTCCGGCCCTCGTCCGAGTCGTAGGCGAGGCCGCGGGACATCAGCAGCGCGCCGAGGTTGGCGTAGCCGAGGCCCAGCGGGCGGAACTTGTGGGAGTTCTCCTCGATCCTGGGCGTGGGGTAGCTCGCGTTGTCGACCAGGATCTCCTGGGCGGTGATCGTGACGCGCGCGGCGAATCGATAGGCGTCGACGTCGAACTCGCCGTCCGGCCCGACGAACTTCATCAGGTTGAGGCTCGCCAGGTTGCAGTTGTGGGCGATGAGCCCTTCGGCGACGACCGAATGGGTGACCGGCTCGGTGATGTCGTAGACCGTCTCGATGCCGTCGGGGACGATCGACAGGACCTTGGTTGCGCGCGGGTTCTTCAGGGCGCCGTCGAACCGCCGGGCAAGCGCGGCGTCGACCTTCGACTGCTTCTGCTCCGAGAGCGGGAAGCCGACCAGCGACATGAAGGTGCGGGCGGCCTGGTTGTAGATATGGAGCTGTGCCTGGGGATTCGCTCGGCCGGCCGGGTGAACCCAGGTGATCCGGCTGACGATGCCGAGATCCGACAGCATCAACTGGACCGACCGAACGAGGGCGGGCGCCGACGAAGCCAGCATGATCTCGGGCTCGGTCGCGCTCACCGCCTGGCGGATGCTCCCGTCGGCCGAGAAGAGGCCCTGGAGGTAGGCGACCCTCAGGTCGTCGGCGACCCGGTGGACCTCCGTCGGAACGTCCTTGTGGATGGCCGTGCCCTGGTGCATCCCGTAGCGGTCCTCGAGCATGCGGACGAGCGCGCCCGACTTCGAGGCGACCTGCATGACGCCGTTGGTCTGGGTGGAGATGCTCGTCGAGGTGCGGGTGCTGCCGGCAGGAAACACGCCCTCATTCGTGAGCAACGCGCCTCGACGCATCGACCGCTCGAACTCATCCACCGTCGTCTCGAGGGCGCGCGCTTCGGCAAGCAGACCGTTGAACTCGGCTGTGAGGACTTCGGCGGTGGACCGCTCCTGCGGCCCGAAGACGAGCGCGGCGACATCCTTCGAGAAGACACCGTCCCCGGTCATCCAACCGAGCATCTGCCAGCGTCGGGCGTCCTCGGCCGAAGAATCGAACCGGACGGGATTACCCGATTCGCGGACCTCGATCCGGTCTAGGCCCGGCTCGAGCTCATCCACCTGCTTCCAAGCGCCTGAGTCCGTGAGGAATTTGTGGTCGGCCGTGGTGCGGATGGATCGGCCGTCCTTCAGCGTCATCCGGTAGACCTGTCGGTCGCCGACGAGGGTCACCAGCGCCGGCCGATGGGCGGTCATCCGCCGGTGGTCGTTCTCGCTCTGGAGATCCGTGGTGACGAGGACCTTCTCCCCGCGCTCTTGCGCCTCGTACAGATCCTTGACGGTCCGCAGCCCGCTCGGGGTGCTGATTCGCGTCTCGGGTGCAAAGCAGGCGGTGTCGTTCAAAAACATATATTCACTGCAGGGATTACTGGCGTAGATGGGCGCCGTGTTGGCCGAGGTGTGCCAGTCGTTGATGGTGGTGTCGTACTGGATGCCCGGGTCGCCGCACAGGTGCGCGGCGTCGGCCATCTTGCGGAAGATGTCGCGGGCCTTGTGGGTGTCCATCGGCGCGCCATCGACGACCGCGTGGGTCGTCCAGTCGCCGTCGCTCTCGACCGTGCGCATGAAGTCGTCCGTCACGCGGACGCTGTGGTTGGCGTTCTGAAAGAAGACCGAGCCGTACGCTTCGCCGGTGAAGCTGGGGTCGTAGCCGGCCTCGATCAGGGCCCAGGCCTTCTGCTCCTCGTGGGCCTTCGAATCGATGAAGTCCAGGATGTCCGGGTGACCGGCGTCGAGGATCACCATCTTGGCCGCACGGCGGGTCTTGCCGCCGGAGTTGTGCGACACGATCCCGTTCGAGACGAAGGCGTGGACGCCCGGAACCGTAAAGTCGTACGTCAACGCCTGGTCAGTCTCGACGACCGACACGACCTCGTCCCACAGGTACTCGTCCTCGAGCACTGTCTCAACGGTGCTCGCGAGGGTCGGTGATAGTCGGGCGATCTTGCCGACGAGGTCCGGGATCGAGCGGGCGCGGGCATATGAGATGTTGTCGCTGGTTCGGTTGAAGATGCCGAACCCGGACCTCACGACCTCGCCGGAATCGCCCCGGAACCAACCGTTGCCGGCGAATGCGAAGGCGCGTAGTGCCGGGACGAGACCCGGGACCACGTCCACGTTAGGGTTCCGCTCGTTTGCTCGGTCGGCCGCAAGCTCGCTGGATGCTTCGCGCTTGCGTGGCGTCACAAGGTAGGGGCGAAGGAGCCGAGCGAGGCGCGCGGCGTCCGCGCCAAGAAACGTCAGGTGCTCGTAGCCATTCAGGGAGTGACGACGGCCCACCACGCCCATGTTGAGTGCGAGCAGCTGGATTTCCTCGAGCAGCCTCTGCGAGGCCGAGGCGATCTCGACACGCCGTTCTCCGATGTGGGCGTCGCCCTCGGCATAGGCGCCGAGAAACTCGAGGACGAGCGATCGGGGAGAACGGCGGATGGCGATCGGGACGCTCTTGGCCGCTGACAGCCCTGCCGGCAGGCCGCAGTACTCGAGGAACTGCAGGGCGCCCTTCCAGCTGAGCTCCACGAACTCGGTCCGCACGCCCGTGCTCGGGTGGACCCGATGTCGGACCTGGCTGCGCGGATCGACGCCGAAGACGGCCTCGATGCAGCGGCAGTAGTCAGCCATCACCTCCGGATCGGCGGAGCTGAACCGGAACCGCTCGCGTTCCACGGACCCCTCGGCCACGAGATAGCCAAGCAGACGGGCGAGTTCCGGGGTCATCTCGGCCGGGTAGCGCAGCTCCCGTCGCTCGACGACCAGGGCGGGCGCGAACTGATCGAGCGCGGGAGCTCGTGACGGCCACAGCTCGCGACGACGCTCGACGGCGACCCGATCTCCGGGTCGGAGGTCGGCCAGCCTGGTCCATCGGAGCTCGAACGGCGAGGCCAGGGTGAGGACCGGGTGCTCGTGCGTGCCGGTCAATTCGAGGCCGGTCCGGAGCGTCACGGAGCGGACGGCCGCGAGCGGGCTCCGATACACGTGCGAGATCCGCGTGGGACCAGCCGGCGTGTTGAGCGTTAGCGAGTCATCCTCGGTGAAGCCGACCGGACCGTCCGTCTCGATCGCCTCATCGATCCGGAGGAGTCCGCCGCCGGTCGTGACGTAGGTGTCGGCCGTCAAACACTTGACGACGCCGGCAAAGGCGTCATAGCCCTTCATGAAGGAGACGGGGCCGCTGGCCGTGCCGCCGCCGGCCATCTTCTCGCGGGAGCTCCGGATGGTGCTGAGGTTGGAGCCGGCGCCCGAGCCGAACTTGAAGAGCATCGCCTCCGTCTTGGCCAGGTCCATGATCGAAGACATCGTGTCCTCGACCGAATTGATGAAGCAGGCCGAGCACTGCGGCTTCGCCTCGATACCGACGTTGAACCAGACCGGCGAGTTGAAGCTCATCTTCTGGTGGATGAGCAGGTGGGTCAGTTCGGCCTGGAACGCCCCGAGGTCCTCGTCCGTGGCGAAATAGCGCTGGGTCTCCGCCCAGGCGGTGATCGTGTTGACGACACGGTCGATGAGCTGGCGGACACTCGTCTCACGTTCCGGGGTGTTGAGGTGGCCGCGGAAGTACTTGGAGACGACCACGTTGGTGGCGAGCTGGCTCCAGAAGTCCGGGACCTCGACGTCCTTCTGCTCGAAGACCGACTTGCCCGATTCGTTGGAGATGCCGGCGGTGCGGTACTGCCAGGTGATCTCGTCGTAGGGGTGGACGCCCGGACGAGTCCAGCGGCGCTCGAAGGTGAGGCCGCGGGTGGGGGTCGTGCCGTCCGGCTCCGTGCCGTCGAAGCTCGCGCCGTACGGGCCGGCGTGGCGGCCAAGCGCGGTCGCGGCGGCCGTGGCGGCGGCCGTGGCGCGGGCGGGCTCAGCCGTGGCGCGGGCGGCCTCAGCCGTGGCGCGGGCGGCCTTGTTCGACTTCGAGGTGCGTTCCATGATCGGGACCGCGTTGCCGTTGGCTGAAGCCATGACCCTCTCCTCCTCGCGTGGATCGTGCCGGTGGCGGTAGCTGCCACCGATTCGTGTCGCAGGTGTCCCGAGTGGTCTGGGGGGCACAGGTCTGGCCAGCGTGGAAGGCCGGTGGACGGGCGTGTTGGGCGTCTCGTTCAATCTGGCGACCCCGTGAACGTTACGCTTCGAGAGAGAGGTCGTCAAGAGGCAAACCACAAGATGTTGTGGTTGCCTTACGGTCGCTTACGCTAGATGTGGTGGTTGGAGGATTTCACGCTCGGTGGCCGTTCGTCCACGCTCGGGCGGGCGATCTCCACGCCTGGGGTCGATTGGTCCACGTGTCGGGCGGGGTTGTCCACGGTGGGGAGTGGGGTTGTCCACGGTGGGGAGTGGGGTTGTCCACCGGTATGATATCGGACGGGCGTTCGGGTTGGGCGTGGACCGGGCGGCCGGGCGGGGGGCATGGCGCCGAGGGAGGGGCCGCCAGGGCTGTCGCCGCGACCACGGGTGGACAAAGTCCTGAGACCTGACTAGAGTCCGCTTTGTCAAGTCACTGTGCAAAGCCACTCGGAGCACGAGCGACGCCCAGGACTGGCGGAGAGGGACCCTGGGAGTCCGTGGCACGTACTGAGTTTCCGGCCAAGGCGACCCATGCCCAGACGCGCGCCTACAACGCGAGCCTTGTCCTGCGCGCGCTCTACGACCGGGGACCGATCAGTCGTGCTGCGATCGCGCGTCTCACCGGCCTGACGAGGACCTCGGTCGGGGAGCTGGTCGCAGAGCTGGAACAGGACGGTCTGGCCCAGAAGGTCGGGCGTGGCCCATCGACCGGCGGCAAGGCCCCGACCCTGATCTCGCTCATCGACGACGCGCGCCACATGGTCACGCTCGACCTCGGTGAGCGGACGTTCACGGGCGCACTGCTCAACCTCCGCGGCCAGATCCACCGACGAGCCGCGCGCGATCTGAAAGGCGCGGACGGTGACGCGGCGGTCGCCCTGGTCCACGACCTGATCGACGAGCTCCTCGACGGCCCGCACAGCCCGATCCTCGGCATCGGCGTCGGAACCCCGGGCATCGTCGACGGCGAGGGCACGATCCGTTGGGCGGTCAATCTCGCGTGGACGGACCTGCCGCTGGGCAAGCGCCTGGCCACGCATTACAACCTCCCGACCGTGGTCACAAACGACAGCCGCGCGGCTGCCTTTGCCACCTTCCTGTTTGGGGGCGAGGACCGGCCGGCGAACCTGATCGCGATCAAGGTCGGGCATGGGATCGGTGCCGGGCTGGTGCTCGACGGCAAGTTGTTCGACGGCGACGGGTTCGGCGCCGGCGAGATCGGTCACATCGTGATCGAGCCCGACGGGGCGCCCTGCCACTGCGGCCGCTCCGGCTGCCTCGAAACCGTGGCCAGCGTGCCGGCGATCCTGCGCCAGGCCTTCGTGCGGGCGTCCGAAAGCGGCGCCCGGATCCCCCAGAGTATCGAGGCCATCGCGACCTCGGCCGCTGCCGGCGATGAGCTCGCCCTTGGCGTGGTCCGCGCTGCAGGCCGAGCGCTCGGGGCTGCTGTTGCGAGCCTGACGGGCGCGCTCGACGTTCGGCGGATCGTCGTTCTCGGTAGCGCGACCGTCCTCGGCGAACCGTGGCTTGAGGCTATCCGGGACGAAGCTCGCCAGCGTCCGCTGGCGACGCTCGCGCGCGATACTGAGGTGGTGAACGGCGGACCCGCCGATGATGCGGTCCTCCTCGGGGCCTGCGCGTTGCTGCTGACCCGGGAACTTGGCCTGACGGTGCGGCGATAACGACCGCCCACCAGGTCCTCGTCATCGTCGATGTAGGCGGGACCAAGAGGGCGTGACACTGCACGACGAGATCGCCGAGCAGCCCGAGGTCGCCGCCCGGTTCCTGGTCGCCCAGGCCGAGCCGATCGCGGCGTCGCTGCGTGAGCGGCGGGTCCGGCAGGTCGTGATCGCCGCCCGCGGGACCTCCGATCATGCGGCCCTCAGCCTCTCAGTACGTGCTGGTGATCGGAATCAGCCAGTCCGGTGCCTCGCCGGACATCGTCGCGGTCGTCGCGGCAGCGCTCGCCCAGGGCGCGCCGACCGTGGCGATCACCAACGATCCGGGTTCGGCGCTGGAGGAGGCGGCGGATCGGACGATCGACCTTGGGGCCGGACCGGAACGGGCGATCGCCGCGACCCAGACCTACACGACCGAGCTCCTGGCGATCGCGCTCCTGTCGGCGGCCCTGGCCGGTGTTCCCGGCGATCGTGCCGCGCTGGCGGCGATACCTGAGACACTGGCTCGAGCGCTCGAGCTGGAACCCGAGATCGAGCGGACCGGGCGGACCGGGCGGACCGGGCGTTGGTCATCGCACGCGGCTTCGAATATGCCACAGCTCGGAAGTAGGCCCTCAAGCTCAAGGAGCTTGCCCGCGTCTTCGCCGATCCGTACTCGTCGGCCGATTTCCAGCACGGCCCACTGACGCTCGTCGAGCCGGGCGTCCCGGTGCTGGCGGTCGTCCGTGCCGGGGCGCCCGAGGCGGACCTCGTCGCGCTGCTCGGCCGGTTGCGGGACGATCTCGATGCCGAGCTCATGATCGTCTCGGATCGCCCGGCTGCACTGGCTCTCGCCACCTGGCCGGTGGCGCTGCCGTCGGGGACGCCGGAGTGGCTCGGACCGATCGTCTCGATCGTGCCGGGCCAGCTCCACGCGCTGCATCTGACTCGACAGCGTGGCCTCGATCCCGAACGGCCGCGCAACATCGGATAGGTGACGCGGACGGTCTAAGTGATGTTCCCCGGTGGCGGGGCCAAACAGAGCGGCTTGGCGGGCGACATGTGGCGCCGGCCTTGTGGCGCGGGCCTTGTGGCGCGGGCCTTGTGGCGCGGGCCTTGTGGCGCGGGCCTGGACAGATATGCACTCACGGACTGGTAAGCCACATTTCCGACCGAATTCGATGATCCTTCGGTCGCTCCGGTGGATCCTCTGCGCCTCCTGAGCGTGGAATTGCTCGCAAACGGATGGGACGCAGGTGCGGGTGTCGCCTAACAGTCCACGTGTGAATGGATGAGCGCCAAGGAGGCGGACGTCGCTCAGATATTCGCCCGGGGCATCGTTGGTGCGAACCGGAGGGCGGATCGCGGCCGCGCCGCCAGCTCGGCCGCGCCGCCAGCTCGGCCGCGCCGCCAGCTCGGCCCCCGACGGCTCGGCCCCCGACGGCTCGGCCCCCGACGGCTTTGAGCCCGGCCGGGCCGTTCGGGCTACAGCCCGCTGTAGGCGTGCAGGCCGCTGAACCAGAGCGATCCGGAGTACGTGACCAGGACCATGCCGAAGCCGACCACCAGCAGGAGCGCCGCCGGTCGACCGGCCCAGGATCGCTGATTTCGGGCGTGGAGGTAGATGGCGTAGACGAGCCACGTGACGAGCGCGGCGGTCTCCTTGGGGTCCCAGCCCCAGTAGCGCGACCATGCCGAAGCCGACCACCAGGAGCCGAGGATGATCATCGTGGCGAAGATCGGGAAGCCGATGATGACCGCGCGATAGGCGACCTCATCGAGCACCTTGTGCGACGGGAGCCAGGCGAAGCGGTCCGTCCAGCCCTGGGCGAGGTACGCGATGCCGGCCGCGAAGGAGGTCGCGAAGATGCCGTAGCTGATGACGGCCATACCGACGTGGATAGTCAGCAACGGCGCGTTCTGGAGGGCCGGCACGAGCGGCTCGATCTCGGACGGCAGGCTCGCCGCGTAGAGCAGCATGGCGAGCGCAACGCCGAGCGGGATGAAGCCGATCGAGCGAATCGCGTAACGGCGTTGCAGGAACAGGTAACCGCCGATCATCGAGCACGCGAACGCGACGCTGAACTCGAACATGTTGTCCCACGGCCCGCGCCCGACCACGATGGCCCGGAAGAGCATCGAGGCACCGAGCGTGAGGCAGCCCGCCACGGACAGCCCCAGCGCGGCGCGCGACAGCTGGCTTGGCGAGGCCGAGGGGTCGAGACCACCGGCGGCGAATCGGGCGCGCTCATCGACGAAGGAGCCCGTCACGACCCCCGCGTAGGCGGGCTGACGGGCGATCGACAGGCTTGGGAGCAGCCGCCGGCCGTTGGCCAGCATGACGGCATGCCCGACGTGTGCCGCGAAGCCGAGCGCGACGAGCAGGACACCCAGGGAAAAGAGGTCGGACGAGAGGCCTGCTATTCAGGCGGCGGCCGCGCCCCCAGCCTTGGGACCCGCCGAGGAGCGGGCGACGACGGGATGGTTGACGACCTTCAGGACAAGGCCGCAGTTGGTGCACGTATCGATGCGCGCGGAGCACCCCAGTGAGCACATCGGGCAGATCACCGTGAGATCCTCCTGATCACGCTCGCAGAAGATGGTCCCAGACGGGTAGATGAGTGCGTGGCGTCGGCAGTGGGGGAAACCGATCGGGAAGACCGGTTCCCCGCCCGGACCGATCTCCGCGACCCGCGGCCCTTCCACGAACCTGACCTTGACCCGGGGTCTGCGGACCAGGTAGATGAGTGTGCCGAGCATCATGAACGTGAGAAACGGCCCGATGAGGCCGATCACGATGAAGACCGGCAGAAGCCCGATGAGCGCGCCCCAGTCCGGTATGACGAACAGGGACGTGAACTCCAGGACCTGGGTCCAGATCTGGTTCAGGACATCGATGGGGTTCACGGCGGCATCCTACCAGTCCGGCCGCCCGAACCGCCGCCCCCGCCCGAACCGCCGCCCCCGCCCGAGCCGCCGCCCCCGCCCGAACCGCCGCCCCCGCTGCCCCCGCTGTGCTTTGGCGCGCGCTTGGCGTTGCCTTTCTTGGTCGTTGCGCCCCGCCCGGGTTTCCACCCCTCGCGCTCCTGGTCGTCGCCGTCCGGCTGGTCCAACGCACCGGGTCCACCCGATGTCATGGCTCGGGGCGGGCGCGGGTTGCCGATGGATGCGGATGAGAGGCGGCCTGACCCAAGGCGCCCCAGCAGCCACTTCGCGCCCGCCGTCCGAGCGCCTCGAAGCCGGGCCCCGTAGCGCAATTCGCGGTCGTCGGTGATGATCAGGAGGGCCGCCGTGTCGTCCGCGTCGCCGGCCTTGCGGACCTCGTCGACGAGGGCGAGGATCACGGCATCGGCAGTGCGCGCGCCGCTGTAGCGGACCGTCACGCCGGACGCGATCCGCTCACCGCGCAGGCCTCGCTCCGCTGGCCCGTCAAAGACGAGTTCGATACCGATGATGGCCGGTATCACCCCTCGCAAGCGGCCGACCAGCGCGGCCTGCGGCGCGGCACCGGGCACCCGCGACAGGGTGTGGAGCAGGTTCGTGCCATCGACCAGGAGGCGGACCGTGGCGGCGAGCGGGTCGCGATCTGGGGCAGGCATCCAGCCCATCGTACGCGCCCGGGGCCGCACGGCTACGATCAACCGCGTGAGCCTCCTCTTGCTGGTCGACCTCGACGGCGTCGTCTATCGCGGCACGGACCCGGTCCCCGGCGTCGCCGCCGTGCTGGCCGACCGAGCCGCGCGCGGCGATGACGTCGTCTACGTCACGAACAACTCGATGCACTACCGGGCCGACTACCAGACGCGGCTGGCCGCGATGGGCGCCCCGGTCTCGCCGGACACGGTCATCTCGTCGGCGCGCGCGACTGCGCTCTACCTGCGCGAGCACGATCCGGAGATCCGGCGCGTCCTGGTCCTGGGGGCGAGCAGCCTGGAACGCGAGCTGCGTGACCTCGGCTACGACATCGTGACCTGTGGCTATGCCGCGACGCGGGTGAGCCATGAGGGCATCGACGGCTTCGCGGCGGCCGGTCAGCCCGACGCGGTCGTCGTGGGGCTCGACCCCAACCTCACCTACACCCGCCTCGCGGTCGCGTCCGACTGCATCCGCGCGGGTGCCCATTTCATCGCGACCAACCGCGATCCCGTCTACCCGACGGAGCGTGGCCTGCAACCGGGCGCCGGTGCGCTCGTCATCGCCCTCGAAGTGGCCACGGGCGTCGTTCCCGTGTCCATCGGCAAGCCCGCGCCGTACCTGCTGGAGGCCGCCGCCCACGCGGTCGGCCGCGAGCCATCCGAGGCGATCATGATCGGCGACGGGATCGACACGGACCTCGCGGCGGCCCATGCCGTGGGCGCTCGATGCGTCCTCATGTTGACCGGGGTGACGACCCGGGACGAAGTCGAGGCACTGCCCCCGGAGCGGCGCCCGACCGCCATCGCCGCTGACGCGGGCGAGCTGGCCGAGGCCCTGGAGCGACTGAGCGAGGGCTAACGGGCTCGTTCCTCACCGGCCATCGCGCGGTCCGGGCCCGGGTCTTTCGTAACCCCTGCCGGGTCTTGGCGTCCCGAGTCCAGGTCCTGCCCGAGTTCCGGGATGGCGGCGCCCCAAGCCCTGAATGCGTGCCGCAGCGGCGCGATGTCGGCCTCGGTCGCGAACGCGACTTCCAGCGCATGGCGGTCCATCGCCCACAATTCCGGAAGCGTGAGCCCGATCACCTCGATCGCCCGCAGGTACTCCTCGGACAGGGTCAGGTCTGAGACGGTGGTGTCGTCCGTGCTCAGGGTGACCGGCACGCCGGCCCGCTGGAGCCGTGCAAGCGGGTGGTCCGCCACTGACGCCACGATCCCGGCCTGGGTGTTGGAGGTCGGGCACAGATCCAACGTCACGCCCCGGCTGATCAGCTCGGCGCACAGGGCCGGATCATCCACTGCGCCCGGTCCGTGGGCGATTCGCTCCGGGTCCAGCGCGAGGGCCCGCCGGACCTGCGCGGCGCCGCCCCACTCGCCCGCGTGGAGGGTGATGCGCAGGCCGCCGGCGCGAGCCACCTCGAAGGCCATGCCGTGGAGGCGGGGATCGGGGAAGGCCGCCTCGGGTCCCGCGAGGTCCCAGCCGGTCAGCCCCTGGTCGCGGAACCGCGCGGCGGTCTCGGCCAGGACCACGTTCGCCGCCGGGTCGTGCGAGCGCAGCGCCGTGCAGATGAGCCGCACGACCGTGCCGGTCCGCGCAGCGGCGGTCTCGGCCCCGGCACAGACCGCAGCGATGCCGTCGGCCAGCGACAGGCCGCGCGCCACGTGCAACAACGGCCCCCAGCGGATCTCGACGTAGCGGACGCCGTCCGCGGCTTTCGCCTCCACCAGCTCCGCCGTGATCCGTTCCAGCGCCTCCGCGTCCTGCATGAGCGCGATGGGCAGGTCGAAGGTACGCAGGAGCTCGGCCTGGTCCGCGCACGGCATCGAGGCGATGAGGGCGGCGGACATGCCGGCCCAATCGCGTGGTGCGTCGACACCGCGTGTCTGTGCGAGCTCCAGGGCCGTATCGATCCGCACGGAACCGTCGAGGTGCAGATGCAGTTCGGCCTTCGGCATCGACTGGACGAGACGGCGCAACGGCTGGCCGGTCAATGGCTGGACGACCAATGGCTGGACGACGGGCTGAGTCAATGGGTCTTGCACGCCTCCGATGCTACGATTCCCGTTGCCTCGCAGTCTGGCGCATCCGCAACCGCGGTCGCGACCGAACGGGGGGTGACGGCCGCCAGCCTCGGCGGCCACGAGCACCGAGGGACAGACCATGGCCACCATCCTCGTCACCGGCGCCAGCGGCTTCGTCGGCAGTCACGCGGTTCCAGCATTGCTCGCGGCAGGGCATCGAGTCGCCGCCCTCGTGCGCACGCCCACCTCCGGTGAGATCGTCCTGGGCCGGCTGCCGGTTGCCGATCGCGCCAACGTCGACCTGCGCATCGGCGACGTCACACGCGCCGAGTCGCTTGGCCCCGCGCTCCAGGGCGTCGATGCCGTGCTGCACCTGGTGGCCATCGCGCGCGACTTCAACGGCGGGGCGGACCTGCGCCTGATCAACACGGAGGGCACCCGGACACTGCTGGGGGCGATGACCGCGGCCGGTGTCCGTCGACTCATCCACATGGGCGCGATGGGCGTCGTGGACGACCCGAGCCTGCACTACGCGAGTTCCAAGGCGAAGGCGGAGGCCCTGGTCCGTGGATCTGGGCTGGACTGGACGATCATCAAGCCGTCCCTCCAGTTCGGCGAGGGTGACGGGTTCTTCAACATCATCGCGAGCCTGGTCCGGTCGTCGCCCGGCATCGTGCCCGTCCCCGGCGATGGATCGGCGCGCTTCCAGCCCATCCACAGCGCCGACGTCGCGGCGATCGTCGTGCGTTCCTTGTCCGACGCGACGACGGTCGGCGAGTCCTTCGAGCTGGGTGGGCCTCGTTACTGGACGTACAAGGAGATCACTCGAGAGGTGGCGCGCGCGCTGGGCAAGAAGCGGGCGATCCTGCCGATGCCGCTCCCGCTCATCCGCGTGGTCGCCTGGACGAGCGAGCTCCTCCATCTTCCGTTCCCAGTCGCCACGGACCAGCTCCGCCAGCTCCGGCTCGACAACATCGGCCCGCTGGACCTCATCGGCACGCGTTTCGGGTTCGAGCCGAGGGCGATGGAGGGCGCCCTTGGCTACCTCCGCACCAAGCAGCGCGACCAGGTCCCGCAGCGCGCATGAGCCTGCGGGCATGACCGATGCGCCGGTCCCAGGCGAGCATGGTGGGGCGATGACCGGTCGCCTGCGCCGCTCCGCTGGTGTCCTCGTCTGGCTCGTCCTGATCGTCCTGATCGCGTTGGGCGCGGCCGGTCTGGTGACCGGGATGGACCGACCGCCGGGAAGTGCCGCCCGGCCCGAAGTGGCCTACGCCGGCGACGCCGAGGTGGCGCTGCTGCTCGACCACGCGCAGGCGCAGCTGGCGGCCGTCGCCGACGAGGTCCAGGCCCTCGGCACGCAGGCCCGCGGCGCCCTGTCGGCGCTCAACGGATCCGAATTGGCGACCGTCGACGCGGCGATCGCCGAGGGAGATCGCCTGGTCGCGGACATCACGGCGCGAGCGGCAGCGGTGCGACAAGAGCTTGACCTGGTGCCGTACGTCGGGACGCCACAGGCCGCATTGATGCTCTCCGACGTGGTCATCGCCCGTTATGCGGCCCTCGTTGAGGCGGCGTCGACAACGGGTGGCCTCGATGCCGACTGGCGCCGTCTCACGGTGGGGTCGGTCTCCGCTGCGCAGATGAGCGCGCTGCTCGCCGAGCACGATCGGCTGGTCGGGGAGGCCGCCGGCCACGGCGTAAAGGCGAAGTACCGCGAGGCACTCAAGGTGCTCGACCAGGCGGCCGAGCGACTCGCCAACGCCCGCCGCCTGCGCGATATCCTGGTCCGCACGGTCGACGTCACCGTCCTGGACGAATGGCTCGGCCGCAACGCCGCCTATGACGTGGCCCTGCGCGGGCTCTACGAGGCGATCTCGACGGTGGGAGGAAGGGTGACCCCCGCGGTCCGCGAGGCGGTCGCCGCCGAAGCCGCGGCGAAGGCGCGACTGCCACCGGATTCGCGCGGCCTGGTGATCATCATGGCCGAGATCGGGCGAGGCGGGATGAACGGCGCCGTGATCGCGATCGAGGAGGCTCGCGGTCGGTTGAACGCCGCACTCCAGGGCGCGGCGGGTAGCCCGACGCCATGACGGTGTGCGCCAAGGCGCGTCCGTCCGGCGACCTCGGGGTGTGGGTACACTGGCAGCCCAGCCCACACTACAGCCGACCGGTGTCCCTTTCGGGCCCTTCGGCGGTCTCTTTCCGGAGGACTCTGCGCCCGTGCAACTTCGTGTCGTCATCGATCAGCCGTGGGACGTACCCGCGGATGTCCTTGTGGTCCCGATGGCCGCCGAGCCAGCCTTCGAGGGCCCGTTGGGTGAGCTCGACCGGCGAGCCGGCGGGGAACTGCGGACGCTGGTCACGTTCGGTGAGCTGACCGGCAAGCGCTATGCGACGGCCCTGGCGGCGGGCGGCGAGGTCCGTGCCGGTCGTCTGCTGTCGGTCGGCCTGGGCGACCCAGCCACCCTGGATCGCGAGTCGGTCGTGCGAATCGCGGCAGCCGCGGAGCGTCGACTTGGTGGCCGGACGGTCAAGTGCCTGGCCGTCTGGCTGTCGCCATTGGCCGAAGCCCTGGAGGGTGGCGAAGCCGCTGCCGCAGAGCTGGTCGCCCGGGGTGTGGTCGAGGGCTCGTACGACCCACGCACCATCTACCGCGACAACGTCGACTCGGTCCCGCCCGTCCTGGACGAGTTGATCCTCGTGGCACCCGGCGGCGATGCCGTGGCGTTGACTCGCGCCGCCGAGCGCGGCCAGATCATCGGTGAGGGCGCGAACCACGCCCGGAACCTGTCAAATCGGGCCGCCAATGACGTCAGCCCCGAAGTCCTCGCGGACGAGGCGCGCGCCGTCGCCGAGAAGCACGACCTCTGGATCGACGTCATCGAGCCGGACCGGGCGACGAAGCTCGGCATGGGGATGTTCATGGCGGTCGGTCGCGGCAGCGACAACCCGCCGCGGATGATCGTCATGCGGTCCGGCGAAGAAGGGGAGCGCGACGCGCTCGACCGACACCTGGCGATCGTCGGCAAGGGCGTCTGCTTCGATTCCGGTGGCATCAGCATCAAGCCATCCGCCCGGATGGAAGAGATGAAGATGGACAAGACCGGAGCGTGCACGGTCATCGCCGCGATCGGCACCATCGCCCGCCTGGCCCCCGGGACCCCGCTCCTGGTGGTCGCGCCCGCGGTGGAGAACATGCCTGGTCCGCACTCCACGCGGCCGGGCGACATCGTCACAGCCCTCAATGGCAAGAAGGTCGACATCACCAACACCGATGCCGAGGGTCGGCTCATCCTCGGCGACGCACTGACCTATGCGGAGCAGCTGGGCGCGACCCACCTGGTCGATGTGGCGACCCTGACCGGCGCCGTGTCGCGTGCCCTTGGCCACCTCGTGTCCGGCGGGTTCGGGACGCCGCAGGCGTTCTACGACGATGTGATGGCCGCTGCGAACCGGGCCGGCGAGCGCTATTGGCAGATGCCTCTCGTCGAAGACTACGTACCGGAGATGGACAGCTGGTACGGCGACCTCCAGAACTCCGGCTCGGCCGAGGGATCGCTCGTGAAGAGCGGTCTGTTCCTCCGCGAGTTCGTCACCCGTCCGTGGGTCCACCTCGATATCGCCGGCACCGCCTACTACCGCAAGGCGTTGCCGTTCGCGGCACGGGGCGCGACCGGCGTATCGCACGCGACGCTCGTCGAGCTGGCCCTCGCCGGCGCGCGAGCCGGCTGACCCCGGCTCGCGCGACCGACCGACCCAGCCTGTCGCCGGCCGACCCCCCACCTTGGAGCCGTTGGCCTGGCTGCTCGGAGCGGCCGGCTTCGTGCTCGGACTTGCGGCCGACCGGCTCGCGACCCGCTGGCCGGAGCACGACGATGAGCACGCACCGGGGCGTCCGATCGACTGGCGGACGGCCGTGGTGGCGCTGGTCGGTGCCCTGGCCCTCGGCCTGCTACCGCTCCGGTTCGGCGTCACGACAGAGCCGCTGGCCTTCGTCCTGTTCGGGGCCTGGTTCGTCACGCTCGTCATCGGGCTCGCAACGGACCTCGATCAGCGGTTGCTGCCGGACCTCCTGACCCTGCCGGTCATCCCGGTCGCGCTGCTGTACGCGCTGAGCGGGGCCAACCCGCTGGTCGGCGGGGAAGTCGCCCTCGCCGTGGCGGCCGCGCTGGGCATCCCGGCCCTGCTCTATCTGCCGTCGATCCCGTTCGGGGCGGGCGCGTTCGGGTTGGGTGACGTGAAGCTGCTGGCCGGGGTCGGCCTGATGGCCGGTGCCAGCCGGGCGTTCGGCAGCGTCATCTTCGCGCTCGCCCTGGCGGGTGTCGTGATCCTCGTGCTGCTGCTGCTGCGGCGGGTCGGGCGCAAGACGTACATCCCGTTCGGGCCGTTCTTCATCATCGGCGTGCTCTGGGCGGTGCTGCTGCGCGCGTGATGGGCTGGGACAGGTTGGAGTCCCACCGGCGCCGGGACCATAGAGCCAGGGCCCGGTCGCAGGGATCGCGGCTAGACTGGGCGGGTATGATGCCCTGGAGTTGGCCATGACCGAGGGCCAGCGCACGTCACGGAGCTACCCCCGCACGATGACTTCGCCTACGTGATGCGCCGACAGACCGATCAGGAGAAGGAGCCACAAGCCGGCGGCTGGAGCTCCATCGGCCGATCGACGACCCCTCGGCGGCGCCTTGGCCGGCGGGTCGGATCCATCCTTCTTCTGCTCCCCCTCATCGTGGGCCTGCTCGGCGCGCCCGGGACCCCGCCCGTCGCACGTGGCGACGAGTTGTCCGACGCCAGGGCCCGACAGGCGCAGATCAAGCGCGACGTCGCGCGGCAGAAGGCACAGGTCGCCAGGCTGACATCGCTCCAGGCCGGTCTGGCTGATGAGATCAGGCAGACGACCAGCCAGGTGCGCGGCATCAACGCCGACCTGGCGTCGGTCAGGGTCAAGATGACCGCGATGCAGGGCCGCATCGACGAGGTCAAGGCCACGTACGACGACCTCGTGGCCCAGCTCCAGGGCCTGGATGTTCGCCTGAGCGCCGTCAAGTCGGAGGAATCCGTCAAGAAGCTCCAGCTCGGCGAGCGCAAGGCGTTGCTGGCCGAGCGCGTCCGGAGCGCGTACGACATGGATCGCACGTCGCTCCTGGAATCCTTCTTGTCGGGCGGCACGTTCACGGATCTGCTGGCCGAGATGAGCTACTTCATCGATGTCGGCGAGCAGGACAAGGCCCTCGCCGTCCAGATCGCCCGGGATCAGGAGACGCTGGCCGTGCTCCACCAGAACGTCGAGGACGCTCAGGCACGGACGAACGAACTCCGCCAGGAGACGGCCGCCCAGAAGCGAACCCTGGATGCCAGTCTGGCCGAGCTCAAAGCAACCAGGGCCGCGCTCAAGAAGCTCGAGAAAGCGACCGCTCTCGCGCTGGCGAAGCAGAAGTCCGCCTATGCGACGTTTGCCCGGAACAAGGTGGCCGCCAAGCGGGCCCTCGCTGCTGCGTCGGCGGCCCAGCGCAAGCTGGTCAACCAGATCGCCGCGCTCATCCAGAAGCAGGCACAGGCCGGCCGGATCCCGTCTGCGTATAACGGGACGCTCAGCTGGCCGATGGGCGGCATCGTGACCCAGCCATTCGGGTGCACCGGGTTCGGCTGGAACCCACCGAGGGGCTCGTGCGCCAACTTCCACAGTGGGATCGACATCGTCGCCCCGTCCGGCACGCCGGTCCGCTCGTCGGGCGCCGGCACGGTCGTCCATATCGGGTGGAACTACGCGGACGGCGCCGACCCGGCCTGGATCGTGATCATCGCTCACAGCCAGGCCCTGCAGACCTGGTACGCCCACATGCAGCCGCACTACCCCGGTGGGATCTCGGTCGGCAGCCAGGTGGACAAGGGCCAGGTCATCGGCTACCAAGGCAACACCGGTCGCTCCACTGGTGCGCATCTGCATTGGGCAGTCATGCTCGACAGGGTCTTCGTCAACCCGCGCCTCTTCCTGTAGGCAGGAGCCCGGCTGGGCGCGCAACCGGGCGTGCTAGTGTCGGGCGAGTGAAGCGAACGATGGCGGTGATCCTCGCGGGCGGTGAGGGTGAGCGCCTGTCGATCCTCTCCCAGGAGCGCGCGAAGCCGGCAGTCCCATTCGGTGGCAAATACCGGATCATCGATTTCACGCTGTCCAACTGCGTCAACTCCGACATCGATGACGTCGTCGTCCTGACGCAGTACAACCCCCGGTCGCTCAACGACCACATCGGTCTCGGCCGGCCGTGGGACCTGGATCGCAACCGCGGCGGCGTCAAGCTCCTCCAGCCGTATATCGCCCGCGGCAAGGTCGCCGAGTGGTACCGGGGCACAGCGGATGCCGTGCACGCCGTCATCCCGCGCGGCGTGCGTATCGTCCACAGCGGTGAATCCGTGGATCGCCGTCCCGCGCCACGTACGGTGGGGGCCAAGGCGTCCGCCGCCCCAGAGGGTTGAGGCCCCTGACGGCCGTGCCGAGCGATCTCGGCTAGACTCCGCAGGCCATGTCATCCCCTCTGACCGGCGCGCTCGCCCTGCGCCCGGCCGATGTCGAGGAGTGGTTCGCGGGCCTGGGCCTGACCCCGACAGAACGGGCCGACCGCGATGGGATCGCCAGCTGGGATCTCGTCCTCGACGGACGCCGCCGCTTCGATCTCCGCATCACGGTGATCCTGGATCCCTCCCTCGCCCTGATCTGCTGGGCCCACTACGCCCCGCCCATCAGCGACATGTTCCGCAAGTCGTATCGGCGCCTCCTCCGCTGGAACGACGAATTCCCGTTCGCCAAGTTCTCTGTGGGCGAGGACGAGCGGCCCCTGCTGAGCGTCGAGCTGCCGGCGCAGGCCGTGGACGAGGATACCCTCGGTCTGGCCATCGCGCGGATCCTGGGCGTCGCCGACCGGTTGCTGGATGAGTCCAGGGACTGGCTATGGCAGGGCGGGCGGATGCCCGACCCGGGCGACCGAACATCTGCCCAGGGAGCCTTTCTGGACCGCTATGCGCCGCGCTTGCCGGAGTTGCTGGGCTGATGCGCGTGACGCGCGCGATGCGTCCAGGTGGCCCCATCGGCCGTCGCCTCGCCGTTGTCCTGCTGGCCGTCGTCGCCGCCGCAGGCCTGCTTGCCACACCGGCGGGGATCTCCGAGGTGCGCGCCGCGAGCCCCGATCTGACCATCGTCACCACCGCGCGCTACGACGTCCAGCCTGCTCAGCGTCGCGTTCGGGTCACGCTCGACATGGTCATGACCAACCACCTCAGGGACACGGTCACCAAGCGCTACTACTTCGACAAGGCCTTCCTGTCCGTCCTGCCCGGAACCTCGGGCTACCAGTTGTCCTGGTCCGGCACGGGCAAGCCGTCTGTTCGGGCGTCGAAACGGACCGCCGACTACACGCTCCTCCAGATGAACCTGGCGCAGCGGCTGTACAGCGGCAAGACGGCGACCTACCGGCTGCGTTTCGATCTCGTCGACAACGGAGGCAAGGCCACCCGGGACGTCCGGATCGGCGATTCATTCGTGTCGTTCCCGGTCTGGGCGTTCGCCACGGACTCGACACCGGGCAGTTCCGTCCAGGTCGTGTTCCCGGCGGGTTTCGAGACCGAAGTGGAGTCCGGTGACATCCCGGCGCCGACCAAGGACGCCGCCGGCAACGTCGTTTACGAGACCGGCAAGCTCAGCCAGCCGCTCTCGTTCTTCGCGTATCTCGTCGGCGACCGGCCGGGTGCGTACGCCGAGCGGACGGTGACGTCGACGGTGGGAGACGCATCGGTCACGCTGACGATCCGAGCGTGGCCCGAAGACCAACCCTGGTCAGACCGCGTCGGCGACCTCGTGGCCCGTGCCCTGCCGGTCCTCTCCGAGCGGATCGGCCTGCCCTGGCCACGCGATGGCGGGCTGGTCATCCAGGAGGCGGTCAGCCGCTCCACTGGTGGCTACGTGGGGCTGTTCGACCCGAGCGCGGGCCTCATCGAGGTCGCGTACTACGCGGATGACTTCGTGGTCCTGCACGAGGCGGCGCACGTCTGGTTCAACGGGTCGCTCCTGGCCGATCGCTGGGCGAGCGAGGCGTTCGCCTCCTACTACGGACTGGACGTGGCGCGGGCCCTGAAGGTGAAGGTCAACGGCGACAAGCTGACACCGGAACTCGAGAAGGCCAGGATCCCGCTCAACGCCTGGGCCGGCATCGGCCGCGAGACGACCGCGACCGAGGACTACGCCTACGCCGCGGCGCTGGCGCTTGCGCGGGCCATCGCGGAGCGCGCAAGCGACACCGCACTGCAGGCGGTCTGGGCCGATGCCGCCGACCGTACCGGGGCCTACCAGCCACCGGCTGGCACGGGCGCGACCTCGGCCGTCGGCGGGCAGCCCGGCGGTCCCGAGATGGTCGTGGGATCGCCCGACTGGCGTGGCCTGCTCGACCTCCTCGAGGCGCACACGGCGACCTCCTTCGACGATCTGTGGCGCACCTGGGTCGTGCGCGACACGGATCTGCCGCTGCTCGAGGCGCGAGCCGCCGCGCGGACGCGCTACGACGCGGTCCTGAAGGCGACTGGCGACTGGCAGCTGCCGCGCCCGGTCCGGGACGCGATGCGGGCCTGGCGATTCGACGTTGCGACCGCGTTGCTCGCCAAGGCGTCGACGATCCTCGAGCGACGGAAGGCGATCGCGGCGGCCGCCGCTGCCTCCGGCCTGACGGTCCCGGACACGCTCAAGACCGCCTTCGAGAGTCCGGATGGCTTCGCCCGTGCGACCCTCGAGGCGACGGCCGAGCTGGCCGCCATAGACCGCTACGACATCGCGGCCGCCGCCCGACCGGCGGTGCCCGACCTGCTCCAGACCCTGGGCCTGTGGGACATGACGCCCGAGGCGGACCTGGCCGAGTCTCGCACGCTGTTCGCGACCGGCGATCTGGCCGGCTCTGCCCAGGCGGCCGGCATCGCGGCGGCGACATGGACCGGCGCGGAGGAGCTCGGGCGCGGGCGGGCGATCGGTCTCGTCTTCCTCGGGCTGGCTATCCTCCTTGCGATCGGCCTGCTCATCGCGGTCTGGCGAGGACGTCGCCGTCGGCGCCACGTGCTGTCAACGGCGGCGGCCCCTGCAGCCACGGCGGCCACGGCGTTTGCCGGCGTCGGATCAGTGTCGGCGGACGCGGTGCCGTACGGTACACTCGCCGCCAACCTGGACTCGCCGCAGCCACCGGCGGCTGAAGATCCGGGCGCCATGGGAGCGGAATCGGACTGATGAGCCTGACCCGCTCGCGGCCGTCGCACGAGATCCTGTCGGGCGACTCGGCGGACGTCTACTTTGCACGCGCCGAGTCCATCCTCGAGAAGGAGGGCCTCGACCCGCTCGTCACGATGGAGGTCTTCACCCGCCAGGCGGCCGTCCTGTGCGGGATCGATGAGGCCCGGAACCTGCTGGGCCACGTCCTCGCCAGCGCCGACCCCACCGAGACCCACCTGGAGGCGCTCCAGGACGGCGACGTCATCGAGCCCAGGGAGATCGTCCTTCGCATCAGGGCGCGCTATCGCACGTTCGGGCTGTACGAGACGGCGTTCCTCGGGATGCTCGCCCAGTCGACCGGATGGGCGACGGCGGCCAGGGCGTGTGTCGACGTGGCGGCACCGGACCCGGTCATCAGCTTCGGGGCACGCCACATCCATCCCGACATCACCGACGTCCTCGATTACGCCGCGATCGTCGGCGGGTGCGTGGGCGCATCGACACCCGCCGGCGCGCGGTTGGCGGGCCTCGCCCCTGCCGGCACGATGCCGCATTCCCTCGTGTTGATCTTCGGCGACACCGTGGAGGCGGCCCTGGCCTTCGATCGCCACGTCGAGAAGGACGTCCCGCGGATCGTCCTCGTCGACACCTTCAAGGACGAGGCCGAGGAGGCCCTGCGTGTCGCGCATGCGCTGGGCGATCGCCTGTACGGCGTTCGGCTGGACACGCCGTCGGAGCGCGGCCGGGTCACCGCCGACCTCGTCCATGAGGTCCGGGCACGGCTCGACCAGGCCGGCTTCCAGCACGTCAAGGTCACGGTTTCGGGCGGCCTGACGCCCGACCGGATCCGGTACTTCAAGGACGCTGGGGCGCCGGTCGACTCCTATGCCGTCGGGTCGTACATCAGCGGCGCAACGCCGATCGATTTCACCGGCGACATCAAGGAGATCGATGGGCGGCCCATCGCGAAGCGCGGTCGGATCCCTGGACTGACGCCGTCCCCACGCCTGCAACCGGTCGACCTGGCGTCGTACCGCGAGGCGTAGGCGCCCAGCCGGGGTCGTCGCGACCGGTAGCCGTCGCCGCGGGGAGCCGGTCGCTCGCGTGCGAGTCGGTCGCTCGCGTGGCACCATCGGTGGCATGCAGTCCTCGACGCCGGACGACGCGCCGGACGACGCTGCCGACGAGACGGCCTACGACCTCTTGCAGCGCGGCCAGGCCCTGCTGGAGCGCCGCCATCACGCCCAGGCCGCCATCGTCCTGGAACGGGCCGACCGCCTGGAGCCCGGCAAGGGCTCGATCCTGGAGGCGCTTGGTCGGGCCTACTTCAATTCCCGCCAGGCCGAACGCGCCCGAGTGACGTTCGAGGCCCTGCTGGATGTCGATCCGTCGTCGCACTACGGCCATTTCACGCTCGGCCAGAGTCTGAAGCGTCTCGGCCGGCGCCACGAGGCCGGTACGCACCTGCGCCTGGCGGTGGCGATGAGCCCGGATTCGACGCTCTATCGGGCGGCGCTCGCTCACCTCGGCCCGCCGCCGCGCCCCAGCACGGAGCCCTGACCGCCCGTCACCGCCTCGTGGCTCGCTGGCGGGCGAGCCACAGCAGGGCGACGAGAGTCTTGCCGTCGGAGAATTCGCCGCGCTCGGCGGCGGCCACCGCGTCACGCCAGGGCATCCGCTCCAGCAGGAGGTGCTCGTCGTCGTCCGGGGTCAGCCGCTCACCATCGGCGGGTCGCAGATCCGTGGCGAGGTAGAGGTGCATGAGCTCCGAGGTGAAGCCTGGGGCGGTATAGAACCGGGCGATACGTCGCCACGATCCAGCCCGCATGCCGGTCTCCTCCTCCAGCTCGCGCGGCGCGGCAAGTTCCGGGTCCTCGATGGAGCCGTCGGCGGCCACATCCAGCGTGCCCGCCGGAACCTCCAGCAGGGCCTGGCCGACGGCGACGCGGAACTGGCGAACGAGCAGGACGCAGTCGTCTGGATCGATGGCCAGGATCGCGACCGCTCCCGGATGGTCGGCGATCTCGCGTGTACCGCGCGAACCGTCGGCCCGCTCGATGGTGTCGACCCGGAAGGTCAGGTAGCGGCCCCGATGGAGGATCCGCGATTCCACGACGCGCTCGACGAGTTCGGCCCCGGATGATCGCTCCGGGGTCGGGGCCGGGGCTGTCGTCGGGGCCGGGGCTGTCGTCGGGACTGTGGGTGTCGTCCGGTCGGGCGTCAAGCCTCCGCCGAGTTCGGTGGGGGAGCTGCCTGCTGCGCGACCGCGTCGGACGCCGCCAGTGCGGCGATGTCGGGAGCGACGCTCAGGCCCGTCTCGACATCGAACAGGTGCAGCTTGTCGAGCGGGAGGATCAGGTTGACGATGTCGCCCGGCCGGACCCGATGCTCCGAGCCGACGATGGCCACGATGTCCTGGTCGGCGGCGCTGACATGGAGCAGCTCCTGGCTGCCGAGGTACTCGACCACGTCGGCCTTCGCCCGGAACGAGCCTTGGTCGGGACCGGCCTCGCCGATCTTGAGGTGCTCCGGCCGGAAGCCGGCCACGAGCGTCTTGTGACCACGCCCGGTCGCCGCCTCGCGGTAGCGAGCCGGCAGCGGGATGGACCACTCGGCCGGTCCGACCAGGCGGGCGCTGTCGCCCGAGCCGGCGACGTTGACCTCGACAAAGTTCATCGAGGGGCTGCCGATGAAGCCCGCGACGAAGCGGTTGACCGGGGTGTCATAGAGGGCCTGCGGCGTCCCGACCTGCAGCAGGAGTCCGTCATTCATGACCGCGATGCGCGTCCCCATCGTCATCGCCTCCACCTGGTCATGGGTGACGTAGACGACGGTCGTCTTGAGTCGCTGGTGGAGGCGGGCGATCTCCGCACGGGTCTGGACGCGCAGCTTCGCATCGAGGTTGGAGAGCGGCTCGTCCATGAGGAAGACAGCCGGTTCGCGGACGATCGCGCGTCCCAGCGCGACGCGCTGGCGCTGCCCGCCGGAGAGTTCCTTGGGTTTGCGATCGAGCAGCTTCTGGAGCTGGAGCGTCTCGGCCGCCTCGTTGACCCGCCGCTCGATCTCTGCCTTGGGGACCTTGCGCAGCTTGAGGCCGAACGCGAGGTTCTCGCGGACTGACATATGGGGGTAGAGCGCGTAGCTCTGGAAGACCATCGCGATGTCGCGATCCTTGGGTGCGACGTCGTTGACCACTCGGTCACCGATGCGCAACGTCCCGCTGCTGATCTCCTCGAGGCCGGCGATCATCCGTAGACACGTCGTCTTGCCGCAGCCGGACGGTCCGACCAGGACCATGAACTCGCCGTCGCCGATCTCCAGGTCCAGGTCCTTGACCGCCTGGAAATCGCCGTAGAACTTGTTGACGCCTGCGAACGTCACCGTCGCCATGGCGGGATTCCTCCACTCCCAGCGGTCCATCGCGGGCCCATGCATCCGGCCGCCGAAGCGGAACGCGGACGGGCCCCGTACGTGGGCTGCAGGTGCTCGCATCCTAGGCGGGGGGCGACCGGCGTGCAACCCACAGGCAGATCAGGAGCGGCCGCGGCAACTGACCTCCGCCCGATCCCGCGGCAAACGATGCACCGGGGGACTCTTATGGCCGGTCGGCGCACCGTCCAGCGCGCGGCAATGCCCCCAGTGAGCGTGGTTGGTGCGTGAGATGTGGGCCGTCGCCCGGCGAATCGGCCCGGTCGGGGTCCTATGTCGGCTTAGTAGTCCCCGGGCGCAAGTCGTGCCATGAGCGTGCCATGAGCGCGGCGCGGCATCGGCCCGCGATGCGGCCGAGCGGGGAGTCGGGGTGGCCTGTGGAGCTCGAACTCGTCGCCTTGGAGCCTCCCTCCGATGCCCTTGAACGTGTTCTACGCCACACGGGACCTGCCAAACGGGACCCGATCCGGGACCCTTTTCGTGAGCAGGACCCCGACCGGCGACCGCTGCGCCGCTGGGTGACGTGGGCCTTCACCCTGAACCCACGGCGGTTCAGCTTGCCGGGGAGATGTCCCGGACGAGCCCGGCGTCGAGGTTCTCGAAGACAAAGATCATCCGCTTCCTGGGGCCGGCGTTGCCCATCTCGACCCGCGTCGGCGTCATCGGCTCGAACCACGACAGCGCCTTCTCGCGGGATATCCGGTGGTGGACGTTCTGCGGATCGTCCATCTCCCAGTCGATCGGCAGTGAGATGATGGCGTGACGGGCGACCCTGCAGACTTCGCGGAATGCCACCTTCTGCATACCCGGCAGGTGCTCGAAGACCTGGAGGCCGACGAACAGGCCATAGTGCTCGTCGGCGATAGGCCAGGGCGCAGCGGTCGCGTCGTGGATGATGACCCGTCCTTCGGATCGGAGTTCCGCGTTCGCGCTGCGATCCATGACGTCGGCGCCCACGATGACCGGACGGAGGTGCGGTCCCAGCTCGAGGGCGGACTGCAGGTCGTATTTCTCGATCAGCTCGCCCGCGATCCTGCACGCCACCGACATGTAGCCCCAGCGCGACGTGTAATAGGGGTATCGGCTCGCGACGGCGTCGAACTCGTTCTTCCTGAGTGGCCTGATGGACTCGCCGGGTTCGCGCACGAGCGGGACCAGGGGCCCGGCAGCTGGGGTGATCCCCTGACCGCGCAGCCGTACCGACTGGACGAAGGGACGGACAAGTCGCCAGATCGGCAGGAGGACGGGCCGCATCGGCCACAGGAGCTGCTTCAGGCGCTGGAGGATCAAGTGGGTCTCCGCGGTTGGGGTTCCGTGTCGATCGACCTATGAGCCGGACTTCAGGAGGCACAGCGCACGGCTCGGCGTCATTCTAGGCCTCCGATGCGGACATGCCGAGGCGTCCGGACCTTCGAGCCGGGCACCTCGCGACATTGCTCCTCTGCCCGGCCCGACCCTACCACCGCCCGGCCCCGCTTCCGGGAGATCCGGCCGGCCCGACCCCACCGAGCCGACACCCCCAGCCGACCGGGCGTCCCTTCGCCATCGCCGCCGAGAGGGCAAGACCCGATCTGGCACCCTATCCGACCGGTTAGATCGTACAGGGTCATGAATAGTGGTTCTGTTGGCGCGGGGAGTTGGGGTGGCCTACGGGGCTCGAACCCGTAACCTGCGGATCCACATTCCGCTGCTCTGCCATTGAGCTAAGGCCACCGCGGGTGCTCGTGCGTGTTGAACCCGCGACTCGTGGGCGGGACGAGCGACGGGAGTATAGCGGGTAGGGCCGCGAGGGCGGGCGCGTCACCCGGGCGGGCGCGTCAGCCGAGGCGGAACGGCGTCCCGGCCCCGGGTGGGCCAGTCATCAGGCAGATGCGGTGGGCCTGCCCGTACTGGCCCGAACCGCACCACACGCCAGCCATCGGCCCTTGACCCGACCGGACCTGCTGGTACCAGCGAACCGCAGAACCCGGACCATCGCGGAGCGGAATCTGCGCCCCGCCGCATCTATGGTGACCGCAGCGCCCGGTATCCCACACGGGCTGATCCTCGGAATCCTGGAGCCCATGCACTTTTCACGCCGATCTCACGTTCGCCGTACGGTCTTCCGGGCCGCGCACCGCAGCTCCGCGTCTCGCCGTGTCGCACTTGCTGTCGCGCTCCTGTTCGCGTCCACATCGCTGGTCACCTTCGCCATCCCTGCGCGCACGCTCGCCTGGGATGCGGGGGCGTTCAGCGCAGACTCCGAGGCGGAACTCGTCGTCCTGACGAACCGTAGCCGCGCGAACGCCGGGCTCAAGGCGCTCAAGGTCGACGCCACACTGAGCTCCGTCGCCCGCTGGCGCAGCCAGGACATGATCGAGCGTGACTACTTCAGCCACACGATCCCGGGCTATGGCAAGGTCTTCGACAAGCTTAACGACGTCGGCTTCTGCTATAAGCTCGCCGCCGAGAACATCGGCTGGAATACCAACCCGGACGACTCCGCCACGGCTGCCATCCAGCAGCTGTTCATGGACTCGGCAGGACACCGGGCGAACATCCTGGGCTCGGCCTGGGACGTGATCGGCATCGGTGCCTACAAGGGTCCGACAGGCAAGAAGATGTGGACGGTCCTGTTTGCCGACGCATGCGCCGCGGCGCCTGCCGCCACCCCGAAACCCACGCCGAAACCGACCCCGAAACCGACAGCCAGGCCGACTGCGGCAGCCGCCGCCACCCCGAAACCGACCGCCAAGCCGACTCCGAGGCCCACCCTGGAGCCGACTCCGATTCCGGCACTCGCCCCGACGCCGACGGCCACGCCAGCGAACAGGACGGCCACCCCGACACCCACGCCGACCCCGACCCCGACCCCGACCCCGACCCCGACGCCCACGCCCACGCCCACGCCCACGCCCACGCCCACGCCCACGCCCACGCCCACGCCGACCCTCGAGGCCTCATCGGTCCGATTGCGCGTGATCGAGCGCCAGACGTCGCAAAGCCTTCTGGACTCGATCGTGAGCGGCGTGACCAGCTTCTTCATCGGGGCCTGAGTCGTACTCCGGCTGGCGGGCTCGTCGCGGCGGGTACACTCGCGGCGATGACGATCATCCTCGAGGCCCGCGACCTGACGAAGTCCTACCCGCTGGGCTCGACGGTGGTCGAGGCGCTCCGTGGCGTCTCGCTGTCGGTCGAAGCGGGTGAATTCGTTGCGCTCATGGGGCCGTCGGGCTCGGGCAAGTCGACCCTCCTCCAGGTTCTCGGCGGCCTGGATCGGCCCACGAGTGGTGAGGTCATCCTGGAGGGCGCCGCGATCAGTCGACTGTCGGATGACCAGGCGACTCGGCTGCGGCGTGACCGGACCGGGTTCGTGTTCCAGTCGTTCAACCTCATCCCGCTGATGGACGCCTGGGAGAACGTCGCCCTGCCGTTCACGATCGCGGGCGAGGATCCCAGTCGGGGCGAGTTCCGCGAGCGGATCCGCGACGCCATCGCCCTGGTCGACCTGACCGGCAAGGAACATCACAAGCCCGACCAGTTGTCCGCCGGCGAGCAGCAGCGCGTTGCGATCGCCCGCGCCCTGGTCACGCGTCCGGCGCTCCTGTTTGCCGATGAGCCGACCGGCAACCTCGACTACACGACCGGCACGGAGATCCTGGATGCGCTCTGGCGTTCGTGTGTCGGGCGCGGCCAGACGATCGTCCTCGTCACCCACGATTCGAAGGCGGCGGCCTACGCCGACCGGGTCCTCGTCATCGGCGACGGCCGGGTCCGCGAGACCATCGAACTGGGGCGCCGCGAATCGCACGACGCGACGCCGCTCATCGCCCGTCTCGCCCAGCTGGGCCTTTAGGCCTTCGTCTCGTGCCCCTGACCGGCCTCGCCTGGCGCAGCCTTCGGGCACGACCGTTGCGTGCGTTCCTGAGCACGGTCGGCGTGGCCCTCGGGGTGGCCGTCCTGTTCGCCGGCCTGGCCACCAACGCGGGTATCGATGCCTCCGTCGACAGCACCGTCCGTGGTCTCGTCGGCCGGGCCGACCTGCGCGTGGCGGCATTCGGGGAGGGCGGGCTGTCGGCCGAGACGGTCAGGACGATCGGCTCGACACCGGGCATCGCTGTCGCGGCGCCGGCCCTCGAGCGCCGCACGTATCTGCAGGCCGCCCTCACGGGCGACATCGGGGCCGCGCTCCCGCCACCGGTCACGGTCCTTGGCATCGATCCGGCCACGGAGGCCCTCCTGCACGACCTCCCCCTGATCGCCGGCTCGCCGTTGGCCGACCCGGACGAGCCCAGCGCCCTCATCACACAGCGACTGGCCGAGCAGGACGGCCTGCACCTGGGTTCGGCCCTGACCATCCAGGGTGCGGGCGACCCCGTCACCTACCGGGTCGTGGGAATCTTCGCCGGCGACGGACCCGTGACGGGGGCGTTCGGTCGGACCATGGTCGTGCCGTTGCGGACCGCCCAGGCCGCGTTTGGCCAGACCGGTGTGACCCGCGTGGACATCGGCCTCGTCGAGGGCGCCGACGCGTCCGCGGTGTCGCGTGACCTCGAGGCCCGCCTCATCACGGAGCCGTACGTCCTCTCCGCGCCGGGCGACCTGGCGGCCACCCTGCGTACCTCGACCGCGGACTTCCAGGCGACGACGGCCCTGATCGCGGCCATCGCGCTGTTCGTGGGGGCGTTCCTCATCTTCAACACGCTGTCGATGACCGTCGGGGAGCGCATCCGCGAGGTCGGTCTGCTGCGCGCGGCCGGGGCGACCCGTGGCCAGGTCACCGGGTTCATGCTCACCCAGGCCCTCGTGCTGGGCGTCATCGGGTCGCTGCTCGGGTTGGTCATAGGGGCTCTGCTCGCGGCCGGCATGGTGGCGTACGTCGGGACGATCGGCTCGGTGACACTGGAACGGCCGGCACTGCCGCCGGAGGCGCTCCTCGTCGGTTTCCTCGTCGGCCTCATGGTGACCCTCGCGGCCGCAATCGAGCCCGCCCGCCGAGCCGGTCATATCCAGCCGGTCGAGGCGCTCAAGACCCAGCTTGACCTTCCATCGGCGCGACGTGCTCGCCTGCGCTGGCTCGCCGCCGTCTTCGTCGCGGTCGCGGTCGTCGGCCTGATCGTCTGGCCACGTGGTGCGAATGGCGCCGGCGTCATCCAGGCCCTGGTCGTCTACGCGATCCTGCTGCTCGCGACGTTGCTCATCCCGTTCATCCTGCCGGCGATCGCACGGATCGCCGGAATGCCGTTCGCGATCCTGCTCCGTTTCGAGGAGCGGCTCGCCCGGAGCTCGGTCGTTCGCGACAGGAGCCGGACCGCCCTGACCCTCGGCGGTCTGACCGTCGGCCTGGCGATGATCGTCGCCCTGGGCGGTGTCGGACAGCATGCCCGAGCCGCGGCCGGGGCCTGGATCGCCGACGTGGTCCCGGGCGAGCTGGTGATGACCTCCATCCGCCCGATCGGCACCGACGAGGGTGTGGCCGAGGCGCTCACCGCGGCTGTTCCGGGGGTCGCGCGGGTCAGTCCGATCGGGACATTCGACATCGCGCTCAAGGGCGTCCGCACCGACGCGGCCGCCGTCATCGGCGCCGACATGGCGGCCGATGGTCGCCTCACCTTCACGGCCGGTGACCGGGCAGCTGCCCTCGCGGCGCTCGACGCGGGCGGAGCGGCCATCCTGCCGGCCGGCCTCGCCGCGAGCCTGGGTCTCTCCGTCGGCCAGACCATCGTGCTGCCGACCGCCGATGGGCGGGTCCTGAAGTTGCGCATCGCCGGCATCGTCGAGCGCTCCCTCCCGGGCGCCGGCGGCGAGGCCGTGCTGGTCGGCTGGGGCGACGCCACGAACGCACTGGGCCTTGCCGGCGCCGACGCGTTCGCCGTCCGCTTCGCGCCGAATGCGCCGCCCGCCGCCCGTGACGCGCTGCGGACCGCCGCCAACGCCTATGCGCTCGAGATCGTGCCGCTGGACCGGATCGAAGGCGCCATCAGCGATGCCCTGGCGCGGATCTTCGGGCTGTTCGATGCGCTGGCCATCGTGGCCGTCCTCATCGCTACGCTCGGTATCGTCAATACGTTGACGATGAACGTCATCGAGCGCGTCCGCGAGATCGGTATCCTGCGGGCGGTCGGCATGACCCGCCGCCAGGTCTGGCGCTCAATCGCCGTAGAGGCCGGGATCCTCGGCCTGGCCGGAGCGATCCTCGGGATCGTGGTCGGCCTGGCCGTAGGTGCCGCCATGGTCCTGCTGGCCGGCGGTCGCCTCGATGTCGGGGCGGGCGTGCCATGGCCGACCGTTGGGCTGACGCTCGTCCTTGGGGTCGTCGTGGCGATGCTCGCCGCGGCCTACCCGGCGCGCCTCGCGAGCCGCCTGTCCATCGTGCGGGCCGTCCGGTACGACTGAGGCGATGCTAGACTCGGCAGGTGATCACCGCAGGCGTGATCCTCGAAGTGGAGTCATCATGACGCTGGCGCTCCCGAGACTCGATCGAACCACGGCCGAGGGGCGCGGCCTGACGATCGCCGATTTCCTGGTCCCGATCCGGGTCGGCGAACGCCTCAACGTCCGGGTCCGCCACATCGCGCTGATCGTGGCGGGGACGCTTCTGGTGGCGCTGAGCGCCCAGATCTACATCCCGACGGTCCCAGTGCCCTTCACCGGCCAGACGTTCGGCGTGCTGGTGGTCGGCGGGGCCCTGGGGTTCCGGCGGGGCGTGCTGGCGCTTCTGCTGTACCTCGCGATCGGTGCGATCGGCGTGCCCGTGTTCGCACAGGGCAGTGCCGGCCTCGCGATCCTGCAAGGGGTGACCGGCGGCTACCTCATCGGCTTCGTCGTCGCGGCCGCGATCATCGGCCGGCTCGCGGAGCTCGGCTGGGACAGACGGATCGGCGGAGCGCTCGCCGCGATGGCGATCGGGACCGCGGTCATCTACGCCATCGGCGTGCCGTGGCTCAAGTTCACCGCCGGGATTCCCTGGGCGGACGCGGTCGCCGGCGGGATGACGAAGTTCCTGATCTGGGACGCCGCCAAGCTGGCGGTCGCCGCGGGCCTTTTCCCGGTGGCCTGGTGGGTCGTGGGACGTCGCCCAGAGGATCGCTAGCGACTACCCTCGTTCGTCTCATCCAGGTTCAGGCTGGACCGGCCGGCCGGGCCCGCTAGACTTAGCCGGGTGACCACCCAGGCAGCCGACCCCCTCGCCTCCGACCCGCTCGTCGCCGCCATCCAGGCGCGACTTCCCGACGTCCGTCTGCTGACCGACCCGCTCGATCGCGAAGGCTATCGACTCGATGAGACCGCCTACCTTCGGGCAGGCCTGCCACGCGCTGTTGCGCTGCCGACCACGACGGCACAGGTCGCCGAGCTGGTCCGGATCGCCGCGGAGCTGCGGATCCCCGTCGTTCCGCGCGGGGCTGGGACTGGCTTGTCGGGCGGAGCGGCCGGGATCGAGGGCGGCCTGACGATCGCCTTCACCGCGATGGACAAGATCGTCGAGATCGACCGGGAGAACCTCGTCGCCGTCGTCCAGCCAGGCGTCATCAACGCTCGGCTCAAGGCTGCCGTGGCCGAAGTCGGCCTGTTCTACCCGCCGGATCCGGCCAGCTTCGAGACGTGTTCCATCGGCGGCAACCTGGGCACGAATGCGGGCGGCCTGTGTTGCGTGAAGTACGGCCAGACCCGTGACTGGGTCCTGTCGCTGGAGGTCGTCATGGCCGACGGGACGGTCATCCGGACCGGCGGCAAGAACGTCAAGGACGTGGCCGGCTATTCGCTGACGCATCTGTTCGTGGGCAGCCAGGGGACGCTCGCGATCATCACCGAGGCGACCCTCCGGCTCCGGCCGGCGCCGCCGCCGCGCTCGACGATGCTGGCCTTCTTCCCGACTCTCGACAGCGCGGGCGACGCGGTCGCCGGGATCGCCGCCGCCGGCCTGATGCCGGTGACCCTTGAGTTGATGGATCGGTTCACCATCGCGGCCGTCGACGACATGAACGATCTGGGCCTGGACCGGACCGCGGCGGCGATGCTCATGGTCGAGTCGGACATGCCCGGCGTGGCCGCGAACGACGAGCTGGAGCGGGCCGAGGCCGCCTGCCGCGCCGCCGGCGCCACGGACGTCGTCCGCGCCGCGGACGCCCAGGAAGCCGACTGGCTGCGCCAGGCCCGCCGCGCCGCCCATCACGCGCTGGAGCGGCTCGGCGAGGTCCGGATGGAGGACGTTGGGGTGCCCCGGGCGAGGGTGCCGGACATGCTCCGCGCCATCGAGGCGATCGCGGCGAAACACGACGTCCGGATCGGGACCTTCGGGCACGCTGGCGACGGCAACCTGCACCCGGATCTCGTGTTCGAGCGCGGCGACCCACGGGCCGAGGAGCTGACCGAGCTCGTCCGCGCCGACCTCTATCGGGCCGCCCTGGACCTCGGCGGGACGGTGACCGGCGAGCACGGCATCGGCGTCGTCCGACGTGAGTGGCTGGTGGTCCAGCGCGGCGCGGACGCGGTCCGGGTCATGCGTGCGATCAAGGCGGCGCTGGACCCGCTCGGCATTCTCAACCCGGGACGGGTCATCTAGCTCGGCGTGGTGGCCGTGCACGGCCACTCTGGACGTTTTGTTCGGCATAGTCGGTCCACAGGCATAGTCGGCCGACTTGACAGATGCCGGTCGCGGCCGGGATGATGCCCTCACCGTGGTTGCACATCTGTACGATACAAACGTGCGTTGGCTGGCGCAGGTCTCGTGGGCCGGGCTTGCATCCCGGGCCGTCCGCGTTCTGGCCGTCTCGAGATGAGCGACTTCGAGCAGCTGGTCCGGGCCAGCCGCCTGTACTACGAATTGGGCGAGACGCAGAACGCGATCGCCGAGCTACTCGGGGTGACTCGCCCGCAGGTCTCGCGCCTCCTCAAGCGCGCTCGGGCGGAAGGCATCGTCGAGATCCGGATCATCGATTCGACGGCGGCCGAGAGCCCAGCCGCCGATGCCCTTCGGCGAAGCTACGGCCTCGATGCCGTCCATCTGGCCCCGACCATCGCGGGGCCCGACGATCTGACCCGCCGGATGGTCGGCCGTCTGGCCGCGGAGGTGCTCCGTGGCGCGCTTCGGACGGGCGCGACCATCGGCGTCGGGGACGGTGCGTCGATCGCGGCCACGGCGGCGGCCCTCGAGGAGACCGCGACGCCGGTGGCGCTGACCGTCGTCCCGCTGTGCGGCGGCTACTGGTCGACCGGGCCGGAGCGCGAACCGTACCGGCGGGTCGCCGACGCACTCGGCGCCCAGGCGCGTGGACTGATGGCGCCGGGTCTCGTGGACGATGCCGCCACCAAACGGGCGCTAGTGGCACACGCCGGGGTGCGTTCCATCATCGAGTTGTGGGATCGCCTGGATGTCGCGATCTTCGGGATCGGTGGTCCGGCCTGGAGTGTGTCGCGCGTCGGCGAGCAGGTGGAGCGGCAGCTCGAGGAAGCGGACGCGGTCGGTGAGATCCTGATCGCACCGTTCGATCTCGACGGCCGGTTCGTGTGTGCGGCGCTGCGCGAGCGAGTGATCGCGGTCGATGCCCGGCGATTGGCGCGCATCCCCGTCGCCATCGGCGTGGCCACCGGCGAGAGCAAGGTCCGCCCGATCCTCGGTGCCCTCCGGGCCGGCGTCGTCCGACAACTCGTCACGGACGTCGCCACCGCAGAGGCGGTCGTCGCCCTCGATGAAGCGACCCTCGCCGGGTCTGGCGGGCGACCGCGATGACAGCACGCGAGCCGGCCGTCCTGGGCCTTGACTTGGGCACCACGGAGGTCAAGGCCGGCCTGATCTCACTCGACGGTCGACTCCTGGCTCTTGGCCGAAGCGGCTATGCCCTCGACGTGACCGGCGGACACGGCTGGGCGGAACAGGATCCCGGAGCGTGGTGGTCGGCCGTGGTCAGTGCGGTGCGTGCCCTGCGGGCCTCGGATGTCGCCGATGTCGTGGCGATCGCCGCCGACGGCCACGGCCCGACGCTGGCCGCCGTGGACGCCCGGGGCGAGGCGACGCGTCCGGCGATCACGTTCCTCGACTCGCGTGCCGCGGCGGAGGCCGACGAGCTCGCTACAGCCTCCGGCGTTCGCGGCTGGGCGCTCGGCGGTCTGCCGGCCGCGCTCTGGGTGGAGCGCCACGAGCCGGCGGTCGCGGCCGCCACGCGCTGGTACCTCGCGACCTGGGAGTGGCTGGCGTTCCGGTTGACCGGCGTGGCGTGCGCTCCGCTGGTGCCGGATCAACTGGTCCCGGATGCTGCGCGGGTCAACGCCGCCGGGATCCCCGCCCATCGATCGCCGCCGCCGTCCGCGACTGGTGAGATCGTCGCGGCGCTGACCGAGACCGCCGCCGATGCTCTCGGGCTGCGGCCGGGCATCCCGGTGGTCGGTGGGACCGTCGACGCGTTCGCGAGCTACCTGGGCGCGGGCCTCCTTGAATCGGGCGATGCCTACGACCCGGGCGGCTCCGCCGGTGGATTCGGCGTCTACTGGGATCGGCCGCTGACGGTGCCCGGCAGCTTCGTGACGCCGGCGCCGCTGGCCGGTCTGTACAGCGTGGGGGCCGCGATGGCCGCCACCGGCCGGGCGCTGGAGTGGTATCGATCCGACATCCTGGGTGGGACGATCACGATGGACGCGCTGCTGGCCGAGGCTGCCGCGACCCCGCCCGGTGCCGATGGACTCGTCTTCCTGCCGTACCTCGCCGGCGAGCGCTCGCCGATCTGGGACCCGGAGGCCCGCGGCGTCCTGGCTGGCCTGACCCTTGGCCACGGCCGCGGCCATCTCGCCCGAGCCATCGTCGAGGCCTCCGCACTGGCCATCCGCCACGTCGCCCGGCCGATGCTCGCGGCTGGCGTCACGGTCCGTGAGATGCGGGTCTGCGGCGGCCCGGCGAGGAGTGCGTTCTGGAATGGCGTGAAGGCCGATGTCACCGGGTTTCGCGTGGCGGTGCCGGCTGTCCTGGAGACCGCGGTCCTGGGTTCGGCGATCCTCGGCACGGTCGGGATCGGGGTCTACCCGGACCTTCGGGCGGCGATCGTCGCGATGACCAGGATCGCGACGCGTATCGAACCTCAGGCAGCGCTCGCCCCCGTCTACGACCGCCTGTTCGAGGCGTATCAGGGTCTCTACCCGGCCACCGCCGCCCTCCTCCGACCCCTTGCGGAGACCGGGTCTTGAGCCGGACCGACGGGCGGACCGACGGGCGGACCGACGGGCGGACCGGAGCGCTCCGCCTTGACGACCTCAGCTTCGCGTTCCCGACACGGGGAGGTGCGCCGATGCCGGTCCTCGACGGCATCGACCTGACGATCCTGGGTGGTGGCATCGTCGCCATCATCGGCCCCAACGGATGCGGCAAGTCCACACTCCTGCGGGTCATCGCCGGCCTGCTCCGTCCGGTCGCCGGCACGGCGCTCCTGGACGGTGTCCCGATCGCCGGGCCGGATCCGCGCATCGGGCTCGTCTTCCAGGAACCGCGCCTCCTGCCCTGGCGCGCAGCGGCCGACAACATCACCTACCCGCTGGAACTGGCCGGGTGGTCGGCGCACCGACGGACGGAACGCCTCGCGGCCCTGACCGATCTCGTCGGCCTCGATCCGGCGGTCAGCGCCGCGCGCCCGGCCGAGCTGTCCGGTGGGACCCGCCAGCGGGTGGCGCTGGCCCGCGCCCTCGCCCTGGAGCCGGCGGTCCTGCTCCTCGACGAACCGTTCAGCGCGCTCGATGCGTTGACCCGCGAACGATTCGACCTGGAGCTGCTCCACCTGTGGGATCGCGCCGCGACCACGATCGTCCTGGTCACCCACAGCATCCCCGAGGCGATCCTCGTCGCCGACCGAGTCGTGGTCATGTCGCCGCGCCCGGGACGCATCGTCGCCGACATCCACGTGGCCACGCCGCGGCCGCGCTCCATCGCCGATCTGGATGCCGCCGCCGTCTCTGTGATCGCCAGGCAGATCCGAGCGCATCTGGGAGACCCGGACGCGACCTCCGCCTCGGGCGCCTCCGCCTCGGGCGCCTCGAGCGTGGCGACGATTCGGGTCGCTTCGTGAATCGCGCGGCGTGGTTGTCGGTCGTCGCGGCGTTCGCTGTCTTCGTCCTTGTCTGGAAGGCGATCGTCGTCCTCGGTGGGTTGCCCCCGTACATCCTTCCGCCGCCGGAGACGGTCGCTGCGCGATTCGTCACGGCCTGGACGGACGGCACGATGGCGCCGCACCTCTGGGCGACCGTTGTCGAGGTCGTGCTGGGCCTGCTGGTGGGTGCCAGCCTCGCCCTGGTGGTCGGCTATGGCCTCGCCCGGAGCACGCTGATCGAACGGCTGCTCTCGCCATACCTGGTGGCGGCGCAGGCGATCCCGATCCTGGCCTTGGCGCCACTCCTGGTGCTGTGGTTCGGCCCCGGGCTCGTCAGCAAGGTCATCATCTGCGCGCTCATCGTCTTCTTCCCGGTCGCGGTCGCCACGATGGTCGGGATCCGTTCCGTGGACGCGCGCCTGCTCGAGCTCGGTCGGAGCCTGCGGGCGACCCCGCGTCAGGTCCTCCTCACCCTGGAGATCCCCGCTGCACTGCCCAACATCTTCGGCGGCCTTCGGGTCGGCGTCACGCTGGCCGTCGTGGGTGCGATCGTCGGCGAATGGGCCGGAGCAAACCAGGGTCTCGCCGTGCTGATCAACCTCGCGCGCGGCTCGCTCTTCGATATCCCGCTGATGTTCGCCACCTTGGTGATGATAGCCCTCGTGGGCATCGCGCTCTATCTCATCGTCGTCGTCCTCGAGCGCCGGACTGTCGGCGCCCGTTGAACCAGCCCAGTCATCCGGAGGTCCTCGTGTCATCGTCCCGTCTCCGCCTCGCCCTAGTCGGCCTGCTCATCGCGACGCTTGTCGCCGCATGCAACGGCAGCGCCACGCCGAGCGCCACGCCGAGCGCCACGCCGAGCGCCACGCCGAGCGCCACGCCGACCAAGCTCAAGGTGGGCCTCGGCTACATCCCGAGCGTCCAGTTCGCCCAGTTCTATCTCGCCCTGCAGGCGGGCTACTACGCCGAGGCCGGGCTCGACGTCGAGCTCCAGAACAAGATCGACCAGGACCTGATCCCGCTCGTCGGCCAGGGTGCGATCGATGTCGGGATCGGCGATGGCACGAGCATCATCCCGGCCGTCAGCCAGGGGATCCCGGTCCAGTATGTGGCGACGATCTATGGCCAGCTCCCGAATATCGTGTTCGCCAAGGCCTCATCGGGCATCAAGACGGCAGCCGACCTCAAGGGCCGGAAGATCGGCGTGCCGGGCCGCTACGGCTCAGGCTGGATCGCGCTCCAGATCCTGCTCGGTTCGGCCAACCTGACGACCGATGATGTCCAGATCATCGAATATCCGGACTTCACGCAGCGGGCAGCGGTCGCCCAGGGTGCAGTCGATGCGGCCACGGGCTTCGCCAACAACGAGCCGGTCCAGCTCGAGCTCGACGGCGATCCGGCGGTCGTCCTGCACATCGACGACATCATCGCGTTGCCCGGTCCGGGACTGATCAGCGGGACGGGGACGCTCGCGACGAAACATGACGCGATCGCCGCGTTCGTGGCGGCCACCTTGCGAGCGATGAAGGAGATCAAGGCGGATCCCAAGGTCGGGCTCGACGCGGCCATCAAGGCGGTGCCGGAGTTGGCCGCCGCACGCGACGTCCAGGCCGCCATCCTGGCCGCGACCATCGCGACGTGGGAAGGACCGGTCCAGCGGCAACGCGGACTGGGCGCCCTTGATCTCGACGGTTGGCAGGCCTCCATCCCGTACTTCGATTCGCTCGGGCTCATCAAGAAGCCCGTGACCGTATCGGATCTCGTCCGCGCGGACCTGCTGCCGGCCGGGTACTGAGCGG
>JBCLDE010000015.1:0-39428 GCA_038915165.1 Candidatus Limnocylindrales bacterium
ACAGTCGAGTGCCACAGCCTCCTGGCCAGTACGCTCTGGATAAACGGCTTGGTTGAGGGTGGTGACATGCGCAAAGGATCGGCTCGAGACAAGTCGAGGACGAGCGCCGAGCGATGGTGGCCGCCGTCCGGGTGGGAGCGTCGTTGCGGGCGGTCGCCCGGCGCTATCAGGTCAGCCCGGCAACCGTCCAGCTCTGGCTGAGGCGAGCCGCCGACCGGCCGCTCGAGCGGGTGGACTGGTCGGATCGACCCTCGATCCCAGGCCGGGTCGGCCGGACCCGGGTCGACATCGAAGACCGGATCCTCGACCTCCGCCGGATGCTGCGCGAGGAGAGCGTCCTCGGTGAATACGGCCCGGCGGCGATCCATCGAGCGCTCGATAGCGAGCCCGAACTGATCGGTTCGATCCCGGCCGTGCGGACCATCGCGCGGATCCTCGAGCGGCGCGGCGCGCTCGACGCGAAGCGGCGAGTCCGACGCCCGGCGCCGCCAGCCGGCTGGTATCTGCCCGACCTTCGCCGGCGGCTGGTCGAACTCGACAGCTTCGACGTCATCAGTGGTCTGCGGCTCAAGGGCGGCCTCGAGCTCGACATCCTGACCGGCATCTCGCTCCACGGCGCGCTCACCGTCGTCTGGCCGACGGCCGGTGTGAGCGGCGCCTCGACCATCGAGGCGCTGGGGCAACACTGGCGGGCGGTCGGGCTGCCCGGCTATGCCCAGTTCGACAACGACACCCGCTTCATCGGCGGCAACGCCCACCCGAACTCGATCGGCCTGGTCATCCGCTACTGCCTCGCGGTCGGCGTCGTGCCGGTCTTCGCGCCACCGCTCGAGGTCGGGTTCCAGGCCTCGATCGAGGCGTTCAACGGACAGTGGCAGCGCAAGCTCTGGGCCCGCTTCTGGGATCCGACCCTGGCCGACCTGCAGGTCCGCTCGGCGGCGTACATCGCCGCCTCGCGCGTGCGCTCGGCCGTGCGGATCGAGGCAGCTCCCGAGCGGGCGCCCTTCCCGCTCGGTCGACCGATCGATCTCACCACGCCGCCGGCTGGCCGACTCGTCTTCCTGCGTCGGACCAGCGACGCGGGCAGCGTGTCGGTCCTCGGCCGGCGCTATCGGGTCGACCCGCGCTGGCTCCACCGCCTCGTCCGGGCTGCGCTCGACCTTGATGTCAATCGCCTCAGCTTCTTCGCGCTCCGGCGACGCGAGCCCGACGATCAGCCGCTCCTCGGCGAGACCCCATTCGAGCCACCGGCCCGCTGGTCTCGGTGACCAGGACGTTGTGGCATTTCCTGTCCGGCCGGAGTTTCAAGTGTTCAGGAGGTTGTGGCACTTGGCCGTCCCTGCGGTATCATCCGGCCCCTGGGCCCGTAGCTCAATGGCAGAGCAAGTGACTCTTAATCACTTTGTTGAAGGTTCAAGTCCTTCCGGGCTCACCGACCTCCTGTCGCCGCTCAGAGTTCGGCCGCGACCTTGAGTCCCTCCAGGACCGCCTCTTCCACGGTCCGCGGCGCGAGGCAGTCGCCGATCCCGTGGACCTCTCCGTCGAAGGTTCCCGGGGTCTCCAGCTCCACCAGCAAGCCATCCACCGGATCGTGGCCCTGGGCAAGGACCAGTCCGGCGACCTCCTCGACGATGACCGGCTCGCCGGTCAGGACGTGCTGGAAGAAGACCGCCGAGCCGTCGTACCCGAAGAGACGGACCAGCGGGATGATCTGGACACCGGCCTTCGTGACAGCACCAGTCATCGCGTCCCGGACGTACTGCTGGAGCCGCTGGCCGGGCATGTAGCCGTCGATCCCCAGCGTCACCTTCCGGCCGCGCCCCGCCAGGAGCTCGGCGAGACCCAGCCCGATCCAGTCGCAGCGCCAGTCGGCGACGACCAGCCGTCCGTCCGGGATCTCCGCCCCCCGCAGCACCTGCCATGCGTCAAGGACGACCGCGTCCCCCGACAGCTCCATCGGCGGACGGCGCGGCCCGGCCCCGGTGGCGACGATGACGACGTCCGGACGCTCACGGCGGATGACCTCGAGATCCACGGTCGTCCCGGTCACCACCCGGACGCCGGCCCGCTCCGCCTCGCCCGCTAGGTTCGTCACCACTCCGCCGAACTCCGCTCGGCCCGGCAGCCGTTCGGCCAGCAGGACCTGGCCGCCGACCCGCCGAGCCGCCTCGTAGAGCGTCACGCGATGGCCACGCTGCGCGGCGACGGTCGCCGCCTTCAGCCCACCCGGGCCGCCGCCGACCACCATGACGCCGCGGGCACGGCTCGCTCGGGCCAGCCGTCCGTAGCGGAGCTCCCGGCCGCTCTCGGGATACTGGATGCAGGAGATCGGATAGCCCGCGTGGAAGTGGCCGATGCAGGCCTGGTTGCAGCCCACGCAGGCACGGATCTCGTCGGTCCGACCGTCGGCCGCCTTCATCGGCAGGAGCGGATCGCTGATGAGCGCCCGGGTCATCGCGCACGCATCTGCCTGGCCGAGCTCCAGGACCCGCTCCGCTTCCTGCGGCTGATTGATCCGTCCGGCGACGATGACCGGGACCGACACCACGGCCTTCGCCCGCGCGGCGAGGGGCGCGGTATAGGCGTTCGGCACGGTCATCGGCGGGACGATGTGACCTGAGCCGGCCAGGGTCGCCGACGTCCCGGCCACGACGCTGACGTAGTCGATGAGGCCGTCGCCGTCGAGCACGGCCAGGGCGGGCAGGACGTCTTCCGGGGTCAGTCCCTCCGGCGTGATCTCGTCGATCGAGATGCGCAGGCCGACGACCGGCTCGCGGCCGACCTCCTCCCGGATCGCGGCGATCGTCTCGCGCAGGAAGCGCAGGCGGTTCTCGGGGCTGCCGCCGTAGCGGTCGGTCCGCAGGTTCACCCGCGGATTGAGGAACTGGGCGGGAAGGTAGCCGTGGCTCGCCACCACCTCCACGCCGTCGAGCCCGGCGGCGCACAGCCGGCGAGCGGCGGAGGCGTAGCCGGCCTGGATCTCCTCGATGAGCGGGATCGGCATCGCCCGGGGCATGACGTGGAAGCGTTCGTTCGGCACGGCCGATGGGGCGAGCGCGACCGGTAGGGTTCCATCCTGCGATTCCATGAGCTCCCGGCCGTCGTGGAAGATCTGGCCCACGATGGCGCTCCCGTGCGCGTGGACGGCCTCCGCCAGCCGACGGTAGCCCGGGATGCACTCGTCCTCAGTGGCCATCAGGATGTGCGAGGTGTAGCGGGCGCTCTCGTGGACACCGGCGACCTGGACCACGATGAGGCCGACCCCACCGGCCGCCCGCGCCGCCTGGTAGGCGATGAGCTGGTCCGTCATGAGCCCGTCCACGGCCATGACCGTGTCGTGGCCGGATGAGACGATCCGGTTCCGGAGGGTCACGCTCCCGATCCGGAGCGGCTCGAAGAGACGCGGGAAGGGCCGGTCCGGCAGAGTCGCGGGGGACGGGGCGGTCATCGATGCAGGCTCCCAGGGCGGGACGGAGCGGGACGGAGCGGGACGGAGCGGGACGGAGCGGGTCGATCCACTGTAGCGTCGGGCGAGGGCGGTGGCGGGCCCCAGATCGGCGCACGGAACGACGTCGGCCGGGCGTCCGGTTTCGACTACGATATCGGGGCGCCCCATGTTGGTCAGGAGGACGCCCCCACATGGTTGAGCCAGCCGACGTCATCGTCATCGGTGCCGGAGTCCAGGGCGCCAGCCTCGCCTACCACCTCGCTCGCCGCGGTGTCCGCCCGATCGTCGTCGAGCGCTCCACCATCGCTGCTGGGGCGACTGGCCGGTCGAGCGGCCTGGTCCGGATGCACTACGACCTCATCGCCGAAGCGCGCCTCGCGTGGGCCTCGTATGGATGGTTCCGCGATTGGGCGCAGCTGGTCGGGGGCGACTGCGGCTTCACCCGAACGGGGTTCCTGCAGCTGACCCGACCGGAGGACGCGGATGCGCTCCGGGCGAATGTGGCCGCGCAGCGGGAGATCGGGATCCCGACCGATGTCGTCGACGCGGCCGTGATCCGACAGCTCGCCGCGGGCATGGCGGTTGACGACGACGAGCTCGCCGCCTACGAGCCTGAGTCCGGATATGCGGATCCGGCAGCGACCGCTACCGGCTTCCTGCAGGCCGCCCGCGACCTTGGTGCCACGCTGGTTCAGGGCGCCGAGGTGACCGCCATCCCGGTGGTCGGAGGGCGGGTCGCCGGGGTAGAGACGACTCGTGGCTCGTTCTCCGCACCGATCGCCGTGAACGCGGCGGGTGGCTGGGCGGCCCGTGTCGCCGCACTCGTCGGGCTGGAGATCCCGGTGAAGGTGTGGCGGCATGACACGGCCTACCTGGGGCGCCCGCCAACCGCGTCCGGTCCGCTCCCGGTCGTCATCGACGACCCCAATTCGATGTACTTCCGCCCCGAGGGAAGCGACCTCGTCCTCGTCGGCCTGGAAGACGAGAGCGAGTTCGGCAGCTCACCCGATCGAGATACCGCCGATGCCGCCGCCGACTTCCCCGAACGCGTCGCCGAGCGGATCTGCCGGCGGATCCCGGCGATGGCCGATGCTACGTTCCAGAGCGCGCATTCCGGCCAGGACGGGCTGACCCCGGACCAGCGGCCGCTCCTCGGTGCGGCCGGCCCGGATGGCTTTTACCTGGACTGCGGCCACAGCGGGTCCGGGTTCAAGACTGCGCCTGCCATCGGGCTGTGCATGAGCGAGCTCATTCTCGATGGGACGGCCCGGACGGTCGACATCTCGTCGTTCGCCCTAGAGCGCTTCATCGCCGGCCGGGTCCTCGTCGGCGAGCACCCCTACGAGACGTTCTGGCGGTAGAGTGTGAGAAACGGGTGGAAGGCGGCCGCACAGTCGGCGAGGGTGTGATGGCAAGATCGAAGCGCGTCGCGCGGCGCACGGCCAGGTCCCGCGGCGCGTCGCGGGACGGTCAGGGAGCGACGGGACTCGTAGGACGGATCACGCAGTTCGAGGTTGCCAATGGCCTGCCCCACGACCTGCTGTCGATCGGGCTCGGGGTGCTCGCCGTGGCGCTCCTGACTTGGCCGCTCAGGGCGGGCGCGCGAGCGATCCGGCGCATGAGCCGCGGCTGAGCGGCGGCTGAGCGGCGGCTGATTCGGCGCTGGCAGGCTCTGATCGGGTAGGGGCCGCTCCCGTGACTGAGCAGGGCGCCGCATCCGCGCGGCCTCTGCTACCCTGACGACGTCCTTTCATGGCCGGTCCTGTGAGGCCGGCGTACCGGTCCCGTGAGGCCGGGAAGGAGGCTGGTCGACCGTGCCACGGCCTATCGGCGGATCGTTCCGCTGCGCCCCGCTCCCTCCGGGTGAGCCCCTTCCCGCTGTTTCCGAACCGGGTCGCTGAGAGCCCACGTGATCGTTCCACCGTCGCCGCGCGCCTCGGCTGTGGTCGACCCCCGGATCGGCGACCTGGGGCCCGCGTTGCTGGCACTCGAGGATGGCTCGATCTTTCCCGGCGTGGCCTTTGGCGCCCCTCTTGCGGCCGGCGGCGACCTGGTCGTGAACACGAGCCAGACCGGCTACCAGGAGGTCTGCACGGATCCCTCGTACGCCGGCCAGGTCGTGGTCATGACCTATCCCCTCATCGGCAACTACGGACGCCTCCTCGATGACGACCAGTCCACCCGCCCGTGGCTGCGGGCGCTCGTGGTGGCGAACGCGACAGCGGCGGTAGCGGACGGCGCTCGCCAGCTGGCCGCGCTCCTGCGCGATTCGGATATCCCGGCCATCGCAGGCGTCGATACGCGCGGCCTGGCTCGCCACTTGCGCTCCACCGGCTGTCTGCGCGGCATCGTCACCGCGCCCGGCGACATCGACGTGGAGCGAGCTCGGGCCGCCGCCCGAAGCGTCACACGCTGGGAGGACCAGGACTTCGTCGGCCAGGTTTCCCCGCCGGCCGTCACCGACTATGGCGATCCGGACGAGACAGGGCCGCGGATCGCGATCGTGGACCTGGGGCTCAAGGCCAACATCGTCCGCTCGCTTCGGTCCCGAGGTGCTCGGGTCCGAGTCCTGCCCCACACGACCTCCCCGGCGGATCTTTTGTCATCCGATATCGACGGCGTGGTCCTGTCACCCGGCCCCGGCGATCCCTCACGACTGGTGGCCCAGGTGGCACTGGCCCGAGCGGTCATCGACGATGGTCGGCCGCTGCTGGGCATTTGCCTCGGCCACCAGATCGTCGGTCGCGCGGCCGGCGCTGATACGACCCGGCTGCGCTTCGGCCACCACGGCGCCAACCACCCGGTCCAGGACGTCGAGCTTGGCCGGGTCCAGGTGACCGCGCAGAACCATGAGGTCCAGGTCGTCGCCGGATCGTTGCCGTCCGCATCCGGTTTCCGGGTCAGCCAGATCAATCTGAACGACGGATCGGTGGAGGGGCTCCGCCATCGCGAGTTGCCGATCGAGACCGTCCAGTACCACCCCGAGGGCGCCCCAGGCCCGCTCGACGCGCTGGCCGTATTCGATCGGTTCGTGGCCGCGGCCGGGGCACACGCGGCCGGGGCACACGCGGGCGGGGCCGCGCCGCGCACGTGACGGATCGAGCGGGTTGGGCGCGCCGGACGGGCCGAGCCGGGGTGATCCGCCAGATCCTGACAGATGCGCACCTAGTGCACGTTAGGTCGGTTCGGGAGCCTGAGCGTACCGGAATCTGGACCACGCGGCACCGGATCCGTGCGGCGGATCCCCCCAGAATCCGTGCCAGGACCTTCGCTGACGTCATGGGAGCCGGCCTATGGTGCACCACGTGCACATAAGCCAGAATGGGCGGCCGATAGCCCGCCCGGCGTCCGGTCGGTCCGTGGCCCGCGCCGGCCAGCCCGTGGCCCGCCCAGCGTCCGGTCGGTCCGTGGCCCGCGCCGGCGAAGGCCCCCCGACATGACCGCCCCGTCCCCAAAGCCCGCCTCGGTCCTGATCCTGGGCAGCGGACCCGTCGTCATCGGCCAGGCCGCCGAGTTCGACTATGCCGGCACGCAGGCCTGCCGCGCGCTCCGCGCCGAGGGCGTCCGGACGATCCTCATCAACTCGAACCCGGCCACGATCATGACCGACCCCTCGGTCGCCGACGTCATCTACCTCGAGCCCCTCACGGTGGAGGCGGTGGAGGCGGTCATCGCCAGGGAACGGCCGGAGGGGCTGCTTGCCGGCCTGGGCGGTCAGACCGCCCTCAATCTCGTGATCGCGATGGCCGATGCGGGCGTCTTCGAACGCCACGACATCCGGCTCCTGGGCACGCCGCTGGAGGCGATCCGGATGGCCGAGGATCGCGAGGCCTTCCGCGATCTGCTCGAACGGATCGGCCAGCCGTACGCCCCGAGCTTCATCGTCAAGGGCCCGACGCCGGCCGCCCGAGAGGCATTGGCCGACGAGGCGCTCTCGACCATCGGACTGCCGGCCATCATTCGGCCGGCCTTCACGCTGGGTGGCACCGGCGGCGGCATCGTCGAGACTGAAGCCGCCTACCGCGAGCGTATCCGGGCCGGCCTGCGGGCGAGCCCGATCGGCCAGGTCATGGTCGAGAAGTGCCTGGTCGGCTGGCAGGAGATCGAATACGAGGTCATGCGCGACGCCGATGACACGTGCATCGCGGTCTGTTCCATGGAGAACGTCGATCCGCTCGGGGTCCACACCGGCGATTCGATCGTCGTCGCGCCGGTCCAGACGCTGACCGACGCCGTCCACCAGCGATTGCGCAGTGCCGCCCTGACGATCATCCGGGCACTGGGCGTGGAAGGCGGCTGCAACGTCCAGTTCGCCCTCTCCCCGGACGCGACCGAGTACGCCGTCATCGAGGTCAATCCGCGCGTGAGCCGGAGCTCCGCCCTGGCATCGAAGGCGACGGGCTACCCGATCGCCCGTGTCGCGGCGCAGATCGCGGTCGGCCGCCGGCTCGCCGAGATCCCGAACGTCGTGACCGGCACCACGGTGGCCGCCTTCGAGCCCGCCCTCGACTACGTCGTGGTCAAGTTGCCGCGCTTCCCGTTCGACAAGTTCCCGGGCGCGGACCGGACACTTGGCAGCCAGATGAAGGCGACCGGCGAGGTCATGGCCATCGATCGCACGTTCGGGTCGGCCCTCAACAAGGCGCTCCGCGGCCTCGAGCAGGCCGGCGTCGGGCCGCTTGCCGAGGACCCCGACTGGCGCCCGAGCTTCGGATACCTGGCCGGCGTCTACGGCGGTGGGCTGGACGCCGACGAGCCGATCCAGTGGGTCGATGGATCCGGGCAGGCCTGCGAGTCGACCCGCCACGCCCAGCGGACGGCGGCGCCCATCGTCCTCCGTCAGTTCCTGGCACCGTCCGACAGCCGCCTGTGGCGGATCATGGGGCTCATGCGCCGTGGCGTGCCAGAGGCGGTGATCGGAGAGGCGACCGGTATCGCCCCGTGGTTCCTCGCGGAGATGGGCCGCAACGTCGCGCTCGAAGCGGAGGTCAGCGCCGTCGGCCAACGCCTGGCGGACCCCGGCGACGCGGAAGCCGCGGAGCTGTTGGCGACGGTCAAGCGGGCCGGCTTTGGCGATCGCGAACTCGCCGGGCTGGCCGGGACGACATCGGACGAGATCAGGGCGGCGCGACTGGTCCTGGGCCTTCGCCCCGGCTACGCGATGGTCGACACGTGTGCCGCCGAATTCGCGGCTGAGACGCCGTACTTCTACTCCACGTATGCGGCCGCGGGCTGTGCGCCCGAGGCGCCGCCGGTCGAGCGCAAAGCCGCACTGGTCATCGGCTCCGGTCCTGTCCGGATCGGGCAGGGCATCGAGTTCGACTACTGCGCCGTCCAGGCCGCGGACACCCTGCGCCGAGCGGGCTGGCGGGCGGTCATGATCAATTCGAACCCGGAGACGGTCTCGACCGACTTCGACGCCTCGTCGCGGCTGTACTTCGAGCCGCTCGACCCGGAGAGCGTCCGGAGCGTCATCGATGCCGAGTCGCCCGAAGGCACGGGGCTCCTGCCGGTGGTCGTCGCATATGGCGGTCAGACGCCGCTCAATCTCGCCGCGCCGCTGGCCGCCTGGGGCGTGCCGTTGCTCGGCAGCGACCTTGAGGCCATCGACCAGTCCGAGGATCGAACGCGCTTCTCGGCACTCCTGGATCGGCTCGGCATCCCGCAGCCGGAGGGCGGGATGGCGCACAGCGTGGAGGAGGCGCTGACCCTCGCCGACCGGATCGGCTATCCGGTCATCGTCCGGCCGTCGTTCGTCATCGGTGGACTCGCCATCGACTTCTGCTACTCGCCGTCGGACCTCGCCCGCCAGCTGGCGGCAGCGACCGTCGTGGACCCCGATCGGCCGGTTCGCATCGATCGCTACCTGGAAGGCGTGGAGGTGGACGTCGACGCCATCTCCGACGGGGAACTTGTGCTCATCCCGGGCCTCCTCGAGCACGTCGAGCGGGCCGGTGTCCATTCGGGCGACTCGGTCGGGATGTTCCCGCCCCAGACGGTCTCCGACGGCGACCAGGCGCTCATCGTGGCGACGATGGAGCGGATCGTGCTGGCCCTTGGGGCCCGGGGCCTTGTCAACGCCCAGTTCATCGTCCGCGACGACGGGGTCTACCTCATCGAAGTCAATCCGCGGGCGTCGCGGACCGTGCCGTTCATGTCCAAGGTGACCGGCGTCCCGATGGTCGAACTGGCCGTCCGTATCTCCCTGGGAGCGACGCTGCCCGATCTTGGCTGGGGCGGGGGACTCCTTCCGCCGCCGGCCTTCGTGGCGGTCAAGGCGCCGGCCTTCTCGACCGCAAAGCTGCGCGGGGTGGATCCGTCCGTCGGGCCCGGCATGCAATCGACGGGCGAGGTCATCGGCATCGCCGTCGATCCACGCGTGGCGCTGGCCAAGGCACTGTTGGGCGCTGCACTCGTGCCGCCACGGCCAGGTGCCGATGGGGCGTTGGCCCTCGTGTCGATCGCCGACCGCGACAAGCCGCTGCTGCGCCGCCTGGCAACAGCGCTCGCCGCCGCGGGCTACCGGCTGGCCGCCACGCCCGGAACGCGGCGGGTGCTTGCGGAGGTCGGGTTTGAGGCGCAGCCGGTCGCGAAGCTCGGCGAGGAGCCTGACAAGTCACTCGGCGAGATGCCGATCCTGGACCTCATCGCCTCGGGTGAGGTCAGGCTCGTCGTCAACACCCCGACGCCGCGCTCCGGTGCGGTCCGCGACGCAGCGGAGATCCGCCTCGCCGCGACGGCCGAGGGGATCCTGTGCCTGACGGCCATGGAGACGGCCGTCGCTGCGGCCGAGGCGCTCGAACCATCCATCGCCGCGCAGCTCTCCGTAGTTCGTTCGCTCAATGAGTGGGTGCCGGCCGCATCGGACCCGAACCGGATCAGGGGCTGGTCGGGGAAACGATGATCGCCTGGCCGAGCGACCAGAGGGTCAGCGTCGTCAGGCCGATCATGACCACCGCGAACGGGAGCTGCCGCCGGCGCAGGGCTGCGGTCGACAGCCCGGGCGGTGCCTCCGCGGCGGCAACGACATGGCCGCCCCACGCGCCCAGCATGTGCCCGCCGACCACGGCGGCCAGCTGGATCGTCCAGATCAGCCCCGGCGGCAGCCACGCACCACTCGGTTCATGGAAGGCCGTGACGAACAGGTCCCAGCCGCGCTGGATCGGGTCCGAGATGGCGATCAGGAGGCGTTGGCCGTCGATGAGCAGGTAGGTCAGGTAGTGGGCGATCAGGTAACCGACCGCGATCGGCAGCAGACCCGCGCTCGTTGCGTGGATCCCGATCGTCGTCGAGACAGCGAACGCGATGCCGACGATGAGGCCCAGGAATGCGAACAACAGGAGCGTCTTCTCAGCCACGCCCAACGCCCCGAACAGGTCGAAGAACGTCTGCGTCTGGGACAGGCCGTCGAAGATGATCGACGACACGCCAAGGGCCACCAGGGTCATCTCGGGCGCGGCCAGGCCAGGTTCCAGCAGGCCGCTCCCAACTGAGCGCCGCCGGACCAGACCGTCTTCATCCGCGAGCGCGTACGGTGCCAGCCGCCCGAGGAGGCGGAACCAGACGGTGAACGTCTCGCCCTGGGAGCGCCATTCGTCCCGCCCGAACTGGGACATCATCGCCAGGGTCAGTGCCGTGTAGCCGATCAGGACGACGAACAGGACGGTCGACCCCGCGAAGAGGACGAGCTCCAGCCAGATGAAGAAGGCGAAGCCGATGACCGCCGGCCACCGCCCGACCTGCGCCGGCAGTGGTGCGATGGGCCAGCCCTGGACCTTCAGCCGGCGCAGCACAGCTGCGCCCAGGTCATGGAGCGTCGAGAACGGATCGAGGAAGTGCCAGACCGGCCCGATGACCGCGGAGATGATGGCGACACCAACCCAGCCGTAGATCCACAGGAAGACCGTCGCAACGTCCCCGTCGCTGGAGCCGCCTGCGATCCCCTGGGCGACGATCCAGAGCCAGCCGATGAGCCCGATGGCCCGCAGCCCGTGTCGGATGGGCGCGGGCGGGATCGTGCTTGGGCCACTCAGGTCCGGTGGTGCCGCCCGGATGTCGCGGACGATGACGAAGATGAAGGACAGGGCCACGGTCGCGGCTGCCCCAGCGAGGTAGACCGCCAGCGGCAGTCGGCTGGCGTACGTGGCATTCAACGAGTGGCCCACCGCAGCAGTCGGCAGGGCGAACGCGAGGCCGGTCGCGCCCGTGAGGCCCGCCGCCAGTCGGGCGCGTCGGCCGGGGCTCACGCGGCGTCAGTGGGTGGGTTGCGCCGGCTCAGCAGGTGGGCGGCGCCGGCGGCGAGGATGAGCAGGCCGATGACGATGGGCAGCGCGACATCGCTGGGGCTGCTTCCCGAGGCGTCACTTCCGCCCGACGATGCCGGCGAGGCGGCCGACGACGGGGCCGACGAGAGCGGGGCCGTGCTCGGCATCGGAGCGGCAGAGGCGGGCGCACTCACGACGGCGCTCGGCGTGGCGCTCGGCGTGGCGCTCGGACTAGCGACGGCGCTCGGCGTGGCGCTCGGCCTCGCGGCCACGCTCGCGGAGGCACTGGACGACAGTGCAGCGGCGACTGTGAAGGACCACTCACCGCGCTTTACGTGCCCGTCGGTCGCGACGGCAGTCCAGCGAACGGTGTAGACCCCCAGCCCCAGTGGCGTGGCCGGTGTCGCGACGAGGCGCGTGTCTGCCGTCGGGTCGAGGCCGCCAGTCGCGACCGTGTCACCGGCCGCATCGAGCACCTCGAGTCCGCTTCCATCACCCGACATGGCCTCGCTGAAGACCCCTGCGACCTCCGCGATGGGCGTGCTCGAGATGGAGTCCCCTGCCGGAGTCGGCTTGACCAGATCCGCATCGGCGGAGATCGTTCCGGGCAGGAGCAGCGCGACGAGCGTGCCGGCCAGGACGAGCGTTGCGAGGCGACGACCGGCGAAGTGCAGGATCATGGTTCGGGGTCTACGGAAACGGTGGGTCCACGGCCGCGGGCTAAACGGCCCGGATCGGCGGAGCCATCCGACCCGGTCTCCCGGCGGTAGCCCGGTCGCCTCCCACCAAGACCAAGGGCCGATGTTCCGCCTGGGAACGGAATCGCGATGAACGCCTCGTGGACCGATCCCCAGACAGCAGTTCATGACCGTCTGGGCGATGCACCACGAGGGACTCATGCGAAAAGTGTTCCCCGGGGGAACGGCCGGGTCCGAACAACGGTCGGGTCCGAACTCGCAGGGGCCGGCGGGGCCGGCGGGGCCGGCGGGCCGGCGGGGCCGGCGGGGCCGGCGGGCCGCGGTTCCGGGCCGCGGTTCTGGGCCGCGATTCCGGGCCGCGGTTCTGGGCCGCGGTTCCGCCACGGAACGGGCTGATGTTCCGCCTGGGAACGGAATCGCGATGAACGCCTCGTGGACCGGTCCCCAGACAGCAGTTCATGACCGTCTGGGCGATGCACCACGAGGGACTCATGCGAAAAGTGTTCCCAGGGGGAACGGCCGCGGACTTGTTCCCGGGCGGACCCGCCGCCGGGCGGACCCAGCGCCGGGCGGACCCGCCGCCGGGCGGACCCGCCGCCGGGCGGACCCAGCGCCCGCCGGCCGCCGGGCGGACCCAGCGCCGGGCGCCGTCGACGCTGCGCGACGCCTGCGGCGGCATGATGCCCGGAGGCGCTACGATCGACGCCTTCGATCGAATCGCGGCCAACCCCGCCCGAACCCTGAGGTCTTGTGTGCCCACGTCCGTCCCGGAGGTCGCGTTCAGCGATCAGCGCCTCGCCAACGGTCTCCGTGTCATCGTGGCCGAGGATCACCTCGCCCCGGTCGTCGCAGTCAACCTCTGGTACAACGTCGGCTCCAAGCACGAGGTCGTCGGCAAGACCGGATTCGCCCACCTCTTTGAGCACGTCATGTTCCAGGGCTCGCGCCACGTCGCCAAGGCCGAACACATCGCGCTCGTGCAGGCCGCCGGCGGGACGATGAACGGCTCCACCTGGCTCGACCGCACGAATTACTACGAGACCCTGCCGGCCCACCAGCTGGAGCTCGCGCTATGGTTGGAGGCGGACCGGATGGCGACCCTCCTGGATGCGCTCAGCCAGGAGAACCTGGACAACCAGCGCGAGGTCGTCAAGAACGAGAAGCGCTGGTCCTATGACAATCGCCCGTACGGATCGTGGCAGGAGAAGCTCCAGGGCCACCTGTTTCCGGTAGAGCATCCGTACCACCACCCGACGATCGGGTCCATGGATGATCTGGATGCGGCCTCGCTGGAGGATGTCAGCGACTTCTTCCGGACGTACTACGCCCCGAATAACGCGGTCCTCTCGGTCGTCGGCGATGTCGAGACGGATGCTGTCCGGGCCGCCGCGGAGCGCTACTTCGGGGCGATCCAGCCGAATCTGGACATCCCGCCACTTGGCGACCTCTCGCTGCCCCAGATCCTGGGTCGCGAGATCCGCGAAACCGTCTACGACCGGGTCCCGCTGCCGCGCATCCACGTCGGCTTTCGCGCGCCGGTCTTCGGCGATCCGCGGTTGGATGCGCTCGACATGGCCGGCCAGATCCTGGCGGGTGGCAAGGGCAGCCGGCTCAACCGACGCCTCGTCCGTGAGGATCGGATCGCCCAGGACGTGGCGATGTTCACGTTGCCGTTCATCGGTGGTGCCTCGATCTCGGCCGGTTGGGCGACGGTCCGGCCAGGCGTCTCGGTCGACCGCGTCGAAGCCGCTCTCCACGAGGAGCTGGAACGGCTGGCGACGGAGCTCGTCAGCGATGACGAACTCGCCCGCGCCAAGGCCCTGACGGAGGCCGACGAGCTCGGTTCACTCCAGCGTGTCGAGGAGCGGGCGGACCGCCTGTCCATGTACGCCACGCTCTTCGACGACCCCGGGCTCATCGATCGGATGCTGCCGCGCTACCTGTCGGTGACGGCGGAGGCCATCCGGGACGTCGCGGCCGCAGTCTTCAGGCCGGACAACCGGCTGGTCCTCACCTATCTGCCGGAGGGCGCACCAGCCGACGAGGCGGCGGTCCGGAGTGACGAAGCCGAGGAGCCGACCGGCGATGTGGAGGAGGCGGCATGAGCGCGCCACTCGATCCACGGCGCGATGGCTCGGTGATCGCCGAACGCCCACAACCGGGCGCGCCCCGGACCTACGACTTCCCGGCCGTGACGAGTCGGACGCTGGCGAATGGGCTGTCGGTGCTCGTGGTGGACCTGCCCGGCCGGCCCCTGGTGTCGGCCACCATGGTCCTCCGTGGCGGCGTGGCGGAGGAACCGGCGGCCCTCGCGGGAGCCACGGTCATGGCCGCCCGCGCCCTGTCTGAGGGTACCGAGGCCTACGACGCGATCGCCCTCGTGGAGGCATTCGAGCGTCTCGGGGCCTCGCTCCATGCCGAGGCCGGTTGGGACGCGTTCAGCGTCGGCGTCGACGTTCCGGCCGATCGGCTGGCCGCGGCGATGGAGCTCGTCGCCGAGGTCCTGCTGCGGCCGACCTTCCCCGGATCCGAGGTCGAGCGCCTTCGTGACGAACGGCTCAACGACCTCCTGCAGGCCCAGGCGGATCCGCGTCGGCGCGTCGAGGAAGCCTTCGTCGGGACGATCTATGCGCCCAGCTCGCCATATCACCGTCCCTCCGGCGGCACGCGTAAGACCGTGGAGCGGTTGACCTCAGAGGACCTTCGGGCGACCTACGAGCGCACGCTCCACCCGTCTCGCGCCACGCTCGTGGTCGGTGGCGATCTCGGCGGGCAGGATGTCTTCGCGGTGGCAGAGCGCCTCTTCGGGGCGTGGGCCGGAGCCCCGACCGCGATGCCGGACGTGCCGTCGCCATCGATCGCCGACGAGGGCAGCCCGGTCGGGCGTGTCATCCGAGTCATCCATCGACCGGGGTCCGTGCAGACCGAGATCCGGATCGGGCATCGCGGGCTCTCCCGGCGCATCCCGGATTTCCACGCGGTGTCGGTGATGAGCGCGATCCTGGGCGGCCTGTTCAACTCGCGGCTCAACATGAAGCTGCGCGAAGAGAAGGGCTACACGTACAGCGCCGGTGCCGGCTTCGACATGCGTCGTGGCGCGGGACCGTTCTCGGCTCGAGCCGCCGTCAACACGGAGGTCACCGTGCCAGCCATCCTCGAAACACTCGCCGAGCTGACCCGGATGCGCGAGACGCCCGTGGATGAGACCGAACTCGTGGCGGCACGCGACTTCCTGATCGGCGTCTTCCCGTTGCGGTTCGAGACAGCCGGGGCCGTCGTCGGGGCGCTTGGAAGCCTCGCGGTCCACGGACTGGGGGTCGACGAACTCATCGACTATCGCTCGCATATCGAGGCCGTGGACGTGAGGGCGGTCGCGGCCGCCGCGCGGGAACACCTGCACGTGGAGGGCGCGGCGATCGTGCTCGTCGGGGATGCGGACGCGTTTCTCGAAGCGCTCGAGGCGACCGGGCTGGGTCCGATCGTCATCGAACGCGACGAGGTGCTGCCGGCGGCCGGGCCGATCGACGCGGCGGTCCTGCCGGGGCCGGTCGACGACGAGGAGGACATCGGACCGACCGCTGGCACCGAGGAGCCCGACCTGTCGGGCAACGCGGCCGGACCGCCCGCGGCGGACCTCTTACCGGACGACGCCGTTACGGACTGATGTCCCGGCGCCGCTGGGCTCGGAACCACTGAAACCTTTTCGGAGCGCTTCGTCTCAAGGGGGTACTGGCCGGTCATGCGATCGGCATCCCTGAGGGAGATCAGATGCGCAATGTTCGGATGATCCGCGGCCTGGTCGTAGCCGGCGTCTCGGTGTTCCTGGTGGCCGGTGTGGCCTTCGCCGCGGACGGCGTCCTGAGGCCGGCTGGCAGCGATCGCTCGTCTCTCGTGAGCCCGGCCGAGACGGCTGAGCCGGCCGAGGCCACCGAGCCGACGGAAACGGTTGAGCCTGCCAAGACGGCGGAGCCGACGGAAACGGCTGAGCCTGCCAAGACGGCGGAGCCGACCGAGACGCCCGAGACGCCCGATGCGACCGATGCGAACGACGACCACGACGACCACGGCGGCGACGGCGGCGACGGCGGCGACGACGGCGGCAGTGGCGACTAGGACCGTCGCCGCCCGCTGAGCCGCGTGGCCTGGACGAGCGGCATCCGATGGTTCGGTCCGACCTCCCGCATGATGGAGGCGGGCCGGACCGTGGCGTCCGGCTCGGAGCGCCCCGTCACGACACGGAGTCCCCTCATCCAGACTGCCGCTCCCTCCACCACCGGTCAAGGCGACCAGCGCGATGAGCGCGCTCTCGTTGATTCCGTGCTTGGCGGCGACCGCGACGCGTTCCGTCACCTCGTGGAGCGCGAATCGTCAGCTGTCGTCCGAGCCTGTCATCGCATCCTCGGCGATCTCCACGAAGCTGAAGACGCCGCCCAGGAGGCATTCGTGACCGCCTATCGATCGCTCGCGAGCTGGCGCGGCGACGGACCGTTCGGTGCGTGGCTGACGCGCATCGCCGTCCGCATCGCACTCCGCCAGGCTGGCCGGCGTCGGGCGGTCACGTGGCTCGACCCGGAGGGCTCAGCCGAGGGCGTCAGTGGCGCGGCCAGTACCGCCGCCGTGGCAAGGGCGTCGCTGGCAGCCGCGCCACATACCGATCCTTCATCGCTCGCCGTCCGGGCGGAACGGGACTCGGACGTGCGTCGGGCCGTGGCCGCCTTGCCGGAGCCGTACCGCGAGGTTGTCAGCCTGCGCTTCTTCGGCGAGCTCTCGCTCGATGAGATCGCCAGGCAGACCGGACGGCCGTTGGGGACCGTCAAGACGCACCTGCACCGTGGCCTCCTGCGACTGCGTGCTGCGATGGAAGCGGGCGGCGCGTCATGAGCGGACCGATGCGCCGATTCGACCCGACGGAGCTTCACGGCGCCGAGCAGGAGCCCACGAGCGTGGAACTGGTCGAGACGGTGCTGGCCGCGCGTCGACTGGAGTCCCTGACGGCCGGCGATGTCATCCGACCGACCGAGGGCTTCGAGGACCGAGTCATGGCGGCCATCGCCACGGAGCCGGCACCTCGCCTGGTGCTCCGCGCCGGATCGTCGGTGCGCGGCGGGCGCCCGGCGGCCTTCCTGCTGGCGATCCGGGACGCCTGGGGCGTCGCCACGCATGGGGGGCGGCCGATCGGCGTTCGGGCGCAGGCCCTGGCCTTCGTCCTGCTGGTCGTCGTTGCCGCCGGGACACTGACGGGCGCTGCCGCCATCGGTGTCGGCGGACTGCTCCGCTCGCCCCAGAGCCCGGCACCGTCCTTCGAACCGGGTCCCTCGAACGCCCCGTCTCCCAGCGGGACGCCCGACGTCAGCGGGTCCCCGGACGTCAGCGGGTCCCCGGACGCCAGCAGCTCCCCGGATGCCTCCGCGTCCGCCGAGCCAAGCGACAGTGCCACCCCGACTGCTTCAGCGGAGCCGGTCACGACTCCGAAGCCGCAGACGCCGGGCCCCACCCGTACGCCTCGGCCGACGGAGACCAGCGGGCCCGACGAGACCCCCAAGCCCGGCGAGACCCCCAAGCCCGGCGAGACCCCCAAGCCCGGCGAGACCCTGCAGCCCGGCGAGACGCCGCCCAGCGACGGCTGATCGGGGAGGGGACAGGACGCCGACCCTCGGGGCGCGTACCCTCAGCGGGTGATCGCCGTCATCGGGACCCCATCCGGCCGCCTCGTGAACGGCGTTGTGTTCGCGGCGGGCAGCGCGTCCCGGATCGCCCTGGCTGCGGCGCGTGCCGGTCGGCTCGTCCAGGTGGTTGGCAAGACCGGCGACGACCCGACCGCCGACGGCCTGCTTCTGGACCTCGCCCGGGGCGGCGTCGGCCACGCCGCGCTCCTGCGCGATCCGGCACGTGCGACTCCGCTCGAGGCTGTGCCGGCGCCCGAAGACGAGGACGGGGACGGGGACGGGGACGGGGACGACGGCCACGAGGTGGACGGCCAGGCGACCGCGACAGGCACCGACCCCGGCGTGCTGGATGCCCCGGCGCTCGATGTCGGTGACGTCGATCTTGGCCTGCGCTACCTGACGCAGATCGACGTCCTCGTCCTTGCCGAGCCGTCGCAACCGGAGATCGTCAAGGTCGTCCCCGACGACCTGCCGCCGGATGCCATCGTGTTCGAGGCGCCGGAGACGGATCCGGACGGGGTCTTCGCCGAATTCGTCGGGTCGTTCGCGGCGGCCCTCGACGACGGCACGGAACCCGGCGCAGCGTTCAAGGCCGCCATCGCGTCCGACGGCTGGACCGAGGCCACCAAGGACTGAGCGCCTGTGACTCGTTCGCCCGTCGTCGCGCTCGCGGCCGACCCAGGCGCTCCCGCGGCCCCCGATCGCCCTCCCCGCCGGTCCCCCCTGGCCAGCCCAGCCGTTCCCCCCGGGAACACTTTTCGCATGAGTCCCTCGTGGTGCATCGCCCAGACTGTCATGAACTGCAGTCTGGGGATCGGTCCACGAGGCGTTCATCGCGATTCCGTTCCCAGGCGGAACGGCAGCCCGAAGCCGGGCGCCGGCGCCGCGCGGCTGAGCGGAGGCTTGGGAAGCCGCTCGATCAACTCCGGCCCGTCGCGGGCCTTGCGTTGCTCGGGTTCGCTTGGTGTGCAGGGCGCGTCCTCGCGATCGCTTGAGACATCCTTCTGACCGGCGTCGCGCCGATCGACGTCGCAGTGTTCGGCAGGCGGCCGTGAATGGCTCATTCTCGGGCTTGTCGGCGCTGAGCTCGGGCAGGCGGCCGAAGTGGCCGAAAAAGGCGGTCGCGCAGGCCCCCGGTCCTGATGCCGCGGATCTGGAGGACTACGGGAACCGCTGGATCAACTCCGGCCCGTCTCGGCGGACGTCGTTCACGAACCGCTCGACCGGGTAGATCTCCAGGTCGAGGTCGTCGGTCGGGGCGAGCAAACCGAGCAGCTCCGCCGGATCGGACGGTGTGGGGTCCAGCCAGCGGGCCCAGGCATCCTCCGGGACGATGACCGGCATCCGGTCGTGCAGGTCGGCCAGCGCCTTGTTCGGCGTGGTCGTCACGATGGTGAATGAGCGTCGTACCGTCTGGGTGGCCGGATCGCGCCAACCTGCCCACAGGCCGGCCAGCGCCAATGGTCGCCCGTCACGCCGGACGACCCGGTACGGCTGGCGGATGGTGCCCTCGCGCTTCCACTCGTAGAACGAATCGACCGGCACGAGGCAGCGCTTGCGACGGAACGCATCACGAAAGGCCGGACTGGTCGTCAGCGTCTCCGCCCGCGCGTTGAACATCCGCGACCCGACCTTGGCCTCCGTCGCCCAGTGGGGGATGAGGCCCCAGCGGTAGCCCGTGACTGCTCGCCGGTCCTCGCGCTGGACGACGACGGTGGCCTCATCGGTCGGCGCAACGTTGAAATGCGCGCCCGGGTCGTCTCGCAAAGGCTCGGCGGCGAAGATCTCCGCCATCTCGGAGGCCGGCCGTTCCTGGGTGAATCGCCCGCACATGCGAGCAGTCTAGTATCGTCCCCGGGATGGACGAGCCCCAGACGACGGCCGGTCGGCTCGACCCCTCCGTGGGCGGCCGCCTGAACCGAGCCGATGCGCTGGCGATGCTTGAGCGAGCCGGCGAGCTGCTTGCCACCGGCGACTTCCAGTCCGCCGGCGAACATTACGCACGGGTCGTCGGCTTCGATGATCCGGCGGTCACGGCTGCCGCGCTGATGGGGCTTGGCGAGGTCCGGTACAGAACCGACGCGGAGCACGCCGCGGTCGAAACCTGGTCCGCGGTGCTGCGCCTGGGTGAGACGCCATCGACCTATAAGGCGTGGCGAAACATCGCTGCGGCACGCGTCCGCGACGGTGACCTGCCCGGCGCGATGGCGGCCTATCGAGAGGCCGATCGACGAGCGCCCCAGGAAGACAAGCCGGAGATCGCCAATCGACTGGGTTGGCTCAGCAAGGAGACCGGCGACGCCGGCGCATCACGCAAGTATTTCGCCCGGGGGCGAGGCGATCGCGCGGTCCTGACCGCGACGCTTCTGCTCGTAGCGCTGACGAGCATCGTCTCGCTGACGGCGGTCTTCTCCACCGATGGCCAGAAGATCTATGAGCTGTTCTGGCTGGACAAGCCGGCCGTCGCCGCGGGGGAGTACTGGCGGCTGTGGTCCGTCACCTTGCTCCACGGCGACCTGCTCCACCTGGGCTTCAACATGTACGCCCTCTACCTTGCCGGCACGATCGTGGAGCGTTGGTACGGACCGATCCGCTTCCTGCTCTTCTACCTGATGTTCGCCGCGGCTGGATCGACCGCGAGTTTCGTCTTCGGCGGGGACGCCCCCTCGGTCGGCGCGTCCGGCGCGGTCTTCGGGCTGTTCGGGATGCTGCTGGCCGCCGGACGGGTCCACCACCCGGTGGATCGCGAGTCGCGCGGCATCATGGGCCAGCTCGGGATGCTCGTCGTCATCAACATCGTGTTCGGCTTCGCATCCGGCGGGAACATCGATAACGCGGCCCATCTTGGTGGCCTGGCCGCCGGCCTGTGGCTGGGGGCCCTTGTGCCACCGACCCGCATCCCCACACTGTCCTCGCTCTGGCACAAGCCTGGCGAGGCGCGGACCGGCGCGGGACGGGCGAATGCGCCCGGCTACGTCATCGTCCTGGGCCTGGCCGTCATCGGGATCGTAGTGGTGGCCGGGATCGCGCTCGGAACATCGGCTCGGATCGGTGCCGGTGGGGATCCCGCACCCCGCGCGGATGTGGTCGTCTACAGTTTGCCGAAGACGACCTGATGGAGAGGGTCGCACCGAGCTGCGATGCGACGGCGGCTACCCCGCTCGCCTGAGGAGCGGGGTCGTCCGACCTTCGCCCTGGAGGCCACCCGATGTTCGCCACGCTGCTCGGAGCGCTGCCCAGACCGCCGCTGGATGTGGACGCCTCCACGGCCGCGCTCGTCGAGGTCGCAGTCCGCGCCCAGCAAGCGGCGGGCCTGGAGCCACTGACCGACGGCGGGTCCGCGCGGAGCGAGGGGATCGTCGATGCGTGGCGGCTGGCGGCCGGACTCACGGATCGGGCGGTCAAGCAGGCCGTCTTTGGGCCGTATACGCAAGGGCGGACGGTCCAGGAGACCGTCGCCCGTGCCACCACACTGAACGCCGACCTTCGCGCCCTGGCGGCCGCCGGCTGCCCACTCATCGAGGTCCACGAACCGGCCGCCACGATGATCGGCTCGGACGAGGCGGAACGCGCACGCTTCCGCGAGGCGCATCTGCGGCTGCTGGACGGGCTGGACGGCACGCACCTCTCCCTGGCCATCACCGGCGGCAACGCGCACGAGGCCGGCATCGAGACACTGCTGGCCGCGCCGTACGACAGTCTCGCCCTTGATCTGGTGGCCGGACCCGAGAACTGGCGGCTGGTCGTCGCGACGCCGGGTGACCGAGGCATCGTCTGCGGGGCGCTGTCCGTCGAACCCGACGACGACGATGCCTCGGAGCTCCTCCTGTGGGCGGCCGCCTACGCGGCTTCGACGGCTGCCAGAGGCCCGGGCAGGGTCGGCCTGGCTAGCGCGGGATCGCTGGAGCACCTCGGTTGGGAGCGGGCGCTTCGAAAGCTCGCCCGGCTCGGCGACGCGGCTCGGCTGGCCGACCTGCCGCCGGATGACCTGCGCCGGGCGATCGATCCCAGAGCGGTCGATATCCGGAGTGCGGCGCTGGGCCACGCGGCTCCGCGAACCCCACGCCGTCCGCGCTCCGACCCGGCCGACGAGACCTGACAGCTGCGGCCGCATGATCCGGGACCCGGCACTTCCCGCGGAGCGAATGCGCGGCCATCGGCTCCGGCCGTTCCCGGCCGGCCCGGCCCGTTCCACCTGGGAACACTTTCCGTACGAGTCCCTCGTGGGGCATCGCCCAGACGGTCATGAACTGCAGTCTGGGGATCGGTCCACGAGGCGTTCATCGCGATTCCGTTCCCAGGCGGAACGCCAGCCCGGAACAGCGGCCCGGCGAATGCCGTGGCCCATCGGGGTCTAGCCGCGGGCGAGATATGCGGGCCCGGACTCTTATGGCCGGCCGGAGGGTCGTTCGAAGGCAGAGGGCCGGCCACATCCTGGTTTCGGGCGAGATCCGAGCGCTGAACTGGCCTCGGCGCGACCTCGAGGACGCCCGCCGGCCGTCGAAGAGAGGCGGCAACGACCATACGAGTCCGGGCAGGCATATCCTGCCGGGTCGGGGGTGGATGCCTGACGAATACGATCCGACCCCCTGGACTCAAGCGTCTGGATCGAGGGGGCCGTCGGTCGAGGCTGGGGCCGATTCCCCGGCCGCCCCGGCACTCTCGGGAGCGGCCGGGGTCGCGGACTTCTCGGCATCCTCGAGCTCGCCGACCGTCCTGCTGCCACCTCCCAGCGGCACGCGGCGGCCGCGCCGATCGGCCGCGACCAGGCGGAGCAGGAAGATCATCGTCTGCCCGGTCGTGAGCAGCAGACCGATGACGACGAACAGCAGGACTGTACTGATGGTGGCCGGCCAGTTCCACACGACGGTGAGCGGCGTCAGCACGATGAATGTGACCAACACGGCGAGCTGGAACCGAAAGCAACCCAACCCCGGACCGCGCTCGGGCTCAAGGTCGTCACCCTTGTACTGGACCGGACCGGTGGTCGGCCGGGGCCGCCGCGGGGGTGTGGGGTCGGCCTTGGGGTCCGGGGGCACGCTCGAGGCAGGCACGCTCGGCGCCGGGGGCACGCTCGAGGCAGGCACGCTCGGCGCCGGGTCCGGGGGCACGCTCGGCGCCGCCTCGGCAGGCAAGCTCGGCGCCGGCGCGAGAACCGGCTCGGGGATCGGGTCTCCCGTATCGTCAGTCACGGGACAGAACGATACGGGAGACGGCCTCAGGACGTGCGCGGGTCCGTGGCGAGTCCGTCAACGACCTCCACGCCGGGCAGCGAGCGCAGGATCCCGGGCGCCGCGATGACCTTCCAGGACCGCGATCCACCGCCCAGCACGATCCGGTCCCGGGCCATGACCCGCGAGTCCACCCAGATCGGCATCCCGGCCGGCAGCCCGAAGACGGTCACGCCACCGATCTGCATCCCCGTCAGCTCGGCCGTGACCTCCGCCGGCGCAAACGATGCCTTCCGTGTGCCGAGCCGATCGCGCACGACCCGATTCACGTCCAGCCGGTACGGCGCTAGCGTGACGCAGGCTGCGTAGTGCGGCGGGTCGGATTTGCCGATGACGACGATCGTGTTCGCCGACTCCTCCGGATCGAAGCCGTAGGCGGCACAGAAGGCAGCAGTGTCGGCGAGTGCCGGGTCGCACGGAAAGAGTTCGTACGGCACGCCGAGCGAAGCGAGCTGCGCGTCGAGCCAGGCGCGGCCGGCGGGGTCGTGATCGTCCATGGACGTGAAGGGTACGATGCCGGGCATGCGTATCGCTGCCGCCCAGGTCCACGCCGCCTGGCTCGACCCCGTCCGAACGACCGGTATCGTGACCGATTGGATCGGTCGCGCCGCCGACGAGGATGTCGAACTCGTCGCCTTCGGCGAGACGTTCCTGGGCGGTTACCCGCTGTGGCTATCGATGACCGACGGCGCCCGCTTTGACGACCCGCGCCAGAAGGCGGCCTACGCGGCCTACCTGGATGCAGCGGTCGAGATCGATGGCCCGGAGGTCTCCACGATCATCGAGGCGGTACGCGATCGGGGCGTGTTCACCTACCTCGGGACGGCCGAACGCGGGAAGGGCCCCGGCCGTGGCACCGTCTACTGCACGCTGCTGGCGATCGATCCGGAACGCGGCCTGCTCAGCGCGCACCGCAAGCTGATGCCGACCTACGAGGAACGGATGGCCTGGGGGATCGGCGACGGCCAGGGCCTTCGCGTCCACGACGGTCCAGGTGGCGTGCGGGTCGGTGGCCTCAACTGCTGGGAGAACTGGATGCCCCTGGCTCGAACTGCCATGTACGCCGGTGGCGAGGACCTGCACGTGGCGGTCTGGCCGGGCGCGGTGAGCAATACCCGGGACATCACCCGATTCATCGCCCGTGAGGGCCGCGTCTTCGTGCTGTCGGCCGGGACGCTCATCTCGGCCGCCGACATCCCGTCAAGCTTCCCGCTGGCGGAGGCGGTCATCGCGGACATGGGCGAGTGGAGCTACGACGGCGGGTCGTGCATCGCCGGCCCGGATGGCCAGTGGATCGTGGAGCCGGTCGCGAACGAAGAGCGCCTGGTCATGGCCGACATAGAGCTGGCCCGGGTCCGCGAGGAACGCCACAACTTCGATCCGACCGGACATTATTCGCGGCCCGATGTCCTCGAGCTGACGGTCCATCGGCGACGCCTGACAGCCGTCGAGTTCGACGACCAGTGACACCCAGCGGACCCCCGGAGCGCGCCCATCCGACGGCGCCACCCGACCTCGACGCCTACCTCGCCCGCTTCGACTGGCACCCCGAGCCCGAGCTGATCGGCTACCGCGACGCGCGGGCCTCGCGCGCGGCACTCGAAGCGCTTGGCGAGGCGACCTGGCAGACCGCCCTCGACTTCCTGTACGGCCAGGCGATGGACCGCGCGATGGGCGATCCGGCCGACTACCAGGCCATGCGCGCGTCGTTCTACGGGGCAGGCCGCGGACCGGCGCCGGCGCCCGTCTCCCCCACCCCGGCCGCGGCCATCCTCGACGAGTTCCGGACGCGCCTGGCGGGCCGGCAGATGAACGCACAGCACCCGCGCCAGTTCGGCTACTTCACGCCGCCCCCGCTGCCGATCTCGATGATGGGCGAGCTGCTCGCCCAGATGACCAACCAGGGCGTCGATGTCTGGCATGCGGGACCGGTCGCCGCCTTCGTCGAGGAGGAGGTCGTCCGCTGGCTGTGCGACCTCGTCGGCTTCGGTGCGGGGTCGTTCGGGCTCCTGACATCGGGCGGCGTGATGGCCAACTTCATGGGCATGTCCCTGTCGCGCGACATCCATCTCGGGCGCCTGCTTGGGATGGGCCGGGCGCCGCGCGGCGTGATGCTGGAGGGGACACGCGTCTACACCTCGGATCAGACACACTTCTCGATCGCCCGCGCGCTGGACCTGCTGGGCTTCCCGCCGGAGACGCTCGTCGTGATCCCCTCCGACGCGCGGTTTCACCTCCGTGGCGGACCGGTCGCGGAGGCGGTCGCCCGCGACCGGGCCGCTGGCTGGACGCCGTTCGCCATCGCGGCCGTGGCGGGCTCCACGAACACCGGGTCGGTCGATGCGATCGGTGAGCTGGCCGACGTGGCCGCCGCCGAGGACCTGTGGCTCCACGTCGATGCGGCATACGGGGGCGCGGCCCGCCTCTCGTCGCGCGACGCTCACCGCGTAGCGAACCTCGACCGCGCCGATTCCGTCACGGTCGATCCCCACAAGTGGTTCTTCCAGGCCTACGACATCGGTGGCTTGCTGGTCCGCGATGGCGCCCACCTCGGTCAGGCCTTCGGTGGTCGGACGCCCGAGTATTACCGCGGTGGCGAGACCGCCGCGTCGGACCGCGTACCGGACCCCGCCACGGCCGGCGGGAGCGCCGCGTCGGACCCCGCCACGGCCGACGACCACCCTGACCAGCTCAACTTCTACAAGCTGAGTTTCGAGGGGACCCGCCGCTGGCGCGCGCTCAAGCTCTGGATGTCGTGGAAGCACCTGGGCACGAGTGGATTCGGGCGGCTCATCGAGATGAACGACGACCTTGCCGCGCACCTGGCACGTCGGTGCGCCGAGTCGGACGACTTCGAGGCCGTGCCCGAGCTCCCGGAGCTGTCCGTCGTCTGCTTCCGGCACCTGCCCGGCGGTCGTGTGGCCGCGCTCGCACTGCCGTCGGCTGATCTCGACGGGCACCAGGACCGGCTGCAGGCGGCCCTGGAGATGTCTGGCGATGGCTGGCTGACGACGACACGGCTACACGGCGCGACGTACCTCCGCGCCGGGATCGTGAATTACCTGGCGACCGAGGACGACATCGACCACCTGCTCGAGACGCTCCGGGCGCTCGCCGGCGAGGAAGCCTGACCCGACGCCGGTCGGCGATCCTCACCGGGTTGCGGCGATCCGGCTCCGGCTGTACCTCACGAGTTCGTCTTCCTCCGCGCGGGAGGCAAACACCCTCGATGGGATATAGGCCGACAGGATGCGATCTCGGACGAACGCGACGGAGCGCCGATCGACGAGGACGCCCGTCAGCGCCGACCATGCGATCAGACCCTGCGCGTTCGGCATCCGGAATGCGATGCCGTCGTCGCCGATCGTCATCTCGCCGACCTGGCCGATCACGCTCCGGCCTCGTCGGGCGACGAACCAGCGTTGGAGGAACGAGGTCCGGCTCTCGATCAGGAGCAAAACGCCAGCCACGATGAACGCGAATGCCCCCGAATACCCGGTCGCGACTCCGATCAAGCCGGCGACGATGACGAAGGCGTCGCCGATCGCGTGGACCCGAAACAGCCGAGCCTGGACGAGACGCATCGCGTCCACAGAAGCCCCCGCCGTGATCGTGTACTGGACCACGAATGGCGGCCGGTCCGTCACCGCTCCCCTCGGGAACCGGCCGCGCGTCGATCCTTGAACCGGTACCACTCCCCGACGAACGGCATGAACCACGCTCGCCCCTCGTACGGCGCCGGCACGAGCGGGAACGGCAGCCTCGCCAGGACCGGGGCCTCGCCACCGGCCAGCCATGCCCCGGCCTGCGTTCCGAGCTGGGTCATCAGCGCGACGCCCGTCCCGCAGCAACCCAGCGCATAGGCGACGCCGTCCTTCGTCCGCCCGATATGCGGCATGCGGTCGAACGTGAAGCCGACGTTGCCGCCCCACGCGTAGTCGATCCGATAGCCGGCCAGTTGCGGGTGGACCTCCAGCAGGCCCTTGTGCAGGATGGCGGCCGTCCGGTCTATGGAGGTCGGCATGAAACTTGCGCGCCCGCCAAAGATCATCCGGCGATCGGCCGAGATGTGCCAGTAGTACAGGAAGTGTTTCGTGTCGAAGAACGAGCGGCCCTTCGGCGACAGCTCCCGTGCCAGCTCCTCGGGGAGTGGCTCGCTGGCGATGATGTAGCTGCCGATCGGGATGATCCGGCGTCGCAGCGAGGGCACGACCCCGTCCGTGTAGCCGTTCGTGGCCACGAAGACGTCGCCGGCCAGGATCGCGCCGCGGTCGGTCTCGACGACGAATCGCCCGTCGGCCTGGCGTCGGATCGCGCGTGCCCGCGTCCCTTCATGGAGATCCGCGCCGGAGCGATCTGCGGCCGCGGCCAGACCCGCGAAGTAGCGACCTGGATGGATCAGCCCGCTACCATCCACCACGAGCGCGGCGAAGTAGGCGTCGGAGCCGATCTCGTCGCGGATCCGCTCGCGCGGAACGAATGCGCTGTCGACGCCCATGAGCGCCAGGCTCTGGGCAGCGTGATGGAGATCCTCGACGTGCGAGGGCGCATAGGCCAACTCGAGATGACCCAGCTCACGGAAGTCGCAGTCGATGGCCTCCTCGGCGATCAGCCGCTTGACCGTCCGATAGCCGTCCAGCGTCTCCTGGTAGAGGGCCCGCCCGATCTCCTCCCCGTAGCGCTTGATGAGTTCGCGCGGACCCCACTTGTAGCCCGCATGCACGATGCCGCCGTTGCGGGTGGAGGCACCCCAGCCCAGGGTGTTCGCCTCGACCAGGGTCACCTTGACGCCGCGACGAGCCAGCTCCCGCGCCGCGTTGATCCCCGTATAGCCGCCGCCGATGACAACCACATCGGCGCTGTCGGGCAGCGGCCGGCCGGACCGGTCCGGCAGCGCGGGCATGGTCGCCTGCCAGAACGGACGGCGCTCGAAGTCGGGGTTGAGCATGTTCGTGACCATCAGGCGTCAGGCGCCTCGTAGGCGATCCAGCCCGCCGCCACGGTCAGCATCACCCGGCCCGCGAGCGCCATCCCGACCAGCGGGCTGTTCTTGCCTCGTGACAGCAGGCGCTCCGGGGTCACGGTCCACGTCTCGGAACGGTCGAACACGACGAGGTCGGCAAGCTCTCCCACGACCAGGCCAGCCCGGGCTCCACCACGGCGCGATCGATCGCCGAGGATCCCCGCGGGACCCGACGTCAACACCTGGATCGCGCGCAGTAGCGGGATCCGGCCGGCATCCACCGCTGCCAGCAGCAGGCCCAGGGCCGTCTCGATGCCGCTGATCCCGGTGGCCGCCTGGCCGAACTCCACGGCCTTGTCGACCTCCGAATGGGGGGCGTGGTCGGTCGCGACGGCATCGGCTGTCCCATCGGCGAGTGCGGCCAGACAGGCGATGGCGTCATCCGGCGACCGCAGCGGCGGGTTCACCCGAAGCGCCGAGGCGAACGGCGCGGCGATGAGCGCGCCATCGGCCCACGGGTCGCGCGCCCGACCCGCGCCGTCGATCGCTTCCCAGGCCCAGCGGCGGGCACCGGCGACCCACTCATCGGTGAGTGCCAGGTGATGCGGTGTGACGTCGCAGGTCACCGGCAGGCCTGCCGCCTTGGCACGGCGGACGAGGTCCAGGGCGCGGGCCACGGAGAGGTGGGTCAGGTGCAACCGGGCGCCCGGCACATCGGGGATCACATCGGCCAGCACGGCGAGGTCACGGGCCACGGCCATCTCTTCCGCTGCGGCCGGCCAACCGCGCAGCCCCAGGACCGTCGCCACGAAGCCCTCGTTCGCTTCCGCGCCTGCGGTCAGACCAGGCTCCTCCGGGTGATCGACGACCGGCAGCCCGAGTGCGCCCGCGTAGGCAAGGGCGGCCCGCAGGATGGCCGGCGAGGCCACCGGCGCCCCATCGTCGCTGAAGCCAACGACCCCGGCATCGGCCAGCTCCCCGAGCGCGGCCAGATGCTCCCCTGCCCGTCCGACGGTGACCGCGCCGTGGGCGAGCAATTCGAGCGGCGAGCCGGACGCGACCCCGGCCGCCCGGATCCACGCGAGCACCCCGGGTTCGTCGAGCGTGGGGGTCGTATTCGGCATGGCGCAGACCGTCGTGAATCCCCCATGGGCAGCGGCCGCGAGACCGGAGGCCACCGTCTCGGCATCCTCGTTCCCGGGTTCTCGCAGGTGCGTGTGGAGATCGATGAAGCCGGGGGCGACGACGATCCCCGATGCATCGACACCCTCGGCGTCGGCGCCCTCGAGCCAGGTGACCGCCTCCAGCACGCCTGCGCGCACGACGATCTCGCCCGGTCCCTCGCGCCCGTTGACCGGATCCACCAGCCAGGCGCGGCTGATCTCGAGTTCGGTCATGTGGCCCCGGCCCCCGCACCATGCCCGGTGCCGCCGGCGGAACGGTGGCTGGTGGATCCGTGCGTCCCGGCGAGCAGATAGAGCAGCGCCATCCGGACCGCGACCCCGTTCGTCACCTGGTCCGTGATGACCGACTGGGCGCCGGCGGCCACCTCGGCCGAGATCTCCACGCCTTCGTTCATCGGGCCGGGATGCATCACGATCGCCCCGGGCTTGGCGAGCGCGAGGCGCGCGCCGGTCAGCCCGTATCGAGCCGCGTACTCGCGCAACGACGGGAGCAGACCCGCGGCCATCCGCTCCCGCTGGATGCGCAGGGCCATCACGACGTCCGCGTCCCGCAGCGCCTCGTTCACGTCCGTCGTGACGTGGAACCGCCGCCCGGCCGCCGCGCCCCGGCCGGCCCACGCCTCGAAGCCGCGCACCAGTGTCGCCGGCCCGCACAGCCAGAGGTCCGCGCCCGCCGCGGTGAGCGTCCAGATGTTGGAGCGAGCGACCCGTGAGTGCAGCAGGTCACCCAGGATGACCACCTTTCGCCCGACGAGCGCGCCAGCCCCGCCAGCCAGCGAGCCGCCCGCGCTCGCGTCCGCGCCCGGGCCCGCCAGGCGCTCCCGGATCGTGTACAGATCCAGCAACGCCTGGGTGGGGTGGGCGTGCCAGCCGTCGCCCCCGTTCAGCACGGAACCGCCGAACACCTCCGCGGCGAGGTACGGCGCCCCCGAAACCGAGTGACGGAGCACGAGCATCTGCGCCCCGAGCGCCTCGACGGTCCGGACGGTATCGACGAGCGACTCGCCCTTGGAGACCGACGAGCTGGCCGCCGCGATGTTCACGACGTCGGCCGACAGGTTCCTGGCCGCCACCTCGAACGAGACGCGGGTCCGCGTGGACGCTTCGTAGAACAGGATCGTGACCTGCCGGCCGCGCAGGGCTGGAACCTTGGCGATCGGCCGGGCGAGGACCTCGCGCATCGCGTCGGTCGTGCGCATGACCAGGTCGAGATCCGCCGCGGACAGGCCATCCACGTCCAGCAGGTGACGATGACGCCACCCGACCGACTGGCCGTCTGGTGCCACAGCGACCGACGGGACGATCGCCTCGGAGGCGTCGGTGCCCGGGTCGATGGTCAGGCTCACCGGGCCGGCTCGCCCGCGATGGCGCGTGATCCGGCGTCAACCGGGAGGCGCTCGATCTCGACCTCGTCGACGCCATCGGTCTCCTCGAGGTGGACGCGGACGAGCTCCTCGCGCGAGGTCGGAACGTTCTTGCCGACGTGGTCGGCCCGGATCGGCAGCTCGCGATGGCCACGATCAACGAGGACCGCGAGGCGGATGGCCTGCGGCCGCCCGAAGTCCACGAGCGCGTCCATGGCCGCCCGGATCGTGCGCCCGGTGTAGAGGACATCGTCGACCAGGATGATCGTCCGGCCGTCGATCCCGGACGGCAGTTCCGTGCCCTTGACGATCGGCTGCTGGGCGACCATCGACAGGTCGTCGCGGTAGAACGTGATGTCCAGCGCCCCGACCGGGACCTCGACTCCTTCGTGCTCAAGGATGCTGGCCGCGATCCGTCGGGCGAGGGGCACGCCGCGGCGCTGGATGCCGATGAGCATCAGCCCGTCCGTGCCGGCCTGCTTCTCGACGATCTCGTGGGACAGGCGGGTGGTCGCCCGGCGGATCTCATCCGCGGTCATGATCTGGCGGCCGCTCATCACTCCTTCCCGGCCTCGCAGGGCCTCGGGGACGGCCTCACGGGCCGCGGCTGAAGGGTCGGGGAAAGGATACTCCGCCGCGGCCGGGGCCGGTCAGTACACGGAGACGATCACGCTGGTCGTGCCGGACCACCACGGGCAGCCGCAGATGTCGAAGAAGTCCGGGCGGTAGAGGTCCACGATCCTGGACGCCTTGATCGGGCCGTAGTCGTTGACGACCCGCTCCACGCAGCCGCCACCACCGCAGATGATCACGATCGTGCCGCGCGGGAGGCGCATCGCCGTCGTGCCGTTGTCGTAGAAGGTCGCCGCGCCGCGCAACGTGTAACGAGGCGGCTTGCGGACCTCGGCGCCGGCAGGATCGGGTTGGTTGAACTTCGCTCGGCCGGTCGGACCGGACTTGGGCGGCGTGCCGGGTTCGATGAAGGAGGCGTCAGGAGCAAGCGCATTCGCCGCGGCGTGGGCAGCGTCCAGCGGCTCGATCGAGACCGTCGATCGCGATCCGTTCGCCGGGACCGAAAACGTCTGGAACGCGCCTGCGGGGATGGGCTCGATCGGGCTGGGAACCCGTGAACCGGCAAGACCCGGAAGCGCGACCAGGGCGAGGGCGGCAGTGAGCACCAACCCTACGACCAACCTGCTGGGTCGCACGAGACGCTGACCATACGCGGGATCGCGTCCGGCTGCACGGCGTCCGTGCGTCCGCGCCCCTCAACGGATGACGACGACGTCCAGGACCGGCACGCTCTCGACACCACCCACCGCGTCGGCAGTCCAGGCGACGATCTGGACGCGGCTGCCTTCCCCGCCCTGGCCGGGCGGCGTGGCCCACGCGATCCGGCCGTCGGAGATCGAGAAGCCGGGGAGCGCGGCGACGTCCCTGGGCGCACCGGTCGGCCGGTCGAGCCTGCCGGTCGCCGGATCCAGATGCAGGAGGCTCAGGCGCCCGATGGCCGGATCGCTCATGTCGGCCAGCCAGACTGCGAGCCAGGACCCGGACTGGTCCCAGCGAACGTCGTACTCCCTGAACTCGCCCTCGGCCACGCCCTCGGCGACGCCCTCGACGACGTCGGTCGGTGCCGAGTCGGTCGGTGCCGAGTCGGTCGGTGCCGGCCCACTGGTCGGCTGGAAGCGGCGCAAGATGAGGGCGCCGGTGGCGGGCACCGTGGTCAGGCCATCGGCATCCCGGCGGACGGTGCCCTCCCAGGCGACCGCCCACTGGCCCGTGGGATCGGCGACCGGGCGCCATCCAGCGCCGACCAGGGGAGTCTCCATGCCGCTTTCCGGATCGATGAAGAAGGAGGTCGGCTGGACCTCCGCGGTCGCGTCGACAGACGACACCGGACGGCTCCCCAGCATCCGCTCCCCGACCCACGAGGCGAAGACGCTGGCATGGTCGGTCGTCAGCGGCCGGGCGAACATGTCGCCGACGCGCCAGACGTAGATATCGGGACCGGCGGAGTCATCGGAGGGCCGGGCCGTGAACGCGAACCAGGCTCCGTCCGGGGAATAGGCTGCGGACTGGCCGACGATCCTGACACCGGACACGATGGCCACCCCCGTGGTGACCGTGGGTTCCGGGCTCACCGTGGGGCCAGGCGAGGTCGGGGTTGGTGAGGTGGGTTCGGTGGTCGCGGGCCCGGACGGACTACCGCTGGCGGAAGCGGTCGGCGCCGGGGTCCCGCTCGGCTGCGGCGCCGGCGGAGCGCTGATGCCAGGCGTCGGATCCGCCGTCGGGAGGGCGATGACGAAGACCACATGATCGCCGGCCGCATCGGTGCCGACGACCACGGCCTGGTTCGCCACGGGCGAACGAAAGATCCACTTTGGTCGAGCGTCGATGGACACGCGCCTGGCGTTCGGATCGAACACCGGGGCGCAGTCGGGCCGCTGGTCCTGTACGCAGACTTCGTGCACGCCCGTGGTGCTATAGGCGAGGTTGCCCTGTCCGTCGCTGCCGAACCAGTCGACGTTGCCGGCGCCAACGGCGATCGGCGTCGGGCGCGGCGCCGAAAGGGTCGCACCGAAGTCGAGCGTCGGCTGGGTACCGGGCGGTCGTCCCAGCGCGGTGATCGGCGGTTGGCCGAGGAACCCGCCCGATATCACGCTGACCGCGATGACGACCGCGATGACGGCCAGGCCAGACAACGCCCCGAGGGCCGGCAGTGTTCGAGTCCGCCCCGAGGCGGTCCCACGTTGGCTGTGGCCGTGCGCCGCAGCGTCGCGCTCGATCGCGGCGGAGGTGCGGGCCCACAGGTCGCGTGGCGGCTGCGGCGTTGTCTCGCGAAGGTCGCGCAGAGCGAGCCTGTCGGCATCGTAGTCGCCGGCGACCGACCGGCAGGCATCGCACCCGACGAGATGTTCCTGGAGCCAAGCCGCCTCGGTCGGTTCGAGCGGGCCGTCAAGGCGCTCAGCGGCGCGCAGGCGAGCGCGCTCGTGCGCCGACGACCAGTCGTGCCGCTCCCGGCGCACGCGCCGACGGGCGGCGCGGCTCAGGCGGCTCATCGGTGTCGCTCCGGGGAGTGGGCGGCCGCCTGGTTCGCCTCGGCTTCGGCCTCTGCTGCGCGCTCGGCGGCGAGGGCCTGTCGCAGACTCTGGCGAGCGCGGGTGAGGAGTGCTCGGGCCGCCACATGGCTGACGCGTAGTGCTGACGCCAACTCCACGCCGGTCAGGTCATGCAGCTCAGCCAGGAGCAGCGCGGCGCGCTGGCGCTCCGGGATCCGTGCGAGGGCCCGTTGCATGTCGCCGGACAGGTTGGCGTCCATGACGAGGTGCTCGGCCGACGGCGCGGACCCGTGCGACTCGCCGGTCCAAGGGAAGAAGCGGACGATCTTGCGGCGACGGATCTCGTCGAGAGCCACGCGGTGGGCGATCTGATAGAGCCACGCCCGCGCGTTCTCCGGCTTTTCCAGCGTGTCGTAGTTCTTGTACGCCTTGATGAAGGCGTCCTGGGTCAGGTCCGCGGCGAGCTCAGGTTCGCGAAGCATCCTCAGGAGATACGCGTAGATCTCGCCGTGGTGCCTGGCGAACAGCGTCTCGACGAATGCTCCGGCCTCGTCCCGATCCCAGACGCCGCTCATCGCCCGCGCTCGCGATCCATCCACGACGTGGCGGCCGATGGTTTCGCGAAGGTCTGCGAGAGCGGAATCGACGACCAATGGGACTCCGAGCGGGAGGGATCACGGGGGGCGCACAGTGGGCGGCGCGCGCTCCTCGGCCCAATGACGACGGACCTTTGCCTGGTGTGACGCCCGCGCGGTCCGGGCAGGCTGCACATCAAGCCGTCCCGTCCATGGCGGGCTCGGCCCTGCCCAGGAGTTCCTCGACAGCCTCCTCCGGCGAGACCGGATTCACCGGCAGGCCGGTCCCCAGCTCCAGGCCGGCGATCTCGCGCAGCCGCGGGTGGATCTCCCAGTGCCAGTGGTATGTCGCATCGACCCGTTCGCGTAACGGGGCGGTGTGGAGGACGAGGTTGTAGGGCGGGCCGTCCAGGCTGGCGGCAAGCCGGGCGAGGACCTGGCGCAGCGCCTCCGCCGTGGCCGCTACATCCGGCTGCGTCGCGCGACCGAAATCTGCCTCATGACGGCGTGGGACGATCCAGACCTCGAACGATGAGCGCGAAGCGTACGGGGCGAAGGCGATGTTGGAGGCGTCCTCCCAGATCAATCGGTCGGGTCGCCGCGTCTCGTCGCGCACGAGGCGACAGAACGGACACTCCCCCTCGCGGATGACGAAGCGAGCCGCACCACCCAGTTCCTCCGCGATGCGGTGCGGGATCTGGGGCAGGTCGTACAGGTCCAGGCACAGGTGATTCGTCCGCGCTCCGGCCTGGGCGCCCCAGTTCTGGACCACCTGGAGGTACTCCGTCTGGCCGGTCGTCCGCGCGGCGGCCAGCGCGTCGCGGGCTGCCCCGACCATGGCCTCGATCAGCTGGTTGCCGACCGCGTGCAGCGGACGGTGCTCACCGGGCGGCGCGACGATCGTGCGCCAGCTGCCGGTGGCTCGAGCCTGGGCCAGGGCGACCTGGGCCAGCCCGCGATCGAGCTCACGCGCGTCGTCGCCGGTGCCGACAACGTGGAACGCAAAATCCTTGAGAATCCGGACGCGAACGCCCTCGCCTTCGGGCGTGGAGCAGTTCGCGCAGCCAAAGACCTGATCGTCGATGAGTTCGGCGGCCCGCGCGAATCGATCGCGATGGAAGGCTCGATCCACGACCGTCGCGACCCACCAGCCGGTGATGGGGTCCTTGCGCAGCTCGAACAGGCCGGCCGCCACCTCGCTCAGACCCCCTCGAGCGGTGCGCCGAGCTCCGCGGCGAAGGCCCGCGCGAAGATGGTCGCCGCGCGCTCCACCGAGGCGGTGGTCGGGGTCGCGGACGGGTCGCCGAGCTCGGCGGCGATCGACGTCGACGCGATCCCGGGCATGCCGCACGGGTCGATCAGCGCGAAGTCGGCGAGGTCGACCGTGACGTTGAGGGCGATCCCGTGGTACGTGACGCCACGCTCGACGCGCAGGCCGAGAGCGCCGATCTTGCGAGGGTCTGAACCGTCCGGGTCGCACCAGCAGCCGGGGTGGCCTTCCCGTCGAGCGGCGGGCACACCGTGCGCGGCACAGGTCGCGACGAGCGCGGCTTCCAGGGCTCGGACCAGCGGCCGGATCATCAGGCCGCGCCGGGAAAGTGCGAGGATCGGATAGGCGACCAACTGGCCCGGCCCGTGATACGTCACCTCGCCACCGCGCTCGACCTGCTCGACGCCGATGCCCCGCGCGGCGAGCGTCACGGGGTCCGCGAGGATGTGAGTGGAGTCCGCGTTCCGACCCAGAGTCAGGACGGCCGGATGTTCCAGGAGGAGCAGCTGGTCCGGGATGCGGTCATCCGCGCGCTCGGCGACGAGCCGCTTCTGCAGGGCGTGCGCCTGAGGGTACGCCACGCGCCCGAGCCATGAGGCTACGATCGGCCCCGGCTCGGGAGTCGGCCCGCTCCGCTCGGAGGCCAGCGTCTCGATCGCCACGTTGGCACGATAGCAGGACGCGCTAGTCTCTCCGCATGCACGGTCCGAGCTCGCCCGCCGTGGATGTGGTCGTCGTCGGCGGCGGCATCGTCGGAACGGCGGCCGCAGCATGCCTCGCCGGGGCCGGCGCGCGGGTCGTGCTCGTCGAGCGCGAAGGGCTCGCCTCCGGCGCCTCGGGCGCGAACTCGGGCGTCGTCCAGCACCCGTTCGACCCCGTCCTCGCGGCCCTGTATCGCGAGACCGTCACGCTCTATCGGGAACTCTCGGAGGTCTCGGCGAACTTCCGCCTGCCGACCGAGCCATCCGGGATGCTGTTCGTGTCCGAGCGCGAGGCAGCTGCGCGCCGCCAGGCGTCCATGATCGCCGATGCGTTCCCAGCACTCCGTCAAGAGGTGGTCGATCCCGTCGTCCTCGAGCGGCTGGAGCCGATGCTTGCGCCGGGGCTATGGGCGTGCCGAGTCGACATCGGCTACCCGGTCTTGCCCGGGGCGTCGACCTACGGCTATGCGACGCTGATGGAGTCGCGCGGCGCAGAGCTGCGCCAGGGCCACACAGCGGTCCTCGAGATCGACGGCGACGCGGTGACCGGCGTCCGCGTGGATGGACGGCTGCTGCCCGCAGGGGCCGTCCTCGTCGCCGCGGGTCCGTGGACGCCTGCCCTGATCGATCCGACCGGTCGCTGGGCGCCGATCCGGCCCCGGTGGGGCGTGGTCGTGGAGGCGGAGCTGGCCACCCCACCGAGGCACGTCCTGGAGGAGGCGGGGATCGACGCCTCGATGGAGATACCGAGCGACGCGGGCGAGGCGGCCGAGGCGGGCGAGGCGGGCGAGGCGGCCGAAGTGCCCGGCGGCCACGGCGTCGAGTTCAGTCTCGTGCCGCTGCCCGGTTCCAGTGCCGTGGGTTCGACGTTCCTTGAGCGCGAGCCGGACCCGAATGCCTGGATGGAGCCGATCCTCCTCGGAGCGACCCGCTTCGTGCCGGCCGTGGCCGACGCCCCGATCCGCGGGGTCCGGGCTTGCGCCCGGCCGCAGAGCGTCGACGGCCGGCCTCTGATCGGGCGCGTCCCCGGCCGACGGAACCTGTACGTCTGCGCCGGCCACGGCCCGTGGGGGATCTCCACCGGTCCTGCGTCCGCTCGCCTGATCGCAGACCTCATCCTCGGCCGGGAGCCGTGGATCCCGACGGAGTTCGACCCAGTCCGCTTCGGGGTGCCGGGCGCCGTCGCTCTTGCCACGAGCCGCCGAGACGAGATGCCGCTCGCCGAGCAGGCGTGAATCGGTCGGTCGTCACCGATGGCTCGCGACGGGTGATCGGTTCCCGTTGCCGGGGTGAGCACAACTCGGGCCGCGCGCTACAATCCCGTCGCCGCGCGGCTTCGGCCCGTCGCCTCCCGAGCGGGAGTAACTCAGTTGGCAGAGTGTCTGCTTCCCAAGCAGAATGTCGCCGGTTCGAATCCGGTCTCCCGCTCCACTTCTCCCCTCCCCGACTTCAGCAGAATGTCGCTGCGAGCGTGAATTGGTGTTGCGACGACCGATTGAATCCGCCCTCGTCTTGCCTATGCCTCGGCGCCCGTGCACCAGAAGGTGCGCAGCCCGTGCCTCCCCGATCGACTCGACAAATCGTTCAATCGCCGCCACTTGGGCGCCCCGCCCAACGAATAGTCCGTCGCCTGGCGCCGGCGGGAGTCGAAAAGTCATAGGGATTTGGGGGCCAAGGGCGCGCCATCCTACGTCGGAATCTCGGCCTTTTCGAGGAGCTCAATCCTCAAATCCGCCCCCAGCGCATCGGCAAGCCTTCGAAGAGTCTCGAGGCTGTAGTTGTCATAGTCCGCGGCTTCGTAGCGAGAGATCACGGATTGGCTCGTGTTCACTCGACCAGCCAGTTCCGCTTGGCTCAAGCCGCGCTCGTGCCGAAGACGTGCAATCCGCAGTCCAAGTCCGGCGCGCTGACGGGCCGCGCGATAGTCGGCAGCCAAGCTTGGATCAGCCGTGATCCTGCGCTCAAGGTCGTCGCGGAAGTCTGTACCGACAGACCCGCCACTTGTGGTGCGATTGGATGTGTTCATCGGAGGCTCCTTGCCCTATCGGCCGCAGTCTGATACTCCCGACGGCTCTGCCTAGTTGCTGTCTTCTTGAATGCGTGAAGGGCGACTACCCTGTCCCCGACGATGGTGTAGATAATCCTGTATTGCTCGCCACCGTGGCGGGTTCGTAGTTCGCGCAACCCTGGGTACGCGGTGATGCTTGAGGTGAGCGGGAAGGGCAAGACAGGCCCCTCGTCTGCCAACACACTCAAATCGGCAAGCAGCGCCGCGAGGTGCTTCCGATCCCTGATGTCATCGAGGAAGTCCTTTACCGGCATTCGTCCAGAGGAGGTCTTGAAGTAGTGGACTCTGCACGACACGAGCGGACCATCGCATTATTGCGATAGGTTGTCAAGGGGCGGTTGTCAAGGGGCGCCCGCTCCGTCTTCTCGACGACAGCGGCCGTTCCGGCCTAATCGACCCGCGCCGCGGCGTTGGGTTGGCCGCACGCGACCCTTGCCCAAGCCCTTGCGCCGGCACGCCTCGAGGTGTAGGCTCCAGATGTTCATTCGAACGCCCATTCGGTTTGCGTAGAGGTCGCCGCACGCCCACCGCAGTTCCCAAGCAGAATGTCGCCGGTTCGAATCCGGTCTCCCGCTCCAATCCCCTCCCATCCGTGAGCTGGCGATCGTGCGCGAAGCGGGATCCGCCTTCGAGTTGAGGGGCGCTGGTACCACCACTTCCGGCCGCGCCGGGACCCTCAGGCGGTGCGGGCGATCTGGAGAAACGAGTCCTCGACCGTGTGGAACTCCGGATACAGCCGATCCGGGTCGGAGTGCAGTCGGTAGTCCCAGACGATGAACCCGATCCCCAGGGTCAGGATCGAGAGGATCAGCCAGAGCGCGAAATTGCGGTGCTTGCCCTCGTCGATCCGGAACGTGATCGGGTGGCGCAGGAGGCCGAGCTGCAGCCACACCTGGCTGAGCCGATCGTCGAATTCCGCCTCGAACCGCTGGCG
>JBCLDE010000016.1:0-38969 GCA_038915165.1 Candidatus Limnocylindrales bacterium
CGTCGATGCCGTCAACCGGGCGAAGCCGGCCGGGTCCAAGGGCCAGTACATCAAGGGCCTGACCATCGCCAGCACCATGGGCCCGGGCATCCGGGTCGACGTGCCGGGTGTCCTCGCGGCAGCGACCGCCTGATCGCGATCACGGCCGGCATAACCGGCCAACAGCCAGTGTGGCGACCGAGAGGTGCGCCACTTCATGAATACCGTTCGACGGGCAGCCGCTTCATGTGGATGATCGTCGGACTCACGACGGACCGCCGCAGACAGCCTGCGCCCGCGGACCGCCGCCGACCTGAAGGGTCGGTGACGGTCGGGGCTTGATCCGCCGGATCGGACCGGTCCTCCTGGGGACCGGGGACGACGGCGAGCACGCCGAGGCAGACCGGCGCCGCTCCACCTTCGGGTGGGCAGCGCCCCTGCGGGCTGGAGTGCCCTTCCGTGGAAGGGCACCAAGGGACGTCGCAGGGGCCGCCCGAATCGATCGGGCTCCCACCGCCGCATGCCGGTCGCATGCCGAAGGACAGGAGGGCCACATGCCCACAGAGGCCAAACGAGAGACGATCGCTGCGCTGCGCGAGGAACTCGCCAACGCTCGGACGCTGATCGTCTCCGAGTACCGCGGCCTCAAGGTCAAGGAACTCGCTGAGATCCGGCGCGCCCTGCGCAAGCAGGACGTGAATTACCGGATCGTCAAGAACCGCCTGATGCGCATCGCGGCCCAAGATTCGGTCGGCAGCGCCCTCAATCCGCTTCTGACCGGCCCGACCGCGATCGCGTTCGGGAACGACGAGGCGGGGACCGCCAAGGCAGTCCTGGATGCGACCCGGCCGTATGCCCGGGTCGTCCGGATCACGGGCGGCGTGCTGGGCGGTCGCTTCATCGGCGCGGACGACGTCACCAAGCTCGCCGCGTTGCCGTCGCGCGACATCCTGCTGGCCAGGCTGGCAGGCGTGATGCAGGCGCCGGTCAGCACGCTCGGCGGCTTGTTCGCCGCTCCATTGCGGAACCTGGGCTATGCCCTGCAGCAGGTCGCCGATCAGAAGGCCAACGCCCAGGCCTGATCGGGCGCGCGACCCACCTTCACCAAGAGCCGAAAGACACAGACCACACAAGGAGATCAACCGATGGCAGTCCTGACCCAGGACAATCTGCTCGAAGCGATCGACAAGATGACCGTTCTCGAGCTGTCCGAGTTCATCAAGCGTTTCGAGGAGCGCTATGGCGTCACCGCGGCAGCCCCGGCCGCGGCCGCGGCAGCCCCGGCCGGCGGTGGCGACGGTGCGGCCACGGCCGTAGTGGTCGAGGAGCAGACCGAGTTCACCGCCGTTCTCACCGAGGTCGGCCCCAACAAGATCCCGGTCATCAAGGTCGTTCGCGAGCTGACCGGTCTTGGCCTCAAGGAGGCCAAGGACCTCGTCGACGCGTCGCCCAAGGCCGTCAAGGAAGGCGTGACCAAGGCCGAAGCCGACAAGATCAAGGCGGCGCTCGAGGAGCAGGGCGCCAAGGTCGAGATCAAGTAGCTCGGTGCTGGGGCAGCGCATCCGTGCGTCGCCCCAGCACGACCAGGCGGGACGGGCCCGAGGGCACTGGTCCCGCCTAGCACGTTGCGGGGTGTTTGACAAGCCTGAGAATCGCGGTATCCTAGTCCGTCTGTGAGCGCGGCCTCTCTTTCCCTCTGTTACCTCCGTCCAGGAGTGGTGCTTCATGCTGTCTGCTGATACTTCGACGCGCGCCCGAACGCCTTCGGGTCGCATCTCGTACGCCCGCATCGACAAGAAAGTCGATGGCGTCAGTCACGAGAAGTTCGAGATCCCCAACCTGATCGAACTCCAGCTCGACTCGTTCGCCTGGTTCGTGGAAAAGGGATTGCGCGAACTGTTCGACGAGATCAGCCCGATCAAGGACTTCACCGGCAAGGTGATGGAGCTCCAGTTCCTCGACTATGAGTTCGGCGCGCCGAAGTACTCCGAGGAGGAGTGTCGAACCAAGGACCTGACCTTCAGCAAGCCGCTCTACGTCAACGTCGAACTCCTCATCAAGGAGACCGGCGAGATCCAGCGGCAGCGCGTCTACATGGGCGACTACCCGTGGATGACCGATCAGGGCACCTTCGTCATCAACGGCGCCGAGCGCGTCGTCGTCAGCCAGCTGGTCCGCTCGCCAGGCGTTTACTACAGCGAGACCGAGGACCCCGCTTCGGGCCGGATGCTGTTTAGCGCCAAGGTCATCCCGAACCGCGGCGCCTGGTTGGAGTTCGAGACCAACAAGCTGGATCAGCTGTGGGTCAAGGTGGACCGCAAGCGCAAGATCGCGGCGACGACCCTGCTCCGTGCCGTCGGCTACGAGCAGAACGACGAGATCGCCGCGCTGTTCACCTCGGTCGACATCGACCCGGAGCACCCGTTCATCGCATCGACCCTTGACAAGGACCTGACCCGCACGCAGGCGGAGGCCCTCATCGAGGTCTACAAGAAGCTGCGGCCGGGCGATCCGCCCACCGGCGACAATGCCCGCCAGCTGGTCGAGAGCCTGTTCTTCAACTTCCGCCGCTACGACCTCGGCCGGGTCGGCCGTTACAAGTTCAACAAGAAGCTGGACCCGGTCACCACGCGCCTCGGCGTCGAGCTGCCGCGCGAAGGTCGGACGATCACCCGCGAGGACATCGCGGCCATCGTCGGCCACCTCATCGAGTGCAACCGTGGACTCCATCCCAAGGATGACATCGACCACCTTGGCAATCGGCGTATCCGGGCCAATGGCGAGCTGATCCAGAACGCGTTCCGAATCGGGCTCCTGCGCATGGAGCGGGTCGTCCGCGAGCGGATGACCATCCAGGAGCTGGACAAGGCGACGCCAAACGCGCTCATCAACATCCGCCCCGCTGTGGCCGCCATGAAGGAATTCTTCGGTGGCAGCCAGCTCAGCCAGTTCATGGACCAGACTAACCCGCTGGCGGAACTGACGAGCAAGCGCCGCCTGTCCGCGCTGGGACCCGGCGGCCTGTCGCGCGAGCGCGCGGGCTTCGACGTCCGGGATGTCCACCACAGTCACTACGGCCGGATCTGCCCGATCGAGACGCCGGAAGGCCCGAACATCGGCCTGATCGGATCGCTCGCGACATACGGCCGGATCAACAGCTACGGCTTCATCGAGACGCCGTACCGGAAGGTGAAGCGCACCGTCGGCTGGGACGACCCGGACCTCGGCACGTTCGAGGCTGGGACGGACCTGCTGGCAAAGGGCGGCACCGTCGTGCTCAAGGCCGGCGAGCCGTTCGATGCCGCTGCGATCGCCGAGCTCAAGAAGCAGAAGGCCAGGGCGTTCCCGATCCGCCCGGTCGTGACCGACGAGATCGAGTACCTGCCGGCCGACGAAGAGGAGCAACACGTCGTCGCACAGGCCAACGCGCCGCTCGACGAGGAGGGCCACTTCACCGCCGACCGCATCCCGTCGCGTTACCGCGACACTTTCCCGGAGGCGCGCGCCAACCAGATCGAATACATGGACGTGTCGCCCAAGCAGGTCGTATCCGTGGCCACCGCCCTGATCCCGTTCCTCGAACACGACGATGCCAACCGGGCCCTCATGGGTTCGAACATGCAGCGTCAGGCCGTGCCGCTCCTCGAGCCGGAATCGCCGATCGTCGGGACCGGCATGGAGGCACGCGCCGCGCGCGATTCCGGGCAGGTCCTGATCGCGAAGCGTGGGGGCCTCGTCACGAGCGTGACCGCCGTGCGGATCCACATCGAGACCGATGCTGGCGAACTCGACGAGTACAAGCTCCTCAAGTTCGTTCGCAGCAACCAGGGCACGTGCATCAACCAACGACCGATCGTCAACGTCGGCGATCGCGTCGCCGACGGCCAGCCGCTGGCCGACTCGAGCTCCACCCAGCTGGGTGAGCTGGCCCTCGGCCGCAACATCCTCGTGGCGTTCATGAGCTGGGAGGGCTACAACTACGAGGACGCCATCGTCATCAGCGACAAGCTGGTGCGCGATGACCTGTTCACGAGCATCCACATCGAGAAGCACGAGATAGAGTCGCGCGATACCAAGCTCGGGCCCGAGGAGATCACCCGCGATATCCCGAACGTCGGCGAGGAGTCCCTCAAGGATCTCGACGAAGAGGGCATCGTGTACATCGGTGCGGAGCTCCGTCCGGGCGACATCCTGGTCGGCAAGATCACGCCCAAGGGCGAGACGGAGCTGACCGCGGAGGAGCGCCTGCTGCGTGCGATCTTCGGTGAGAAGGCGCGCGAGGTGAAGGACAGCTCGCTGCGCCTTCCGCACGGCGAGCGTGGCAAGGTCGTCGAGGTCCGCGAGTTCCGACGTGAGCTCAATGACGACCTCCAACCGGGTGTCAACCGTCTGGTCCGGGTCTCCGTTGCCCAGAAGCGCAAGATCAGCGTCGGCGACAAGATGGCCGGCCGCCACGGCAACAAGGGCGTCATCGCCAAGATCCTGCCAGCCGAGGACATGCCGTTCCTGCCCGACGGGACCCCGGTCGATATCATCCTCAACCCGCTCGGCGTGCCGAGCCGGATGAACATCGGCCAGATCCTCGAGACACATCTCGGCTGGGCGTTGCACGCGAAGGGCGAGAAGGCCGCCACCGCGGTCTTCGACGGCGCGACGGAGCACGACATCCAGGACGAGCTGCGTTCGGCCAGGCACATGGTCTACGGCCAGTCGATGTCGCTGCCGGAGAACGGCAAGATCGAGCTTCGCGACGGACGCACCGGCGAGCTGTTCGATCGGCCGATCACGGTCGGCTACATCTACATGCTCAAGCTCCACCACCTCGTCGAGGACAAGATCCACGCCCGCTCGACCGGCCCATACAGCCTCATCACCCAGCAGCCGCTCGGTGGCAAGGCCCAGTTCGGCGGCCAGCGCTTCGGCGAGATGGAGGTCTGGGCACTGGAGGCCTACGGGGCCGCGAACATCCTGCAGGAACTGCTGACGGTCAAATCGGACGACGTTCTCGGACGGGTCCAGACCTACGAGGCCATCGTCAAGGGCGAGGAGATCCAGCCGCCGCGCGTGCCGGAGTCCTTCAAGGTACTCATCAAGGAACTGCGCAGTTTGGGTCTCAACGCCGAGATCCTCGATCACAACGATGAGGAGATCCCGTTGGCCGAGGACGACGCTTCCGGGTACCGCTTGCCCGATCTCGGCGGGATCAATCTCGCTGGGTTCGAGGACTGACCTTCTGACACTGAACCCGACCCGACAACCGCGAAGTCGCGTCATGGCAGACACGAAGTCGCTCGCTCACGATCCGCATCGCGTCGCCGAGCCAGACGGTCGCGCGGAGGAGAACCATGCTCGAAGTCAATAACTTCAGCTCGATCCGCATCTCGCTAGCCAGCCCGGACCAGATCCGGGAATGGTCGAAGGGCGAAGTCACCAAGCCCGAGACCATCAACTACCGGACCCTGAAGCCGGAGAAGGACGGGCTGTTCGACGAGCGCATCTTCGGTCCGACCAAGGACTGGGAGTGCTACTGCGGGAAGTACAAGCGTATCCGCTACAAGGGCATCATCTGCGACAAGTGCGGCGTCGAGGTCACGCGCTCCAAGGTCCGCCGTGAGCGGATGGGCCACATCCAGCTGGCCAGCCCGGTCAGCCACATCTGGTACTTCAAGGGCACCCCCAGCCGCCTTGGGATCCTGCTCGACATCAGCCCGCGCAACCTTGAGCGGATCCTCTATTTCGCCCTGTACATCGTCACCCATGTCGACGAGGATGCACGCAAGCGCGCCTTGGCGGTCATCGAAGACGAGGCCGAGGGTCGCGGCGGCAAGGCCGGCCAGCGCCTGGCCGAGCTGGAGGACGAGCTTCGCACGGAGCTCAACAAGAACAAGGACGAGCTGACGGCCGAGCTGGCCCGCACGAAGGCGGACCTCGAGGCGCAGCGCGCGTCAAAGACCGAGGAGATCGCCGCGGTCGCCCAGGTGGCCCAGGCCGCGCTGGCCGAGCTCAAGAGTGGGGTCGCCGAGGAGACGATCGCCTTCGCCCCGACCGGTGAGGTGATCGTGGCGGCCGGCGACAAGGGTGGCAAAGAGGCGACGGCCCGACTGCGCAAGGTCGTCGGCGACTACACGGAGCAGGTCAACGTCGAGCTGCAGCAGCGCGAGGCTGATGAGGCGCGCGCCGTCGAGCAGAAGATCGAGGATCTGCGGGCCGGCATGGAGGACGCGCTTCGTCATGAGCGCGAGCAGCTCCAGGAGCAGGCCAAAGGCACCAAGGATGAGCTGCGCAAGTTGCGCGACGAGCTCGAATCCCTCAAGCCGATGCAGACGCTTGGCGAGACGGAATACCGCAATCTCGACCAGCGCTACGGCGCGGGCGCAAAGGGCGGCCGCGTGTTCGGGGCCGGCATGGGGGCGGAAGCGGTTCGCGAGATCATCAGCCGGATGGATCTCGAGGAGCTGGCACGCTCGCTCCACATCGAGGTGCGCACCAGCGCCGGTCAGCGCCGCAAGAAGTCGATCAAGCGGCTGCGCCTGATCGAGGCGTTCCGTCGCTCCGGCACGCGGCCGGACTGGATGATCCTGTCGGTCCTGCCGGTCATCCCGCCGGATCTGCGCCCGATGGTCCAGTTGGACGGCGGCCGCTTCGCGACCTCCGACCTGAACGACCTTTACCGGCGCGTGATCAATCGCAACAATCGGCTCAAGCGCCTACTGGAGCTGGGCGCCCCGGAGATCATCATCCGCAACGAGAAGCGGATGCTCCAGGAAGCGTGCGACGCGCTGATCGACAACGGGCGGCGCGGGCGGGCCATCGCCGGTAGTGGGAACCATCGCCTCAAGTCGCTGTCCGACATGCTCAAGGGCAAGCAGGGCCGGTTCCGCCAGAACCTGCTCGGCAAGCGCGTGGACTATTCGGGCCGCTCGGTCATCGTGGTCGGCCCGGATCTCAAGCTCCACCAATGCGGGCTGCCCAAGAAGATGGCGCTCGAGCTGTTCAAGCCCTTCGTCATGCGCCAGCTCGTCGAGAAGGGCTTCGCCCACAACATCAAGAGCGCCAAGCGCATCGTCGAGCGCGTTCGGCCGGAAGTCTGGGACGTCCTCGAAGAGGTCATCAAGGACCATCCGGTCCTGCTGAACCGTGCCCCGACGCTCCATCGCCTGGGCATCCAGGCATTCATACCTGTCCTCGTGGAAGGCTCCGCGATCCAGATCCATCCGCTCGTCTGCACGGCCTTCAATGCCGACTTCGACGGCGACCAGATGGCGGTCCACGTGCCGCTGTCGACGGCCGCCCAGGAAGAAGCGCGGACGATGATGCTGTCCACGACCAACCTGCTGTCGCCCGCCGACGGCAGCCCGGTCGTGGCACCGACCCAGGACATGGTCCTTGGTTGCTACTACCTGACGATGGACACGGAGCCGGTCAAGGGCAAGCCCGTCCGGCTGTTCGCCTCGGAAGATGAGGCGATCCTGGGCTACCAGCTGCGGGAGATGACCGGCGCCACTCTGCACGAGCTCATCGAGGTCGAAGTCAGGGCCTGGGACCCGGAGACGGCGTCGCTCAAACTGGAGCGCCGCCGCACGACCATCGGTCGGGTCATCTTCAACCAGATCCTGCCGGACGCCCTGCGCTTCCACGACACGGTCATGCATCGGGTCGACCTCAAGGACCTGGTCGATGTCTGCTACCGCCAGCTTGGACCGGAGGAGACAGTACATCTCGTCGATGGGATCAAGAGCGTCGGCTTTGAGTTCGCGACGCGCAGCGGCATGACCATCGGCATATTCGACATCGAGATCCCGAAGGACAAGCCGGCGCGCCTTGAAGCCGCCGACGCCTCTGTCGCCGCGATCGATCGCCAGTTCCAGCGCGGCCTCATCACGGAGGACGAACGCTACGAGCAGGTCGTCGGGGTGTGGCAGGAGACCAGTTCGCTGATGTCCGACGAGATGATGCGGACGCTCGATCCCAATGGGCCGGTCGTCATGATGACCGCCTCCGGGGCCCGCGGAAATAAGGGCAACATCGGCCAGCTCGGCGCCATGCGCGGCCTGATGGCCGACCCGTCGGGTCGGATCATCGACGTGCCCGTTCGGAGCAACTTCCGCGAGGGCATGACCGTCCTCGAGTACTTCATCTCGACCCACGGCGCCCGCAAGGGCCTCGCCGATACCGCCCTGCGCACGGCCGACTCCGGGTATCTCACCCGGCGTCTGGTCGATGTCGCCCAGGACGTCATCACCCGCGAGGAGGACTGCGGCACCCAGGAAGGCAGCTGGATCATCCGGGCCGAGTCGAGCGGCGAGAAGGGCGCCTTTCAGAAGCGTCTGGTCGGTCGGCTGGCGGCAGCGCCGCTGCCCGATCCGCGGGTCGCATCCAGGAAGGGCAAGGAGCCGACGCTCCTCGTCGATCGCAGCGAGTTGATCATGGAAGACGCGGCGGCCCGCATCGATGCGGCCGGCGTCGACGAGGTGCTCGTTCGGTCGCCGCTGACCTGCGAGGCTCGCCATGGCGTTTGCCGGGCGTGCTACGGCCGTAACCTCGCAACCGGCCACATGGTCGGGTCAGGCGAGGCTGTCGGCATCATCGCGGCACAGTCCATCGGCGAGCCCGGCACGCAGCTGACCATGCGGACGTTCCACACGGGCGGTGTCGCCGCGGGCGTTGACATCACCGCCGGCCTGCCGCGCGTCGAGGAGCTGTTCGAGGCACGCACCCCCAAGGGCAAGGCCGAGATCAGCCATATCGACGGACTCGTCGAGATCATCCGCGGCGACGGCCCGACGAAGGTCAAGGTCGTCTCGCGAGAGAGCTACGACACCGCGATCGTCCAGCCGCACGGTGCGGAATTGCTGGCAGCGCCAGGGGACCTGGTCGAGATGGGCCAGGTCATCGCCCGGACGGAGGTTGACGGCGTGACGACGGACGTCGCGGCACCGGTCAGGGGCTTTCTGGTCAAGGCCGACGAAGGCCTGATCGTTCGGGCCGAGGATATCGTCGAGCGCGAGTACCTCATCCCGCACAACGCCAAGATCCTCGTCGAGAATGGCGCCGAGATCCGCGCCGGTGACGCGATCACCGATGGTCCCATCAACCCGCAGGAATACCTGGAGACCCGGGGCAAGGACGCGGTCCAGCGGTACCTCGTCAAGGAAGTCCAGAAGGTCTACAAGAGCCAGGGCGTCACGATCAACGACAAGCACATCGAGATCATCGTTCGGCAGATGCTCCGCAAGGTCCGCATCGATCAGCCGGGTGACGTCGACCTGCTGCCGACCGAGCTCGTCGACAGGCTCGAATTCGAGGAGCACAACAACCGCGTCCTGGCGGAAGGTGGCGAGCCGGCAACGGCCCAGACCGTCCTGCTGGGCGTGACCAAGGCCTCCCTCAACACCTCCAGCTTCCTCGCCGCGGCGTCGTTCCAGGAGACCACGCGGGTGCTCACCGAGGCTGCCATCAACGGCGCCAAGGACCACCTCATCGGACTCAAGGAAAACGTCATCATCGGCAAGCTCATCCCGGCCGGGACGGGTGCGCCGGCCAATGTGGTGGCCCGCCGGGCGCGCGACCGTCGAGCAGCCCTCGAGGCACTCGCCGGCGAAGCGCTCGAAGACCTTGGCAGCGAGTTCAACCCGTTCCTGGAGGACGGCGAGACCCGGGCTCCCGACGAAGAGGCAGCCGGCCTGGCGCTGGCGGCCACCATCGCCGGGGCAGGGGAGGACGAAACGGATGGGATCGATCCCTTCCAGGCTTCCGACGCTGCCGGAGACGACGACCTCGTGAACCCGTTCATAGAGGACGCGAAGGTCCTCGCCGAGACCGGCGACAAGGGCTGAGGAGGCCTCTCGCTAGCATCACGCGACGGCCCGTCGAGCGTTTGACACGCTCGTCGGGCCGCTGCTAAACTCCGCCTTCGTGGCCTCGGGAGGGGTCCGCCTTCGGCTTGTTCGCCGGGGACCCGTCCACCGCCATCCAACCCCGGTCCGTCGCCCGCCAGCTAACCGGCAGGCGACCAACGAGACCGGTCCGGTCGGTAACGACCGTCTGAACCTGACCGACTGAAAGGAGTAGCGTCTTCGTGCCGACGATCAGCCAGCTCGTGCGCCACGGGCGCAAGCGCAAGATCTCCAAGATCAAGGCGCCTGCCATGCGCAAGAACTGGAACAGCTTGCGGCAGCGTCAGGTCTCGATCCCGGGCGCCCCCCAGAAGCGTGGGGTCTGCCTCCAGGTTCGAACCATGACGCCGAAGAAGCCGAACTCCGCCCTGCGCAAGATCGCCCGCGTCCGCCTGACCAACCAGATGGAGGTCACGGCCTACATCCCGGGCATCGGCCACAACCTGCAGGAGCACTCGGTGGTGCTGGTGCGCGGCGGACGGGTCAAGGACCTGCCGTCGGTGAAGTACCACATCATCCGTGGCACCCTCGACGCCGCCGGTGTGCGCGACCGCAAGAAGGGTCGCAGCAAGTATGGCGCCAAGGCCACCAGCAAGCCGGGCGCGCGCTAGATGCCGCGCCGTACCAGCATCCCGCGCAAGAGCAAGTACGAGACCGTACCGACGAACCGCACGACCGCGCGCTTCTCCGCAAAGCTCATGAAGGGTGGCAAGCAGAACCTGGCCGAGCGCATCCTGCGTCAGGCCCTTGCCCGGGCCGAGGCGCAGGCGAGCCGGCCCGGCCTCGAGATCCTCGAGGCGGCCATGCGCAACGCCACCCCTATCATCGAAGTCAAGCCGCGTCGTGTCGGTGGCGCCACATACCAGGTGCCGGTGGAGATCCGCGGTGACCGGCGCATGTCGCTCGGCGTCCGTTGGCTCGTCCAGGCGGCACGCAAGCGAAACGGCAAGAGCATGAGCGAGAAGCTCGCCTCCGAACTCGTCGATGCCATGAATGGCCTCGGCTCGGCGGTCAAGCGTCGCGAAGACACGCACAAGATGGCGGAGGCCAACCGGGCCTTCAGCCATTTCAAGTGGTAGAACCGGGAGCGTAGACAAACCGTGCCACGACAGGTTCCGCTCGCACGAACGCGGAACATCGGAATCATCGCGCATATCGACGCCGGCAAGACCACCGTCACCGAGCGGATCCTCTTCTATACCAAGAAGATCTACAAGCTCGGTGAGGTCCATGAGGGCGCGGCCACCATGGACTGGATGCCCCAGGAACAGGAACGGGGTATCACCATCACGGCCGCCGCCACGACGGCGTTCTGGGACGACCACCGCATCAATATCATCGATACGCCCGGGCACGTGGACTTCACGGTCGAGGTGGAGCGAAGCCTTCGTGTACTCGATGGCGCGGTCGTCGTGTTCGATGGGGTGGCCGGTGTGGAGCCGCAGTCGGAGACGGTCTGGCGTCAGGCCGACCGTTATGGCGTGCCGCGTTTCTGCTTCATCAACAAGCTCGATCGGACCGGTGCCGACTTCTGGCGCTGCGTCGACTCGATCAAGGACCGCCTGGGCGCGAACGCGGTGCCGATCCAGATCCCGATCGGTCACGAGGACAAGTTCCAGGGCGTCATCGACCTGGTCGAGATGAAAGCCGTCTACTACCTCGACGATCTCGGCAACGACATCGACGTGATCGATATCCCGGCCGACCTCCTGGCCGAGGCGACCAAGCATCGTCGGACCCTCATCGACGCGGTCGCCGAGATGGACGACGAGCTGACCCACAAGTACCTCGAAGGCGAAGAGTTCACGGTGGCTGAGATCAAGCGCGGCCTGCGTCTTGGGACCCTGACTTCCCGGATCATCCCGGTCGTGACTGGCTCGGCACTCAAGAACAAGGGCATCCAGAAGATGCTCGACGCTGTCGTGGACTACCTCCCATCGCCGCTGGACGTCCCACCGATGATCGGCGTCGACCCCAAGACGGGTGGCGAGATCATCCGCACGCCCAGCGACAGCGAGCCGTTCAGTGCGCTGGCCTTCAAGATCGCCGCCGATCCGTTCGTCGGCAAGCTCGCCTTCTTCCGGGTGTACTCCGGCACACTCAAGGCCGGGTCGTATGTGATGAACCCGACCAAGGGCAAGAAGGAGCGGATCGGGCGCCTGCTCCAGATGCACGCGAACCACCGTGAGGAGATCGACGAGGTCTACGCCGGCGACATCGCCGCGGCCGTCGGCCTCAAGGACACCTTCACCGGTGACACCCTGACTGATCCAGATCACCAGGTGATCCTCGAATCGATGACGTTCCCGGATCCTGTCATCGAGGTGAAGATCGAGCCGAAGACGAAGGCGGACCAGGACAAGCTCGCGATCGCCCTGCAGCGACTGTCGGAAGAGGATCCGACGTTCCGGGTCAAGACCGACCCCGAAACGTCGGAGACACTGATCGCCGGGATGGGGGAGCTGCACCTCGACGTTCTCGTCGACCGGATGATCCGCGAGTTCAAGGTCGCCGCCAACATCGGCAAGCCGCAGGTCTCCTACCGTGAAACGGTCCGGCGCGCGGCTCAGGGCAACGGACGGTTCGTCCGCCAGACCGGCGGCAAGGGCCAGTACGGCCATGCCGTCATCAAGCTCGAGCCCGCCGAGAAGGGCGCCGGCTACGAGTTCATCGACAAGATCGTCGGCGGGACCATCCCGCGCGAGTACATCAAGCCGGTCGACCAGGGCATCCGCGAGGCGCTCCAGACGGGTATCTTCGCCGGCTTCCCGGTGGTCGATGTCAAGGTGACCCTCATCGACGGATCGTTTCACGATGTCGACTCGTCGGAGATGGCCTTCAAGATCGCTGGCTCCATGGCCATCAAGGACGCCTTCAGCAAGGCTGATCCGGCCATCCTGGAGCCGATCATGAAGGTGGAAGTGCTCATGCCTGAAGCATGCATGGGCGACGTCATCGGCGACCTCAACAGTCGCCGGGGGCAGATCGAGGGGATGGAGGGACGTGGCACGACCCAGGTCGTGCGCGCGTTCGTCCCGCTCGCCCAGATGTTCGGGTACGTGACGGACCTGCGCAGCATGTCGCAGGGCCGCGCAACCTCCTCGATGGAGTTCAGCCACTACGCCGAGGTGCCGGGCAACCTGGCATCCGAACTCGTCCAGAAGTCCAAGGTCTAGCAGGAGCCAGGGAGCAGACACCATGGCCAAGAAGAAGTTCGAGCGCACCAAGCCCCACGTCAACGTCGGCACGATCGGCCACATCGACCATGGCAAGACGAGCCTGACCGCGGCGATCACCAAGTACCTCGCCCTGAAGGGTGGAGCGGAGTACCGCGCCTTCGAGACGATCGACAACGCGCCCGAGGAGCGCGAGCGCGGGATCACCATCGCGATCGCCCACGTCGAGTACGAGACGACCGCCCGCCACTACGCCCACGTCGACTGCCCGGGCCATGCCGACTACATCAAGAACATGATCACCGGCGCCGCCCAGATGGACGGGGCGATCCTCGTCGTGGCCGCGACCGATGGGCCGATGCCCCAGACCCGCGAGCACATCCTGCTCGCCCGCCAGGTGGAGGTCCCGTACATCGTCGTCTTCCTGAACAAGGTCGACATGGTCGACGACGAGGAGCTCCTCGACCTCGTCGAGCTCGAGGTCCGCGAGCTCCTGTCGAAGTACCAGTTCCCGGGTGACGACATCCCGTTCGTGCGCGGCTCCGCGCTCAAGGCGCTCGAGGCCAAGGACGACCCGAACGATCCGGCCTACGCCTCGATCAAGGCGCTGATGGACGCGGTCGACAGCTACATCCCGACCCCCGATCGGGCGATCGACAAGCCGTTCCTCATGCCGGTCGAGGACGTCTTCGGGATCAAGGGCCGCGGCACGGTCGCCACCGGGCGGATCGAGCGCGGCATCGTCAAGGTCGGCGACGAGGTCGAGCTCATCGGCGTCAAGGCGACCCGCAAGATCGTCGTGACCGGCGTCGAGATGTTCAAGAAGCTGCTCGACGAGGGGCGGGCCGGGGACAACGTGGGCTGCCTCATCCGGGGCATCGAGCGCGAGGAGATCGAGCGCGGCCAGGTCCTCGCCAAGCCGGGTTCGATCAAGCCGCACACGAAGTTCACCGCCCAGGTCTACGTCCTGACCAAGGAGGAGGGCGGCCGCCATACCCCCTTCTACAACGGCTATCGGCCGCAGTTCTACCTGCGCACGACCGATGTGACCGGGGCGATCGGCCTGCCCGAGGGGGCCGAGATGATCATGCCCGGCGACAACGTCGAGATGAGCGTCGAGCTCATCACCCCGATCGCCATCGAAGTCGGCCAGCGCTTCGCCATCCGCGAGGGTGGCCGGACCGTCGGCGCCGGCGCCATCGTCACGATCACCGAGTAGGGCGAGATGGCGAAGCAGCGGATCAGGATCCGCCTCAAGGCTTATGACCACCGACTGCTGGACCAGTCGGCGGCTCAGATCGTGGAGACGGCCCAGCGGACGGGCGCCGACGTGGTCGGTCCCGTCCCGCTCCCGACCCGGATCGAGAAGTTCACCGTCCTGCGTTCTCCGTTCATCGACAAGGACAGCCGAGAGCAGTTCGAGATCCGCACCCACAAGCGGCTCGTTGACATCCTCGACCCCTCGTCCAAGACCGTGGACGCCCTGATGCGACTCTCGCTGGCAGCGGGCGTCGACATCGAGATCAAGATGTGACAGTGCGATGACTATCGGATTGATCGGCCGCAAGGTCGGCATGACTCAGGTATTCCAGGCCGACGGCACGATGGTGGCTGTCTCGGTGCTGTCGATCGAGCCCAATACCGTGACGCGCCTGCGCACGCCTGAGCGGGACGGCTATACCGCCGTGCAGATCGGGACCGAAGTGTCCAAGAAACTCAACAAGCCGGATACCGGTCAGCTCAAGGACCTGCCCAAGGTGGCGACCATCCGCGAGTTCCGGGTCGACAGCGTGGATGATCTGACCGTCGGCCAGACCATCGCCTTGGCCGACATGTTCGCTGCCGGGGACCTGGTCGACGTGACCGGCATCTCCAAGGGCAAGGGGTTCGCCGGCCATATCAAGCGCCACAACTTCCACCGCGGCCCCACGACCCACGGTTCCGATCACCATCGGGCTCCCGGTTCGATCGGTCCGGGCACCACGCCCGGCCGTGTCTACCGCGGGCTCAAGATGGCCGGCCACATGGGCGACGAACGGGTGACGATCAAGAAGGTCCGCGTCGTGCGGGCGGATCTGGATCGCAATCTGCTCCTGGTCAAGGGGAGTCTCCCCGGGGCGCGCGGCGGGCTGATCCTCGTGAAGAAGGCCTGAACGATGCCGCAGATCGATGTTTATGACAAGACCGGCAAGACGGTCGGCAGCGTGGAACTCAGTGACGTGCTGTTCGCCGCGCCGATCAATGCCGCCGTCCTCCACCAGGTCGTGACCGCGCAGCTCGCCGGACGGCGAACGGGCACGCACGACACGAAGACCCGCGGCGAGGTCCGCGGCGGTGGCAAGAAGCCGTACCGCCAGAAGGGGACCGGCCGCGCTCGCCAGGGCACGGTCAGCGCTCCGCACTACCGTGGTGGTGGCGTGGTCTTCGGACCGCATCCGCGCTCGTACGAACAGCGCCTGCCGCGCAAGATGAAGCGCCTCGCCTTGCGCGGCGCACTGACGGCCAAACTGGGTGACGAAGCCATCAAGATTATCGACACGTTCGGCCTTGATGCGATCCGGACCAAGGATCTGGTCGTCGTGTTGGATGCCCTCCAGGCGACCGGTCGCGTCCTCGTCGTGGCCCCCGCGCGTGACGAGAAGCTGGAGCTGTCGGCCCGTAACCTGCCGACCGTCGAGATCATCCTGGCCGACTCGCTCAACGTCGTCGATCTGCTCAATGCAGACGTCGTCCTGATCGAGCAGCCGTCTCTGGCCCGCATGCAGGAGGTCTACGCGTGAGCGCCCTGACTGCACCGGAGATCATCCTTCGCCCGGTCATCAGCGAGAAGTCGATCGATGAGTCGGGCCGTGGCAAGTACACCTTCGCCGTCCACGACAGGGCCAACAAGATCCAGATCAAGGCGGCCGTCGAGGAGCTCTACAAGAAGGAGAACGTGACCGTCATCGCGGTCAACGTCCTGACCACGAAGGCCAAGGAGAAGCGTCGCGGCAATCGCCGCGGGCAGACCATCGGCCACACCACGCCGTGGCGCAAGGCGATCGTGACGCTGGCCCCTGGCCAGAAGATCGAGTTCTTCGAGGGGGTCTGACAGATGCCGCTTCGCAGCTACAAGGCCACTTCACCGGGACTCCGGCAGATGACTCGCTCGACCTTCGAGGAGATCACGACCAAGGAGCCGCACAAGCCCCTGCTCGAGCCACAGATCCGTGGCTCCGGGCGCAACAACGCGGGTCGGCTGACTGTTCGTCACCGCGGTGGTGGCGAGAAGCAACACTACCGCCGGATCGACTTCAAGCGTGACAAGGTCGGCGTGCCGGCCCGTCTGGCCACGATCGAGTACGACCCGAACCGCTCGGCCCGCATCGGACTCCTGCACTACCGGGACGGCGAGAAGCGCTACATGCTCCTGCCCCACGGCCTGAAGGTCGGCGACATCGTCGTCGCCGGCTCGGATGCCGAGGCGCGCGTCGGCAACGCGCTGCCACTCGCCAATATCCCGCTGGGCACGACCATCCACAACATCGAGTTGGTGCCCGGCAAGGGCGGCCAGATCGTTCGCTCGGCGGGCGTCTCGGCGCAGCTGCTGGCGAAGGAGGGTGACTACGCCACCGTCCGACTTCCGTCGGGCGAGATGCGTCGCGTCCCTCTCCGCTGCATGGCCACGGTCGGCCAGGTCAGCAACCTCGACCACGAGAACCAGAACCTCGGCAAGGCCGGTCGTGCCCGACACATGGGCCAGCGGCCCGAGGTCCGAGGCGTCGCGATGAATCCGCGTGACCATCCGCATGGCGGTGGCGAGGGCAAGTCCCCGACCGGGATGCCGCCCAAGACCCCGTGGGGCAAGCCCGCGATGGGCTACCGCACCCGGCGGTCCAAGACGACCGGACGGCTCATCGTCCGATCGCGGCATCGCAAGTAGCCGGGAGGTAGGAGTCGATGTCTCGTTCAATCAAGAAAGGCCCGTTCGTCGAGGCCCGTCTCCTCGGTCGTATCGAGGATATGAACAAGCGCAGCGAGAAGAAGGTCGTCAAGTCGTGGTCCCGTGCGTCGGTCATCTTTCCGACATTCATCGGACACACGATCGCGGTCTATAACGGCAAGAAGCACATCCCGGTCTACGTGACCGAGAACATGGTCGGCCATCGGCTTGGTGAGTTCAGCCCTACCCGCAACTATCGCGGGCACGGCAAACACACCGACCGATCGACAGCGCTGAAGTAGAGGCCGACCGTGCGCGTATCTGCCACCGCCAAGTATCTCCGAGCCTCGACCCGCAAGACCCGCCTGGTCACCCAGGCGATCAAGGGCAAGCCGGTCGAAGAGGCCGCCGCCATCCTGCGGTTTATGCCGCAGAAGGCCGCTGCCGATGTTGCCCGCGTCCTCAAGAGCGCGACGGCCAACGCGGAGAACAACCACAACCTGTCCGCCGAGGATCTGACCATCGTCGATGCCATCGCCAATGAGGGCCCGACGATCAAGCGTTTCCGGCCGCGGGCCCAGGGTCGGGCATTCGCCATCCACAAGCCAATGACCCACATCACGATCGTCGTCGCGGACCAGGAGGCCTGATATGGGACATAAGGTCCATCCGTACGGCTTCCGCCTGGGTGTTTCGCGCACCTGGACCGCGAAGTGGTACGCCGATAAGAAGGAATACACGGCCTCCCTCCAGGAGGACATCAAGATCCGCGCCCTCATCGACAAGCGGCTGGCCAACGCCAGCGTGAGTGGCGTCGAGATCGAGCGCGGCATCAATCATGTGACGGTCACCATCCACACCGCCAAGCCGGGCATCGTCATCGGCAAGGGTGGGGCCAACGTGGAGGTCCTTCGCCAGCAGATCGGCGTGCTGACCACCCGCAAGGTCAAGCTGGAGATCAAGGAGATCCGCCAGCCAGAGCTCGACGCCTATCTGGTGGCGATGAACATCGCCGGTCAGCTCAGCCGCCGCATCGCCTTCAAGAAGGCGATGAAGCAGGCCATCCAGCGGTCCATGAAGGCGGGCGCCAAGGGTGTCAAGATCGCCGTCGCCGGGCGCCTGGGCGGTTCCGAGATGGGCCGCCGGGAGTGGGACAAGGAAGGCCGCATCCCGCTTGGCACGCTCCGTGCCGACATCAGCTACGGCCAGGTCCACGCCCACACGACCTATGGCCGCATCGGCGTCAAGGTCTGGATCTACCGTGGCGATATCACGCCGGAGCGCGCCGCACGCGACGCCGGCGTCCCGGTTCAGGCCGGGACGGGAGTCTGACCGATGTTGATGCCCAAGCGTGTCAAGCACCGCAAAGTCATGCGCGGCCGGATGTCCGGTATGGCCAAGGGTGGCCACACGGTCGCCTTTGGCGAGTATGGACTGGCCACGCAGGAACCGGCCTGGATCACCAGCCGCCAGATCGAGGCCGCCCGACGCGCCATGACCCGATCGGTCAAGCGCGGCGGCAAGATCTGGATCCGGATCTTCCCGGACAAGCCCGCGACCAAGAAGCCCGCCGAAACGCGGATGGGTTCCGGCAAGGGTGCCCCGGATCATTGGGTCGCAGTCGTCAAGCCCGGTCGCATCCTCTTCGAGATGGCTGGTGTGGATCACGAGTCGGCGATCGAGGCCATGCGTCTGGCCAGTCACAAGCTGCCGGTGGCCACACGGGTCGTCGTCCGTGAGTCGGCGAAGGAGGCGAGCTGATGGATATCGAGAAGGTTCGCCAACTGTCCGACCCGGAGCTCGAGGACGCCCTGCGGGAGGCAAAGCAGGACCTGTGGGGAGCGCGCTTTGCGCTGTCGACCCGTCAATTGAAGGACTACAGCACCATCCCGCAGACGCGGCGAACGATCGCGCGGATCCTGACCGTCCAACGCGAGCGCACGCTCGGCCGGCCGGCGTGAGGGAGATCACGCGATGACAGGAGCAGAAACTCAGGTGCAAAGCAAGCGGAAGACCAAGGTCGGCCGCGTCGTGAGCGACCGGATGGACAAGACGATCGTCGTGTCCGTCGAGCGCCTGGCGCGCCATCGACTCTACAAGCGGGTCATCCGCTTGACCACGAAGTTCAAGGCCCACGACGAAGCCAACGAGGCTCGCATCGGCGATACGGTCCTGATCGAGGAGTCGCGCCCGCTGTCGGCCACGAAGCGCTGGCGTCTGGTGTCCGTCGTCCAGCGCGTTGGTGATCACGCGCTGCCGGGTGAGGTCGTGGCGGACGAGTCCGCGACGACCGAGGCGATCCATTCGGCTGCCCATCCGGGTCGCTCGCATGGCGCCGATGACGACGCGACGCCGGCCGGCGAGGAGGCTGCCTCGTGATCCAGTCCCAGACCCGTTTGAAGGTCGCCGACAACACCGGCGCCCGGATGATCCAGTGCATCCGGGTGATCGGTCGCTCGCTCAAGACTGAAGCCGGTGTTGGCGATGTCATCATCGCCAGCGTCAAGCAGGCCATTCCCAATGCCGCGGTCAAGAAGGGTGACGTCGTCCGCGCGGTCATCGTCCGGACGGCGAAGGAGTACGGCCGACCCGATGGCAGCTATATCCGCTTCGACGAGAACGCGGCGGTCCTCATCAACAACCAGGGCAACCCGCGTGGCACGCGCATCTTCGGCCCGGTCGCCCGCGAACTGCGCGATCGGAACTACATGAAGATCGTGTCGCTCGCCCCGGAGGTGCTGTGATGGCCGTCCGGATCGTGCCGCCGCGCAGCCCCAAGGTGCCCGAGATCCGCAAGGGCGACACCGTCGTCGTTCTCGCGGGCAAGGACGCCGGCAAGCGCGGGACGGTCGAGCGGGTGATCCGCCGCCGACCCGCTCCGAGTGCCGCGCGGAGCGTCTTCCGACGCGGCTCGTCGGCCGGTGGTGTGAGCGTCGTCGTCGAGGGCCTGAACATCGCCAAGCGCCATACCAAGCCGCGTCAGTCGACCGGCGCCAACGACCGGGTCCCAAAGATGCAGCAGGGCGGCATCCTTGAGATCGCCCAGCCGCTGCCGGTAAGCCGGGTCATGGTCGTTTGCCCCGCCTGTCACAAGCCGACCCGTATCGCACATGCCACGCTCGAGACCGGGCGCCGCGTCCGCGTCTGCCGGCACTGCAGCCAGCAGCTGCAGGTGACGGCATGACCAGCCGACTCCAGGCTCGCTACGTTGCCGAGATCGCGCCGGCGCTCAACAAGCAGTTCGAGTACGCCAATCCGATGCAGGTGCCGCGGCTCACGAAGATCGTCATCAATATCGGTCTCGGCGAGGCGCTGACGAACGCAAAGGCGCTCGATGCGGCCCTCCGCGACCTGACCATCATCACCGGCCAGAAGCCGATCGTGACCAAGGCCAAGCGCTCGATCGCCCAGTTCCGCGTTCGGACGGGTAACTCGATCGGGGCCAAGGTGACACTCCGCGGCGAGCGGATGTGGGACTTCATGGATCGCTTCACGACACTCGCCCTGCCGCGCATCCGGGACTTCCGGGGCACCCCCGGCAAGTCGTTCGATGGGCGGGGCAACTACACACTGGGTCTGCGGGAGCAGCTCGCATTCCCGGAGATCGACTACGACAAGGTGGACCGTCTACGCGGGCTGGAGATCAGCATCGTGACGACGGCGAAGACCGACGAGGAATCGAAGAAGCTTCTCGAACTCCTCGGCATGCCCTTCGCCTCGTAGGCGCGGGGAGGGAGACACATGGCCAAGAAATCGCTAGTCGTCAAGGCACGGCGGACCCCGAAGTTCAAGGTGCGCGGGTATCACCGCTGCACCGTGTGCGGACGGCCGCGGGCTTTCATCCGACGGTTCGCGCTCTGCCGCATCTGCTTCCGGGAGCGCGCGCTCCTGGGCGAGCTGCCGGGCGTCACCAAGTCGAGCTGGTAGGAAACCGATGAACATATCCGACCCGATCGCGGACATGCTCACGCGTGTCCGGAACGCTTCACGCGCACGCCACACCGATGTGGTCGTCCCCGCGTCCCGGACCAAGCGCGAGATCGCCCGCATCCTCAAGGACGAAGGCTTCATCGCCGAGGTCAGCGAGGAGCAGGACGGTCCGACTGCCATCCTGCGTATCACCCTCAAGTACGTCGAAGGCAAGGTCCCGGTCGTCTCGGGCCTCAAGCGGATCAGCAAGCCCGGCTTGCGTGTCTACGCGCGCAAGACGGACATCCCGCGAGTCCTTGGCGGCCTCGGCATCGTCATCGTCAGCACGAGCCAGGGGATCATGACCGGCCAGCAGGCGCGTCAGGCGCAGCTGGGCGGCGAAGTCCTCGCGTTCGTCTGGTAGGCAGGACGATATGTCGCGAATCGGACGCCTTCCCATCCCGGTCCCATCGACGGTCGACGTGACAATCGACGGCCGGAACGTGACGGTCAAGGGCCCCAGGGGCACCTTGAGCCGCTCGCTCCACCCGGACATGACCGTCAGCCGTGAGGACGCCACCCTGGTCGTCACCCGGCCGACGGAACAGAAGACCCACAAGCAGCTCCACGGCCTCACTCGGACTCTCGTGAACAATATGGTCGTGGGTGTGACCGACGGCTATCGGAAGGGCATCGAGATCACCGGTGTCGGTTATCGTGCCGCGCTGGTCGGTCGCAAGCTGACCCTCAACCTGGGCTACAGCCACCCGATCGAGATCAACCCTCCCGAGGGTATCTCGTTCGAAGTGGAGAACCCGACCCGTCTGGCGGTCGTCGGCATCGACAAGGAGCTCGTGGGTCAGATCGCCGCCAAGGTCCGCGCCACCCGCAAGCCGGAGCCCTACAAGGGCAAGGGCGTGCGCTACGCCGGAGAGGTCATCCGCCGCAAGGCCGGCAAGGCTGGCAAGATCGGTGGCAAGAAGTAACCCCGTGATGGACAAGGAACGAACACGATGACGCAGGTCGCCTCCCGCGGCGCCGCCCGACGCAAGCGCCACCAACGGATCCGCCTCCATTTGGCGGGTACGGATGCGCGGCCGCGTCTCGCGGTCTTCCGCAGCCTCAACCACATCTACGCGCAGGTCATCGACGATACGTCCGGGCGGACGCTCGCCGCCGCCTCGACCGTCGAGAAGGAGCTGAAGGGCTCCACCTCGACCAAGTCGGAGGAGGCTGCTGTCGTCGGTCGCCTGGTCGCCGAGCGGGCCAAAGCCGCTGGTGTCGAGCGCGTCGTCTTCGATCGAGCCGGGTTCCGGTACCACGGGCGGATCAAGTCGCTCGCCGATGCCGCCCGCGAAGCCGGCCTCGAGTTCTGATCGGAAGGAGCCACCGTGGCACGGATCGACCCTAACAAGCTTGCGCTCGAGGAGCGTGTCGTCCAGATCAATCGAGTCGCCAAGGTCGTCAAGGGCGGCCGGCGGTTCAGCTTCAGCGCGGTCGTCGTCGTCGGTGACGGCGCGGGCCACGTCGGGGTCGGGCTGGGCAAGGCCGGCGAAGTGCCGGAATCCATCCGCAAGGGCGTCGAGGACGCCAAGAAGAACCTCATCCGGATCCCCATGGTCGGGACCACCATCCCCCACGAGGTCCAGGTCGTCTACGGCGCGAGCAGCGTCCTCCTGAAGCCTGCCTCGCAGGGCACCGGCGTCATCGCCGGCGGCTCCGTCCGTGCAGTCCTCGAGGCGGTCGGCGTGCGCGACATCCTGTCCAAGATCCATGGCTCGACCAACCCGGTGAACGTGACCCGGGCGACGATCGAAGCGCTGCGCAGCCTGCATTCAGCCGAAGAGCTCGGCGCCCGCCGTGGCATCAAGCTGACCAGCCGGATCGCCGGCCAGCCGGCGCCGGTCGCGGAGGTTCCCAGTGGCCGCTAAGTTCAAGGTGACTCAGGTGAGAAGCACCATCAGTCACATCGCGCGCAATCGGGCCACCATCCGCGCGCTCGGCCTGCACGGGATCGGCACCTCCCGCACGATCACCGACAACCCGGCAACCCGCGGCATGGTCCGTCAGGTGCGGTTCCTGGTGACCGTCGAGGAGATCGCCGACACGGATACCGGGGAGAAGGCATGAAACTCCACGACCTCCAGCCCGCCGAGGGGTCGCGCAAGGACCGCATCCGGGTCGGCCGCGGCATCGCCGCCGGCAAGGGCAAGACCGCAGGCCGCGGCACGAAGGGCCAGAAGGCCCGCGCCGGCGGCTCCATCCCACCCTGGTTCGAGGGCGGCCAGACGCCACTGCACATGCGCATCCCCAAGTTGCGTGGCTTCAAGAACCGCTTCAGGATCGAGTACGAGGTCGTGAACATCGGGGCCATCGGCGCGCTCGCGGAAGCAGGCGCCTTCGAGGTCGAAGCGCCGTCCAAGGGTCGCGTCAAGGCCGGTCCGATCACGATCAACCAGGATATCCTGCGCGCCACCGGGCTGGTCCGAACGCTCAACAAGCCGCTCAAGATCCTGGGCGCCGGCGACCTGACCGTCTCGCTTTTCGTGGTCGCCGACGCCTTCACGGCCTCGGCGCGCGCGAAGATCGAGGCAGCCGGCGGCAGTGTCAACGTCCTCGAGGTCCCCACTGGGCGTCTGCCTGCGCTTGGCGTCGCACCCGAAGCACCCGCCGCGCCGGCGAAACGCGCCAGGCGAAGCAAGGCGACCGGGCCGACCGAACCCGCTCCCGCCGGGGAACCGGAGGCTACCGCCACCGACGAACCCCTCGGTGCCGGCGACGAGCCGACATCGGCTGCCGAAACTGAAACGCCATCCAGCGACGACGTCTAACCCGTGTTCGAATCGCTCCTTAACGCCTTTCGGGCACCGGATATCCGGCGCCGGATCCTGTATGTCCTGGGCCTGCTGATCGTCTTCAGGCTGCTCGCATCGGTACCCGTGCCGGGTATCGACAGGGAGCAGCTCCAGGACTTCGTCAGCGGGAACGCGCTGATCAGCCTGCTCGACCTCTTCTCCGGCGGCGGATTATCGAACTTCTCCATCGTGGCCCTGGGCATGAACCCGTACATCAACTCGTCGATCATCATGCAGTTGATGAGCGGCGTCGTGCCCTCCCTCCAGGCGCTCAGCCGGGAAGGGGAGTACGGCCGCAACAAGATCAACCAGTACACCCGCTACTTGACTGTCCCGATGGCCGTCCTGCAGTCGTACGGTGTGCTCGCTCTGCTCAACTCGCAGGGCGTCCTGACCGGCACGTTCGACCTGGCCAGCTTCACGACGCTGACCCAGATGGTCACCCTGACGGCCGGTGCCATCGCCCTCATGTGGGTCGGCGAGCTGATCACTGAGCGTGGTATCGGCAACGGCATCAGCTTCATCATCTTCGCCGGTATCGTCAGCCAGGCGCCCGGAGCGATCAGCGCCTTCATCACCAACCCGAACATCACCGTGCTGGTCGCCTTCGCGGCCGTCGCCGTCGCGGCGGTCTCGGTGATCATCTACATCCAGGAAGGCCAGCGCCGGATCCCGATCCAGTACGCCAGCCGCGTCCGCGGCCGGCGGATGTATTCGGGCGGCCAGACCTTCCTGCCGCTGCGTGTCAACCAGGCGGGCGTCATCCCGATCATCTTCGCGGTGAGCATCCTGCTCTTCCCGCAGCAGCTCGCGTCCTACTTCACGACCTCGGACATCCTGATCATCAAGGACGTCGCGACCGGGATCGTCAGCCTGTTCGACTCGCGTTCGCCGCTCTACGTCGTCCTGTACTTCCTCCTGACGATAGGGTTCACGTACTTCTACACGGCCTTCACGTTCAAGCCGGACGAGACGGCCGAGCAGCTCCGCAAGAACGGCGGGTTCATCCCGGGCATCAGGCCGGGTCGCCCGACGGAGGACTATCTCCGCCGCGTGGTGAGCCGAATCACGTTCGCCGGTGCCCTCTTCCTCGCCATCGTGGCGGTCTCGCCGTTGGTCGTCGGACTGCTCGTTCCGGACCTCGCGACGTTCGGCCTGGGCGGAACGAGCCTGCTCATCGTCGTGTCGGTGGTCGTCGAGACCATGAAGCAGATCGAGGCGCAGTTGATGATGCGCAACTACGAGGGCTTCATCCGGTGAGGTCGACGGACCTGGCGGCCCATCCGGGTGTTGCCGCCTTCGCGCGGGCGCTCACGCACGCTCGGGTGCGCGCCTGGGTTCGATGACGGTCGTCGTGCTGCTCGGGGCCCCGGGTGCCGGCAAGGGAACTCAGTCCGCGATCCTGACTCAGGGACTCGGAGTGCCGCACATCTCGACCGGCGACCTGTTCCGGTCCGCCGTTCGGGATGGTTCGGCCATCGGCCTCGAGGCCCGACGGTACATGGAGCGGGGCCAGTTGGTCCCGGATGACATCACGATCCAGATGCTTCTGGCCAGGCTCGAGATGCAAGACGCGCGGGGCGGGGCTGTCCTCGACGGCTTCCCACGCAACCGTCCGCAGGCGGAGGCGCTCGATCGTGCGCTGGCCGATCGTGGGAGTCGGGTGGACCGCGCCCTCCAGATCGAGGTGCCGATCGACGAGCTCGTCCGGCGGCTATCCGGCCGCTGGATCTGCGCCGGGTCCGGCCACGTCTACAACGAGCACACCAACCCGCCGCTGGAACCCGGCCTGTGCGACCTCGATGGTTCGCCGCTCCTCCAGCGCGCCGACGATCGTGCCGAGACGATCCGCGCTCGGCTGGATCAGCAGCTTGAGAGTCTGGGCGACGTCGTCGACTACTACCGGTCGACACGTGTCCTGCGGGTCATCGACGGTCTGCGCCCGATCGACGAGGTCACCGACAGCCTGCTGGCTGGGCTGGCCGACGATCCGGCCGGGGCCAGCTGATGGTCACCCGCAAGTCGCGCTCCGAGATCGAGCGCATGCGCCAGGCTGGCCGGGTCGTGGCCGAGGTCCTCGACAAGATCGAGGCCGAGCTCCGCCCCGGCGTCTCCACGGCGCACCTCGATGCGCTCGCCGAGGCGCACATCCGCGCGTGCGGCGCGACGCCCTCGTTCAAGGGTTACCCGGGGATCAACCCGAAGCGGCCATTCCCGGCCAGTGTCTGCATATCCATCGACGACGAGATCGTCCACGGCATCCCGGGCGACCGCGTGATCCGGGCCGGGCAGATCGTGTCCGTTGATGCCGGGGCCATCCTGGACGGCTGGCACGGCGATGCCGCCCGCACCTTTTACGTGGGCGACCCGCCGCCGGCTGTCGCCCAACTGATCGATCTGACGCGCGAGGCGATGCTTGCCGGCATCGCGGCGGCCGTGCCAGGCAATCACATCGACGACATCTCCGCCGCGGTCCAGGCGGTCGCCTCGCGGGCCGGCCTCGGGATCATCCGCCAGTTCGTTGGCCACGGCATCGGGACCAGCATGCACGAGGAACCGCAGGTCCCCAACTACCGCACCGGCCGCGTCGGCCGCAAGCTGGAACCCGGCCTGTGCCTGGCGATCGAGCCGATGTTCACGCTCGGTCACTACGACACCCGGATCCTGTCCGACGATTGGACGGTCGCGACGGCGGACGGTTCATTGGCTGCCCACTTCGAGCATTCAATCGCGGTGACCGAGGACGGCCCGCAGATCTTGACCCTCGCCTGAGGAACACGGTTGCCGGGATCGAGCATGTTTGCTACGCTACACGTTCGTGTGTCGGTCCGTCCGGGCCGACACTCCGCGTGAGAAAGGGAAGCACGTAGAACTGTGGCCAAGCGAGATGCGATCGAAGTCGAGGGGACGGTCATCGAACCGCTCCCGAACACCATGTTCGCGGTCGAGCTGGAGAACGGCCACCGGGTGCTAGCCCACATCAGCGGCAAGCTGCGGATGAATTTCATCCGGATCCTGCCAGGTGACCGCGTCCGCGTCGAGTTGTCGCCGTACGACCTGACACGCGGCCGCATCACGTACCGACTCAAATGATCGCCACCCACACGACACGATCGAGGATCCGTTGAAAGTCAGAGCCTCCGTCAAGGCGCGCTGCGACAACTGCAAGGTCATCCGTCGCCACGGCGTCGTGATGGTCATCTGCATCAATCCCAAGCACAAGCAGCGGCAGGGGTAACCGATGGCACGAATCGCCGGCGTCGACATCCCGCGCGAGAAGCGGGTGGAGGTCGCCCTCACCTACGTCTTCGGGATCGGTCTGCCGACCAGCCAGAAGATCCTCGCCCAGACGAACATCAACCCGGACACCCGGGTGCGCGACCTGACCGAAGAGCAGGTCAATCGGCTGCGCGAAGTGATCGATCGGCGCCACAAGGTCGAAGGAGACCTGCGCCGCGAGGTCGCGCTCAACATCAAGCGTCTCATCGAGATCGGCTCATACCGCGGCGTGCGCCATCGGCGCAACCTGCCGGTGCGCGGCCAGCGGACCAAGACCAACGCTCGCCAGCGTCGCGGACCGAAGAAGACGGTCGGCGTCCGGCGCAAGAAGTGACGAGGGACTGATCAGGCATGGCGGAACGCAAGCGAGCGGTCAAGCAGCGTCGTCGGGAGAAGAAGAACGTCCCCCAGGGGCACGTCCACATCCAGGCCACGTTCAACAATACGATCATCACGATCACCGACCTCAACGGCGCGGTCATCAGCTGGGGTTCTGCCGGCGTCGCCGGCTTCAAGGGCTCCCGCAAGAGCACGCCGTACGCGGCGGCCCTGTCGGCTGAAGGGGCGGCCAAGCGCGCCATGGAGCATGGCATGCGCCAGGTCGAGGTCTACGTGAAAGGTCCGGGCGCCGGCCGCGAGCAGGCGATCCGATCGCTCCAGGCGGCCGGCCTCGAGGTCAACGCCATCACCGACGTCACCCCGATCCCGCACAACGGTTGCCGCCCACCCAAGCGCCGCCGCGTCTGAACCCTGAGGACCCATGGCCCGTTACACCGCATCCGTCTGTCGCCTCTGCCGCCGAGAAGGAGCCAAGCTCTTCCTGAAAGGCAGCCGCTGCTATTCCAAGAAGTGCTCCTTCGAGCGTCGTCCGACGCCGCCCGGCCAGCACGGCGTGCGCCGGCGCAAGGTCGGCGAGTACGGGCTCCAGCTTCGCGAGAAGCAGAAGGTTCGCCGCACGTACGGCGTCCTCGAGCGCCAGTTCCGCAACTACTTCATCGCGGCCGATTCGACGCCCGGCGTGACGGGCGAGAACCTGCTCCGGTCCCTGGAGTTGCGCCTCGACAACGTCGTGTACCGGATGGGGATCGCCTCGTCGCGTGCGCAGGCGCGCCACTTCGTCGGTCACGGCCATTTCGCCGTCAACGGTCGTCCCACGAACATCGCCTCGTACCAGCTCAAGCCGGGCGACAAGGTCGAAGTCCGTGAGACGCATCGCGCTCGTGAGCCGTTCAAGATCGCCAAGGAAACGCTTCGTTCGCACCAGGCGCCGGAGTGGCTGACGGTGGATTCCGCCAGTCTCAGCGGAGCCGTCGTTGCGCCGCCATCCCGCGACCAGATGCCGCTCGATCTCAACGAGCAGCTCGTGGTCGAGTACTACTCGAGGTAACCCGCCCACATGATTGAACTCGAGACCCCGCAGATCGAGCCTGTCGAGGAAGCCGGCACGTACGCCAAGTATGAGGCGGGCCCCCTACAGGCCGGCTACGGCGTCACCCTCGGTAACGCCCTTCGACGCGTCCTCCTGTCGTCGCTGGAGGGTGCTGCCGTCACGAGCATCCAGATCCGCGACATCTACCAGGAGTTCTCGACGATCCCGGGCGTCAAGGAAGACGTCACCCAGATCGTCCTGAACATCAAGAAGTTGCGGCTCAAGAGCTACGCGGCCCATCCGGTCCAGCTTCGCCTGATCAAGAGCGGCGCAGGAGCCGTCACGGCCGCCGATATTGCCGAGTCGGCCGACGTCGAGATCGTGAACCCGGACCTCGTGCTGATGACGCTCGATACGGACGACGTCACGATCGAGCTTGACCTGACCGTCGAGCGCGGGGTCGGCTACCTTGGCGCGGAGCGCGCCGAGGCTCTGCCGATCGGAGTCATCGCGGTGGATGCCATCTTCACCCCGGTCCGCAAGATCAACTACTGGGTAGAGAGCATGCGAGTCGGTCAGATGACCAACTATGACAAGCTCACGATCGAGATCGAGACCGACGGCACGATCACCCCGGAGGAAGCGCTCAGCCGCTCCGCCGAGATCCTGGTCAACCAGTTCCGCCCGTTCGTGACCATCGGGATGACCGCCATCCCAGCGGCCACGACGCCCGGCGCGGCGGCTCTGCCCTCGAACATCCTGGACATGCCCATCGAGGAACTCGACCTCCCGATGCGCGCCTATAACTCGCTCAAGCGCAACAACATCGTCAAGGTCGGACAGCTGCTCCAGCTGAAGGACGACGACTTGCTGCGAATGCGCAACTTCGGCAAGAAGTCGCTGGACGAGATGAAGGAGCGCCTGCGCATGCGCGGGTTCATCGTGCCGGAGACCCAGAGCGACGGCCCGGGTGACGACGCCGGCGGCGACCAGCCGTTCGACGACGAGGCGGAGGACTGAGCGATGGCGCATCGTATCGGTGGCCGCAAGCTCAGCCGCAAGCAGGGTCCCCGGCTCAGCCTCTTCAAGAACCTGACCGTTTCAGTCATCCGCTACGAGCGGGTGAAGACGACTGAGGCGAAGGCAAAGGAGATCTCCGGTCGGGTCGAGAAGATGATCACACTGGCCAAGCGGGGTGATCTTACGGCGCGCCGCGCGGTCGTCGCCCAGTTTCCGAATGAGCCACTGGTGGTGGCCAAGTTGTTCGATGAGATCGGACCAAAATACGCAGACCGGACGTCCGGCTTTACCCGGATCGTCCGACTTGGACAGCGTCGAGGCGATGCCGCCGAGATCGTTCAGATCGAGCTCGTCTAGCACAGCAGGCGCTCGAGAGGGCGCCCCCGTGCGCTATCGCGCTCGGGTCGAATATGACGGCACGGACTTTGCCGGGTTTCAGGTGCAGCCTGGACTCCGGACGGTCCAGGGGGTCCTGGAGACCGCACTGGCTCGCCTCAGCAACGGGGTGGAGCAGCGGATCGATGGGGCAGGCCGGACGGATGCCGGCGTGCATGCCAAGGGACAGGTGATCGCCTTCACCTATGCCGGGCGGCTCGCCGCGATGGACCTGGGTCGGGCGCTTGATGCGCTCCTCCCACCGGACGTCGCGGTGTGCGATGTACGATCGGCACCGGATGGGTTCAACCCCCGCTATGCGGCGCGGTACCGGGAGTACCGCTACACCGTCTGGAACGGGCCGCGCAGTCCACTGCACGAGCGTACTGCGCTCGGGTTGAGGACCCCACTCGACACCGCCGCGATGGCGCGGGCCGGGTCGGCCTTCATCGGCCGACACGACTTCAGCAAATTCGGGGCGGCGGGCCGAACGTCGGTCCGGACCGTGATAGCGGTCCGGGTCAGGCGGGAAGGCCGGCTCGTGACGATCGACGTCCGGGCCGACGCCTTCCTGCGCGGGATGGTCCGCCGGATGGTGGCCGTCCTCCTGGAGGTCGGCCTGGGCAAGATGGAAGAGACAGCGGTCCGGACGGCACTCGCCGGTCCGAGGCCGGCCTTCGACGGGGCAGCTGCCCCGGCAAAGGGATTGTGCCTCACACGAGTCGCTCTCGGGCGGTCGTCGGGCGAACCGAACGGAGAACACGAGGAACGATGAACGCGAAGACCTATTCGGTCCGGGAGAGCGAGATCGTGCGACGTTGGTACGTCGTCGATGCGACGGACGAGACGCTCGGCCGCCTCGCCTCGCGCATCGCGCACGTCCTTGAGGGCAAGCACAAGCCCACCTATCAGCCCAGTCTGGACTCGGGCGATCACGTGATCGTCCTCAACTGCTCGCGCATCGCTGTCACCAGCGACAAGCTCGAAAGCAAGCTTTACAGCCGCCACAGCGGCTATCCGGCCGGCTTCAAGCAGGAGACCCTGGGTCACCTGCTCGCACGTCGACCTGAAGAGGTCATCCGCCGGGCCGTCAAGGGGATGCTGCCGCACAACCGTCTCGGCACCCAGCAGCTGCGGAAGCTGAAGATCTACGCCGGGGCCGACCATCCGCATCAGGCCCAAGGGCCTGAGCCGCTCGCCTGACGAGGAGCCCACCACCGATGTCGATCCCCGCTTTCTATTCAGGGACCGGTCGCCGCAAGACCGCCATCGCCCGCGTCCGGCTACTGCCGGGCGAGGGTGAGATCGTGATCAACGGCCGAACGCTCGAGGAGCACTTCGGCAACGCGGTCAACGAGTCCGAAGTCCGCGTGCCCTTCCGGGTGACCGGGACCGAGGGTCGATTCAACGTGATGGTCAAGGTCGAGGGCGGCGGCGTCACCGGCCAGGCCGGCGCGATCCGTCACGGTATCGCCCGGGCGCTCCTTGAGCTCGACCCCGAAGGCTATCGTCTGCCCCTCCGCCAGGCCGGGTTGCTGACGCGCGATCCGCGCATGAAGGAGCGCAAGAAGTACGGCCTCAAGCGGGCGCGCAAGGCACCGCAGTACACCAAGCGCTAGTCGCGCTTGCACGGCACAGCCCATGCCTGCGTTGACGACGCCATCCCACCGCCCACGCACGTCCTGCGCGCTCGTTCGCGTGCTCACCACCGCCTTGGCCTGAACGGCCGAGGCGGGCGCTCCTGATGACGACCTCCGGACCGCTTCGCGGTCGCGACCTCTTGAGCGTCGCCGACCTGTCGGCGGCAGAGGTCGTTCGTTTGTTCGAAACGGCCGCAAGACTGAAGGCGGAATTCCGCGCGACGCGTCGTCATGTGGTCCCGCCGCTGGCCGGGCGGACGCTGGCGATGCTCTTCCAGAAGCCCAGCCTACGGACGCGGGTGACCTTCGAGGCGGGCATGGCCCAACTGGGTGGTCATGCGATCTACCTGACTCACGACGTGGTACTTGGCGCGCGCGAGAGCGTCCGCGACGTCGCTCGCAACCTTGACCGGTTCGTCGACGGCATCGTCGTTCGGACCGGACCGCACGAAGTGGCGGTCGAACTGGCCGCGCAGGCCGACATCCCTGTCATCAACGGGCTGACCCTGCGCGAACACCCGTGCCAGGCCCTTGCCGACGTCTTCACGATGCAGGAGCGCTTCGGTCGGCTGGAGGGCCTCGCCGTCGCATTCGTCGGCGACGGCAACAACGTCTACCACTCGCTGGCGCTGCTGGGTGCGACGCTCGGGATGGAGATCCGCCTCGCCCACCCGCCCGGCTACGCTCCCAACGAGCGACTGGTCGCCCGCGCCACGGAGCTGAGCGCTGGCTCCGGGGGGGCGGTTGACCTTCACCCACGACCCGCTCGAGGCCGTCCGCGGCGCATCAGTCGTCTATACCGACGCGTGGACTTCCATGGGCCAGGAGGCGGAGGCCGAGGAACGACGCGACGCGTTCGCCGGCTACCAGCTGAACGACGATCTGCTCGATGCCGCCGGACCGGACGCGGTCGCGATGCACTGCCTTCCTGCCCACCGAGGCGAGGAGATCACCACGTCTGTGATGGATGGGCCGCGTGCGCTCATCTGGGATCAATCGGAGAATCGCCTGCACGTGCAGAAGGCACTCCTGGTGGAGATCCTGGCAGGGGCGGGCGGGGGATGACCGAGGTTCCCTACGAGCGATACAAGGACGCGCTCCGGCTCGGTCACGTATCCGCGCTCCGCGGTCGGCTGGACGCCGCCGTCGCCGCCTACCGCGAGGCCGCATCGATCGCTCCAGACCGGGCTCTGCCGTACGTCGGGCTCGGTGGCGTACTGGCCAGGCTCGGCCGTGCCGACCAGGCGCTCGCTGCCTTTACGTCAGCTCTGGACCGGGCACCGTCCGACGAGGGGGCGATGCATGGTCGGGCGGATGTCCTTGCCGCGACCGGTCGTCCAGCGGAAGCAGCCGAGACGCTGGACCGGCTGGCCGCCATCCTCGAGCGGGATGGGCGGCTGGCGGACGCCTGCGATGTCGCCCGCCGTGCCCTGGAGCTCGCCGAATCGCGCGGTCGGCGCCGCCAGGTCGAAAACCTCATCGCTCAGCTCCGGACTGCGACCGGGGATTCGTCTGCGGCGGAGGCTCTGGCCCGCGCCCTGAGTGTGCTGGAGTTCGTCGCGGGCGACCGTCGCCCGGCACCGGCGGTGGCCGCGGAGGAGGGGACGACGACCGATGATGCGGCATCATCGGTCGACACCGTGCCGAAGGCGCCGGATCCAGCCCTGCTGACGTTGGCTGTCGAGGAGGCGCTCGAGGCTGGCGATCTGGAAGAAGCCCGCCGCCGTGCGCTGATGGCGGCGGCCGGTCATCGAGCCGTGGGTCAGTTCCAGGCCGCGATGGACGCCTGCTACCAGGCCCTTGCCATCCTGCCGTCGGATCCCGCGGTGCACCTGGCCCTGGCGGAGCTGTACCTGGACCGCGGATGGCGTGGCCTGGCGGCCGACAAGCTGGTCCTCCTGGGTCGGCTCGCCCTGCTCACTGGCGACGGTGTGACGCGAGCGCGGCTGTGCTACCTCGCCGCCGCCCGGTTCCCCACCGATGCCCGCCTCGTCGCGGTGTGCGCGTGATGCTGCCGCCTGCCTGACCGGCCCCCGGACCGCCCGGGGGAGGACCGGTCCGATGCTACACTCGGGCGGCGATGCCCCAGCTCCTTGGATCGATCCTCGACCAGGTCCACCTGACGACGATCATCGACATCGGGATCACGGCGCTCCTCATCTACTGGCTGTTCAGCCTGATCCGAGGAACGCGCGCAGTCCGTCTTGTGATCGGCGTCAGCGTCAGCGTCCTCGTCTATGCCCTCGCGGTCGCCTTCGATCTGCGCCTGCTGACGCAGATCCTGCAGAGCGGTGCCGTCGTCGGCCTGTTCGCTCTCGTCGTGATCTTCCAACCCGAATTGCGGCGCGCGCTCGAACGCATCGGGCGCATCGGCTCGTTCGGCTGGCTGCTCTCTCCCGCGAAGGAGCGTGCCGTCGCCCACGTCTCCGTCCAGGTAGCGCGGGCCGCTGCCGCCTTGTCGGCCGACGGCCAGGGCGCGCTCATCGTCCTGGAGCGTGAGACCGGGCTTGAGGAAGTCGCGGAGACCGGCGTCATGATCCACGGCGACGTCTCGGTCGACCTGTTGCGCACGATCTTCACGCCGCGATCCGCGCTCCACGATGGCGCCGTCATCATCCGCGACGAGCGGATCGTGGCCGCCGGTGTGCTCCTGCCGCTGGCCGAGACCTCGATCCACAGTGAACGATTCGGGACCCGCCATCGGGCTGCCCTCGGCATCACGGAGCAGACCGATGCCGTCGTCATCGTCGTCTCCGAGGAGAACGGCCAGATCAGCCTGGTCGAACGGGCCCGGATCGTCCGGAACCTCACCGAGGCGGGGCTTGCCCGGGCCATCCAGGGCCTGCTCGATCCGGCCGGGGGTCGGCGCGGAGCGTTCGGCTGGCGTTCCGCAAGCCAGAGCCGCGCGTTCGAGGGCCGCTCGCCCCGGCTGCGCGAGCTGGGTCGCTTCGTCGGCTGGCCAGCCCGCTCCCGCGAGTTCCCGCCGGCCGCCACGCCGATCGCCATGACGCCGGTATCCGGCCCGGTCGCAGCCTCCGCGGCCTCCGCCAGCCCGGCGACGCCGGCCCCCAGCAAGCCAGACCGTGAACGGACCCACCAGCCAGACCGTGAACGGACCCACCAGCCAGACCGTGAACGGACCCACCAGCCAGACCGTGACGTACCCACCAGCCAGACCGTGACGACCCCCGCCGCGTCCGACGATACGGCCACCCCGACGCCCGTCCGAGCGCCACGGTGAGGAGGACCCTGCGCCGGATCGTCCACAACTGGCCTCTGAAGCTTGCTGCGGTCGGCCTCGCCACGCTCATGTACGGCGGGCTCGCCGTGTCGCAGAACACCCAGGTCTTTCAGGGCGACGTCCCGGTCCGGGTCGTCAACCAGCCAGACGGGACCGTCCGGCTGACGAGCCCGGAGTCAGTCACGCAGATCCGGTATTTTGCGCCGAGCGGCGTCCCTGTGGCGACGAGCACCTTCAGCGCGACCGTCGATCTGTCCGGGGTCCAGTCCACGGGCGGTGTGGCGAGCGTGCGCATCCAGGTCACATCGGTGGACGGGCGCGTGCGCGTCCTTGGCTACGAGCCCGCGTTTGCGAGCATCCAGCTCGATCTTCTCGTTTCGGAGGTCGTGCCGGTGAAGGCGGAGCACGGGACGGTGCCGGACGGCCTGACCCTGGGCGACACGAAGGTCGACCCGCCCAGCGTGGTCATCACCGGCCCGAAGTCTGTGGTCGACAAGGTCGTGGGCGTCCGTGCCGATGTCCAGATCCAGCCCAACGGGATCGACGTCGACCAGGAAGTGAAGCTGGTGCCAGTGGATAGTCTCGGTAACGCCGTGAGCCCGGTCGACGTCACGCCGGCCACGGCCCGGGTCACCATCGCGGTCTTCTCCGATCGCCAGACGCGCACGCTCCCGGTCAACGTGATCCTCACCGGGACCCCCGCGGCGGGGTTCGAGATCGCATCGATCACGGTCGAGTCGCTCGCGGTCGCCGTCGCCGGAGATGCCGATCAGCTGGCCGAACTCGTCCGAGTGGACACGGAGCCGGTCCCGCTGACCGGGGTCTCGTCGGACCTGACGACATCGGTCCGGCTGGCCCTCCCGATCGGCATCGTCCCGGTCGGGAACGATGTCGTCGTCGTCACGATCAAGCTCCGCCCGGTCACGGCCACGCGGACGTTCAACGCAGGGATCAGGCTGGTCGGCGCGCGCAGCGACCTGACCTACGATGTCGCGGTCGACCGTGTCCTGGTGACGATCGGCGGCTCCGTGGCGGAGCTGGATCGACTGTCGGGGTCGTCGCTTGTCGCGGACCTCGACGTGATCGGCCTGACCTCCGGATCCACCGACCTCGTCGTCACGGCGAACCTGCCGGCCGGCACGACCCTCGTGGCGGCAAGCCCCGCCAAGGTCAGGGTCACGGTCACCGGTCCCACTCTTTCCGGCTCGCCCGGCCCCTCGCCCTCTGGAGGCTGACCGGCTCATGCCTCGTCTCTTCGGCACCGATGGCATCCGTGGGATCGCCAACGTGGACCTCAAGCCGACCGTGGCTTACGCCCTCGGGCGTGCCGTCGCCCACCGGTTGGTCGGGCGTGGCGGAGCCATAGTCGTGGGGCAGGACACGCGTCGCTCAGGTGACATGTTCGTCTCGGCGATCACCGCGGGGGCGACCAGCATGGGCGTCGACACTCATGTCGTCGGCGTGGTGCCGACGCCGGCGCTCGCGTATCTCGCGGGGCGCGGTCCGTTCGCCGCCGGGATCATGGTCTCCGCCTCGCACAACCCGGCCCAGGACAACGGGCTCAAGGTGCTGGATGGGGCGGGTCTGAAGCTCGATGACGGGGTCGAGGACGAGCTGGAGCAGCTCATCTGGCGAACGGAGGAACTGGCCGGCTCGCCGAACGCGGAGGTGGGTCGCAGGCTGGATGCCAGTGCGCTCCTGGCCGACTACCTTGCCCATCGACTCGGGCTGGCTTCCGGGATCTCAGCCACTGGCCTGTGCCTGGTGCTCGACGGGGCAAACGGCTCCGGCTCCTTCGTGGGGCCAGGGATCCTGGCCGCCACGGGCGCCACGGTCCGGGTCATCCATGCCGAGCCGGACGGCGTCAACATCAACGTACGCTCAGGGGCCACGTCACCGGCATCCCTGGCGGAGGCTGTCGTCGCGGCTGGGGCGGATGCCGGTTTCGCCCTTGATGGCGACGCGGACCGGCTCATCGCTGTCGATGCCGCCGGGCAGGTCGTCGATGGCGACCAGGTGCTGGGTATCCTGGCCCTCGACCGCCTGAGCCGTGGTGAGTTGCCGGGCGGTAGGCTGGTCGTCTCCGTCCTGTCGAACGGCGGGTTGCAGGCCGTCGTCGAGGCAGCGGGCGGCCAGGTCGTGCGCACGCCCGTGGGCGACAAGTACATCCTGGAGGGGATGCAGGTGTCGGGCGCGGTCCTTGGCGGTGAGAAGAGTGGCCACGTCATCGTCCTGGAACACACCACGTCGGGGGATGGGATCGTGACCGCCCTGGAGATCCTGCGGGTCATGGCCCGTCGCTCGGCAAGCCTGGCCGAGCTGGCCGGCGAGATTCCGATGCTCCCGCAACAACAGCGAGCGGTGATGGCGCGTCACAAGGATCAATGGGAAGGTGATCGGGCGTTGCAACGGGCGATCGCGGGCGCAGCGGCTCGCCTCGGCGCATCCGGGCGGGTCCTGGTTCGGCCATCAGGTACGGAACCCGCTCTTCGGGTGATGGTGGAGGGGCCCGATGAGGCGCTCGTCGCTGAGCTTGCCGACTCGCTCGCGACACTTGCCGGGGAGCGACTAAACTAGCGCCGGTGCGGACCCTGCGGAGTCACGACGACCCGTCGGCCGATGCCGTCGGGCACGAGCGGAGGCAGACCCCATGTGTGGCATCGTCGGGTACACCGGTCCCCGGGAGGCAGGCCCCATCCTCATCGAAGGCCTGAAGCGCCTCGAATACCGCGGGTACGACTCCGCCGGTATCGCGCTCGTCGACGACGCCGGCGACCTGTTCGTCGAGAAGCGCGCCGGCAAGCTCGCAAATCTGCAGACGGCCATCGCGGACCGCACGCCGCATGCCGCCATCGGTCTGGCCCATACCCGCTGGGCGACGCATGGCCGGCCGAACGACCTGAACGCCCATCCGCACCAGGACTGCACGGGCGAGATCACCGTCATCCACAACGGGATCATCGAAAACTTCCGCGAGCTCCGGGACGAGCTCGAAGCTCGCGGACACACGCTGACCTCCGAGACGGATACGGAAGCGATCGCCCATCTCGTGGAGGAGGCCTACCGAGGCGACCTCGCCGACGCCGTCCGCGAGGCCTTGCGGCGGCTCGAAGGAGCCTACGCCATCGCCGTCATGCACCGCGGCGAGGGTGACCGGTTGGTCGGCGCGCGCAAGGACGTCCCGTTGGTGGTGGGCCTGGGCGAGGGCGAGAGCTTTCTGGCCTCCGATGTCGCGGCGATCCTGGCCCACACCGACCAGATCGTCTTTCTCGAGGATGGCGACGTCGCCGACCTGCGGCCGGGGGGCGTGACCTTCTCGGACATCCATGGCGAACCGCTCCAGCGGACCGTGACGACCATCGACTGGACACCGGAGGCCGCCGAGAAGGGTGGCTACGAGCACTTCATGCTCAAGGAGATCCACGAGCAGCCCGAGGCGCTCACGCAGGCCATCATCGGCCGCGTCGACCGCGAGGACCGGATCCACGTGGAAGAGCTGGCCGGGCTCCACGAGGTGCTCAGGACGGTGACCCGGGTCGAACTCATCGCCTGCGGGAGCGCCTACTACGCGGCCCTCGTCGGGGCCGCGACGATCCAGTCCTGGACCGGCATCCCGGCCCGCGCGAACATCGGCTCTGAATTCCGCTACGGGCCGCCGCCGCTCGACGAGCACACTCTCGTCATCGCCGTGACCCAGTCGGGGGAGACGGCCGACACGATCGCGCCGACTCGCCTGGCCCGTGGGCGTGGCTGCCCCGTCATCGCCGTGACGAACACCGTCGGCTCAGCCATCACCCGCGAGGCGGACGCCGTCCTGTTCCTGCAGGCCGGTCCCGAGATCGCGGTCGCGGCGTCCAAGACGTTCGTCACACAGGTGACGACCCTGGTCATCTTGGCGGCCGCGATCGCCAAGGTCCGCGGCGCGCTGCCAGAAGCCGATGAGCTTGCGCTTGGGGCCGCCTTGCGCGCCCTGCCCGCCGCCGCCGCGCGCGCCGTGGATCTGGCCGCGGTCGCGACACCGGATCTGGCCCGCCGCTACGTCAACTCGCGCGGGTTCATGTTCGTCGGTCGCGGCGCCACCTACCCGGTCGCTCTCGAGGGCGCGCTCAAGCTAAAGGAAGTCAGCTATGTCCACGCCGAGGGATATGCGGCCGGTGAGCTGAAGCACGGTCCCATCTCGCTGCTCGACGCCGAGTGCCCGCTCGTCGCGGTCGCGACCCGCTCGTCGGTCTACGACAAGCTCATCAGCAACGTGATGGAAGGCCGGGCCCGGGACGCGCGGGTCATCGCTGTGGCGACCGAGGGCGA
>JBCLDE010000017.1:0-37318 GCA_038915165.1 Candidatus Limnocylindrales bacterium
TCTGGAAGATCGGACCGGCCCTCGCGGCTGGCAACTCCATCGTCCTGAAGCCGGCCTCGGCCACCCCGCTGACCACGATCCGCCTCGCGGAACTGGCGCTCGAAGCGGGTGTCCCAGCCGGCATCCTCAACGTCGTGACCGGTCGCGGCGACGTCGTCGGTGCAGCGCTGGCGGCCCACATGGACGTCGACCTCATCTCGCTGACCGGGGACACGGAGACGGGCAAGCGGATCCAGGCCGCGGCGGCTGGCAACCTCAAGCGCGTCCACCTGGAACTTGGTGGCAAGGCGCCGTTCATCGTGTGCGCCGATGCCGACCTGGAGGCGGCGGCCCGCGGGGCGACGGCCGGGGCACTCATCAATGGCGGCCAGGATTGCACGGCGGCGACCCGGGCGTATGTGCATCGGAGCGTCTATGACGCGTTCCTGGCGCGGATCGCGGACCTGTTCGACGGCGTGCGGGTGGGCGATCCGTTCGACCCGGCGACGGACCTGGGCACGCTCATCAGCGAGACCCAGGTGGCCAGGGCGGACGGCTTCGTCCAGCGCGCCGTGGCGGCGGGTGCGCGGATCGTCGCCGGCGGCTACCGGCCGGAGGTGCCCGGCTTCCCGGAGGGCGCGTTCTATCGGCCCACGATCGTGGTCAACTGCGCGCAGGACAGCGAGATCGTCCAGGACGAGGTCTTTGGGCCGGTCCTTGCGGTCCTGCCGTTTGATACGATCGAGGAGGCATTCGCGCTCGCCAACGACACCCGCTATGGGCTCGCGGCGAGCATCTGGACTCGCGATGTCTTCACCGCCATGGAGGCGGCGCGCATCCTCGACTTCGGCCACGTCCAGGTCAACGACCACCTCATGGTGACCTCGGAGATGCCCCACGGCGGGTTCAAGCAGTCGGGCTCGGGCAAGGACATGTCCGCCTATTCATTCGAGGAGTACACGCGCGTCAAGCACGTGATGCTGGAGCTCACCGGCCAGCCCGAGAAGGGCTGGCACTACACGATCTTCGGCGATAAGCCAGGGTGACAGACCCGGCGTTCGAGGCGTCGCGTCGGTGTCGCGTCGGTGTCGCGTCGGTGTCACGTCGTCCCTGACGCGACGGAACGTGCGCCACGGATTGCCCGAGGATCGGCAGGGTACCGTCTGACGGCGCCGCCGACCCATCTGTCGCTTTCCAGTCGACGAATTCGGCACAAGAGTCCCGGGGATGCTGTTCGGCATCACGCGACGCACGGATCGTCGCGTGGCAGTCGTCGAGGCCCTCGACGAAGCCCTCGTCGAGGGCCTCGACGAGGCCCTCCAGGGCCAGGTCCAGATGAGCCGAACACGCCGCGCGCCCGACATGGCATCATCGCCACATGCCACCCATCGACGAACTGACCCGCATCGAACCTGTCCTGCTGGCACGCCTCGAGCGCATGGGCATCTTCACGACCGGTCTCTTGCTGGAGGTGTCGGAAACCCCTGCTCGCCGCCAGACACTGGCGGACCAGCTCGCCACGGACATCCTCGAGGTCCTCGACTGGCGCGACGAGGCGCTCATGCTCAACCTGGCGAGCTTTGGCCCAGCCGAGCACCAGATGCTCATCCAGGCCGGCGTGGAGGGCCTTCGCGACATCCTGGCGCTCAGTCTCGACGAACTTGGAGGGCGCGTCCGCCAGGCAGCGTCCGAGCTCGAGATGGAGCCGCCCAGTGACCTCACGCTCGAGAGCTGGTGGGACCAGGCGAGGACGCTCGAGGATGAATGATCCAGCCCGGACGGGCTAGGATGGGGCGGTGAACGCCCTCGGCGGCCGAGCATCGTCGGTCCTCATCGGTCTGGCCACGGCGATCGTCGTCGTGACGATCGCGATCTTGCCGTTCCTCACCCCGCAATGGGTCGCCTTCGAGCAGGGCCGATCGCAGGCGGCGGCCTGGACAGGATTCGCGCCGGACGACCTCCGTCGCGCGACGGACGCGATCCTGTCCGACCTCGTGTTCGGGCCGCCCGGGTTCGACGTCGAGGTCGGCGGCAAGGCCGTCCTGGCCTCGCGCGAGCAGGGGCACATGGCAGACGTCCGCACCGTGTTCATGGGTCTCTGGGTCCTCACGCTCGTCTCGGTCGTCGTCCTGATCCTCGCCAGCCGCCGAGCCGATCGACGAGGAACGTGGCGTGCGGTGCGAGGTGGGGCGCTAGCCTTGACGGTCGGCGTCGTCGTCATCGGCGCCTTCGCCGTGGTCGCCTTCGACGCCCTGTTCGAGGTGTTCCACCGGGTCTTCTTCCCGGCCGGCACCTACCTGTTCGACCCGGCGACGGAGCGGCTGGTCCAGCTCTTCCCGTACCAGTTCTGGCAGGAGACTGCGATGGTCGTCGGCCTCGTCATCATCGCCATCGCCCTCGTTCTCGCTCGGGTCGTCGGCCAACGGGCCACTCGGGCCGAGACGTTTGCGCCAGCCTCGTCTGACGCTGCTGCGCTGCCGGAACCCGGCCGATGAGCACGATCCCGCTCCTGCGACTGTTCGGGTTAGAGATCCGTGTCCATGTCTCGTGGGCCATCATCGTGGCCGCCCTGGCCGTCACGGTGGCGACCCAGGTGGAGCGGATGGACCCCTCGACGAGCCCGTTCGTGCGCTGGCTCATCGGGGCCATCGTCGCGGGTTCGCTGCTCATCTCCGCGCTGCTCCACGAACTCGGTCATGCATTCGTGGCGCGGCGGATCGGGCTGCCGGCCAGCCCCGTCGTCGTCTATTTCTTCGGGGCGGCGACGAGCCCGACGCTGACCACGCGTCAGCCGCGGGACGAGGTGTCCGTGGCGATCGCCGGGCCGCTCGTCAGTCTGGCGCTGGGTGGCGGCCTGCTGCTGCTCTCGGTCGCCGCGTCCCTGGCGGGCCCGCCGCCGGTCCGGGTCGCCGGCGAGATCGCAGCGGTGGTCGGGACGCTCAACCTGCTGCTGGGGTTCTTCAACCTGTTGCCGGCCTTCCCGCTGGACGGCGGCCGCATCGTCCGGGGCATCGCCTGGAGCCGTTCCGGCAATCCCGAGGACGGCCTGCGTGCGGCCGCGCGGATCGGGCGGCTCCTCGGGATCGGCATGGCCGCCTTCGGGATCGCCGTCATCTTCGCCGCTGACGCCCTCGATGGACTGATGGTTGCGCTGTCCGGCTGGTTCCTCGTCAGCACCGCGAGCGTGGTCAAGCGTCAGGCGCACATGGACGCAATCATCGGCGACCTGCGTGCCGGCGAAGTGATGGACCGCCTCGTCCAGCAGGTGCCGCCAGGCCTGACCCTCGACACGTTCGCGGCCCGCGTTCTCGACGGATCGGCATCGCCTTCGCTGCCCGTCGTTCGCGGACCGGACCTGCTCGGCATGATCGGCGTCGCCCAGCTGCGCCGGATCCGTCCCGATCGCTGGCCGACGACACGCGCGCAGGACCTGATGGTCGTTCCGCCGGCCATGCCCGTCGTCGACTCACAGACCCCGATCCGCGCGGTCCTGGATCAGCTCCAGCGCTCCGGGCTGGATGGGCTGCCGGTCGTCGATGGGGGTGCCCTGTTGGGCATCGTGACCCGTCGCGGTGTGGCCGAGGCGCTCCGCATCCGGGCGATGGGGCATGGCGTCACGGCCGGTTCGCAGTGACCGCACCGTCCATACAGCCCGCGCCGGCCACGCCCGTCCTGCTAAGCGTCGACGCGGCACGAGACGCCGTCATCGCCGTGACAGCACCGGTGGGAACAGAACGGATTGCCGCGGCCGCATCACTGGGTCGCATCACGGCCGAGCAGGTCATCGCTCGGGTCTCGTTGCCGCCGTGGCCGAATTCCGCGATGGACGGGTATGCGATCCAGGCGGCCGACACGGACCCCGCACGGGTTGACGACCCGGTCCAGCTTCGGGTCATCGGGGATGTCCGCGCCGGCCTCGCCCCAGATGTACGCGTTGTGCCGGGAAGTGCCGCCCGCATCGCGACCGGCGCGCGCCTCCCCGAGGGAGCCGACGCGGTCGTGCCGGTCGAGGCGACCACACCGGTCGACGCCTCGGGGATGACCGGGCTGCGCGGGCGCGATGCGCAAGGGCCGTTGCCGGCCACCTGCCTGGTCCACGAGGTGGTGCCGCCGGGTGGATCCGTGCGCGCGGCGGCCAGCGACCTGGAGGCCGGCGCCATCCTGCTGGAACCGGGTTCGGGGATCACCGCTGCCGCCGTGGCCCTGATCGCCGGTGCCGGGGTCGGGGAGGTCGTCGTCTATCGAGTCCCACGGATCGGCGTCCTGGCCACCGGCGACGAGGTCCGCGCGCCCGGCGAGCCCCTCGGTCCGGCCGGGATCCCCGACGCGAACGGCCCGGGCCTGCGGGCTCTGGTAGTGGCCGCCGGCGCGGAGGCCATCGACCTCGGCATCGCCACGGACGATCTGGACGACGTCCTGGCCCGCCTGCGGTCCGGTCTCGCGACCGGCGCCGATGCCCTCATCGTGTCCGGTGGGGTGTCGGTCGGGCCATACGACGTCGTGAAGACGGCCATCGAGACGATCGGCAAGATCGATCTCTGGCGCGTGGCCGTCCAGCCCGGCAAGCCGTTCGCCTTCGGGACGGCAGAGCGACCCGGTGGCGGCGTCCCGATCCTGTTGTTCGGCCTGCCTGGCAATCCGGTCTCGTCCGCGGTCACCTTCGAGCTGTTCGTGCGCCCCGCCATCCGCCGTCTGGCCGGACGGCGCGACCTGCTCCGGCCGCCCGATCGGGCGGTCTTGGGAGAGGCCGTCAGGAAGAGCCACGGCCGGCGGGCCTTCCTGCGTGTCGAAGCCGAGCGTGACGCGACTGGGACTCCCTGTCGTGACGGGCAGGGCCGCGTTCGGGTGCGCCTCGCGGGCGGGCAGGGGAGCCATGTCATCTCGGCGCTCGCCGCGGCCGATGCTCTCGCCGTCATCCCCGAAGCCGACGATTCGCTGCCGGAGGGCGCCGAGGTGGCGATCTGGTGGCTCGACCGTGCATGACCAACAGCCTGACGATCAGCCCGACCAATCAGCCCGGCCAACGGGCTGACGGCTGACCCGCCACATATCGGAGGACCCGATGGACACAAGATCAGCCCCGCGCGCCGAACGGCGACGACTTTCGCACGTCGATCGATCCGGCCGTCCGCGGATGGTCGATGTCTCCGACAAGCCGGTCACGGCGCGCCGGGCCGTCGCCGAGGCGCTCGTCGCCGTGTCGCCCGAGACGATGAGCCTTGTCATCGACGGCGGCGGCTCCAAGGGCGACGTCCTGGGCGTTGCGGAACTTGCCGGCGTGATGGGCGGCAAGCGCACCAGCGAGCTGATCCCGCTCTGTCACCCACTGGCCCTCACGGATCTGATGGTTGCGATCACGCCGGATCGCGCGGCCGGCGTCCTGCGTATCCGGGCCGAGGCCGCGACGACCGGACAGACCGGGGTGGAGATGGAGGCGATGACGGCCGCATCGGTGGCGGCCCTGACCATCTACGACATGGTCAAGGGCGTCGAGCGGGGTGTCGAGATCCGTGGCGTCCATCTCGTGTCCAAGACCGGCGGCGAGAGCGGGACCTGGGTCCGCCCCAGCGGCCCGCCGGAGGAGCGTCCGTCCGGGACCCGGCCAGGCGATCGGGCCGCCGGTCGGGTCGGGGCCAAGCGCAAGAGCCGCCCATGAGCGGAGGGTCGGCGGCGCGCGCGCCTCGGTCCGCCCTCGTCATCACCGCCAGCGACGGCGCAGCGGCCGGCGTCCGCGAGGACATCTCGGGCGAGCGGGTTGGGGAGCGGCTGACTGCCCTCGGCTTTACCGTCGAGCGGCGCGTCATCTCGGACGATCAGGCGGCCATCGCCGCCGCCCTGAGGGATGCCGCCGCTCGCTACCCACTGGTCGTGACGACCGGCGGGACCGGCCTGACCCCGCGCGACGTGACCCCGCAGGCGACTCTCGACGTGATCGATTACGAGGTCCCCGGCCTGGCAGAGGCAATGCGCGCCGCCGGCCGGGCCAAGACTCCCTTCGCCGACCTGTCGCGTGGTGTCGTCGGCGTACGCGGTCGGACGCTCATCGTCAATCTGCCGGGCAGCCCAAAGGGCGCCGTCGAATCGCTCGACGCGATCGCGGCGGTGCTGGAGCATGCCCTCGAGACCCTCGCCGGGCCGTACGATCACGCGATCACGCCTGCCACCGGGGGCGCGCCGACAGGAGAGCTCGACCGCTGATGTTTCCGCCGTTCAACGACGTACCCGGCTATCCGCTGGTCTTCCCGGTCTTCTGGGGCGCGGCCGCATTCTTCGCCCTCGCGATGGCTCGCCACCTGCGCATCTTCGCGATCGCCCGGCCCTCGCATCCATTTGACCGGCTCCCGGCTCGCGTGGTGGGCCTCATCCAGTACGCGTTCGTTCAGACCAGGATGTTCAAGGACCCGCGGGCCGGGCTCATGCACGCCGGGATCTTCTGGGGGTTCGTGCTGCTGACCGTCGGCACGGCGGACATCGTGACCGGCGGGCTGATCCAGACGATCCTGTCGATCCCGTTCGACGGTGCCCTCTGGACGGCCGTGAGTGCGATGCAGAACGTGGTCGCGGTCATCGTCCTGGGCTCGATCGGGTGGGCGTACTACCGCCGCCTCGTGACCAAGCCAGCGCGACTGACCCTCAATCGCGACGCCCTCGTGATCCTGGGCATGATCGGTGGGGTCGTCGCGACGGAGCTGTTCGCCCAGGCGTTCCAGGTCGCCAGCTTCGAGGATATCCCCGGTGCGTTCGTCTCGAACGGCCTGGCCATCCCGCTGCGGGCTCTCTCGTCGGCCTTCCTGGAGGCCACCTTCGCGCTGCTCTGGTGGGGCCACATCGCGCTGGTGGCGGCCTTCCTGTGCTACCTGCCGTTCAGCAAGCATCTCCATATCGCGACGGCCTTCCCCAACATCTTCTTCCGCAAGCTCGCTCCGCGCGGTGAACTGCCGAAGATGGACCTGGAGGACGAGAGCGCTTCGTTCGGGCTCAAGACCCTCCAGGACCTTGGCTGGAAGGATCTGCTCGACGGCTTCACCTGCACCGAGTGCGGTCGCTGCCAGGAAGCCTGCCCGGCCCATGCGACCGGCAAGCCGCTCAATCCTAAGTTGTTCATCATGGGCATCCGGGACATGTCCGTGGAGGCGGAGCACGGCCTCAACTTGATCCCGAACTCGCCGATCGTGCGCGAGACGTACGGCCTGGACGACTCGAAGCCGTCTGCCGCCGCCCTGGCGACACCGATCGTGGACACCGCCATCCCGTATGACGCGGTGTGGGACTGCGTGACCTGCGGCGCGTGCGTGGAGGCCTGTCCGGTCCTGATCGAGCACGTCGACAAGATCGTCGGCCTACGGCGCAACCTGGTCCTCGAGGAGAGTCGCTTCCCGGCCGAACTGACGGGCGCGTTCCGGGCGATGGAGAACCAGGGCAACCCATGGGGTCAGCCGGCCAGCACCCGGACCGACTGGATCAGGGGCCTGCCGTTCGAGGTGCCGATCGTGGCTTCCGTGGCGGCCGCCGGGGATCTCGACAAGCTGGAGGTCCTGTACTGGGTCGGGTGCGCGGCGGCATTCGACGCCCGCAACCAGAAGGTCGCACGGGCCGTCGCCACCTGCCTGCACGCGGCCGGTGTCGACTTCGCGATCCTGGGCCAGGAGGAGTCGTGCACCGGCGACCCGGCCCGTCGGATGGGCAACGACTACGTCTTCCAGATCCTTGCCGCCGGCAACGTCGAGACGCTGGACCGGTACGGGATGGGCGAGAAGACGATCGTCACGGCCTGCCCACACTGCTTCAATACGATCGGCAACGAGTACGGGCAGCTCGGCGGGAACTACCGGATCGTCCACCACTCGACCTACCTGGCCGAACTGCTCCAAAACGGGCGGCTCCAGACCGTGCCGGAGGACGCGACCGCGACGACCGGGGATCATCGGCCGGGCAGCGTGACGGTCCATGACTCGTGCTACCTGGCCCGCTACAACAACGTCATCGCGGCGCCACGGGACGTATTGGGGGCCGCCGGTGTCTCGATCACCGAGATGGAGAAGTCCGGCAAGAACACCTTCTGCTGCGGCGCCGGCGGCGGCCGGATGTGGATGGAGGAGACCCGCGGCACACGCATCAACGCCGAACGCAGCCGCCAGGTCCTCGAGACCGGCGCGGCCACCGTCGCCACGTCGTGCCCGTTCTGCATGGTCATGATGAGCGACGGTCTGGCGGCCGTGGACGGTGGGGGAGCGGTGGCGACCATGGACATCAGCGAGGTCCTCGCGGCCCGCATCGCCAGCGTTTCCGAGGACCGCCGCCTACCAGTGATCTAAACCCGGCTCCCAAACGTCGGGCCAGCGGCCAGTCGCCAGCCCGGCCCCGCATGACTGACCGGCTGCCGGTCGTCTGACGTGGCCATCGGTGTCGAGCGTCGAGTCGCGGGACGCACTCCTGGCGGTCACAGCGTCGCTGGCCGCGGCGTGGATGGTGGTCGCCGCCCTGAGCGTTCGATATCTGTGGTCGCGGGATCGCGGGCGGCTCCGCGTGGCTTTCGGTGGCACGGCCTTGCTCGTGATCGCCACGGCGGTCGTGGCAGGCGCGTGGCGAATCCCCGCGCCGATCTCGCACCGTCGGGACAAGACTAGCTCAGGATCGAGGTCGATACCGGACCCGGCAAGACGGCTGCTACGATGACCGCGGTGACCGAGACCAGCCCGTCCATGTATCGCCTCACCGAGGAGCAGATTCTCCTGCGCGAGGCCGTGCGCACGCTGGCCGACGAGCGGGTCGCTCCCCGGGCTGCGGAGATCGATCGGACCGGGGAGTTTCCGGAGGACCTGCGCCAGCTGCTCGCCGCGCAGGACATCCTGGGGCTGCCGTTTCCGGAGGCGTACGGCGGGCTCGATGGGGAACTGCTCTCCGTCTGCCTGGCCGTGGAGCAGCTGAGCCGGGCCTGCGCGACGACCGGGCTCATCCTGGCCGTCCAGGCCCTGGGCTCGCTGCCGCTCCTCATCGCCGGCACGGACGACCAGAAGGCCCGCTGGTTCCCGAAACTAGCCTCCGGCGAGCAGCTCATCGCTTTTGCCCTGACGGAGGCGGAAGCAGGCTCGGATGCGGCCGCGGCCCGGACCCGTGCGATCCGCGACGGCGACGAGTACGTCATCACGGGCTCCAAGCGGTTCATCAGCCAAGGCTCCGTGGCGGACCTCATCAGCGTCTTCGCCGTCACCGACCCGGGCGCACCGCGCCATCGACGACTCAGCTGCTTCGTGGTCGAGGTTCCGACCCCGGGCTTCTCGGTCACGCGCCTCGAACACAAGATGGGCCTGCGCGGCAGTCCCACAGCTGAGCTTGCATTCGATGGCGTGCGCGTGCCGGCCGCGAACCTCGTCGGCGCCGAGGGCGACGGCTTCGGTCTGGCGATGCAGACCTTCGATCGAAGCCGACCGGGGATCGCCGCCCAGGCGGTCGGGATCGCCCAGGGCGCCCTCGACGTCGCATCGGCCTACGCACGGGTCCGCAAGCAGTTCGGCAAGCGCATCGGCGACTTCCAGATGGTGAGCGCGATGCTGGCCGACATGGACGCGGCGACCGAGTCCGCCCGCCAGCTCCTGTACAAGGCCTGCACGGAGATCGAGGCGGGCTCGCCGGACGCCAGCCGCTGGTCGGCGATGTGTAAACTCGTGGCCGGTGACGCCGCGATGCGGGTCACGACGGACGCGGTCCAGGTGCTGGGCGGTTACGGATACATCGACGAATTCCCGGTGGAACGGATGATGCGTGACGCGAAGATCACCCAGCTCTACGAAGGGACTCAACAGATCCAGCGGCTCGTGATCGCGCGGGCACTGCTCGGTACGGAAAGCTGAACCAGGGGAGAACCACCGCCGCATGCGCATCATCGTCCTCGTGAAGCCCGTGCCGGATCCGGCGTCGGCTGGTGAGCGCCTCCTGCCGGATGGTCGGCTCGATCGCGCATCGGTGCCGGCCGTCGTCAACGGCAACGATGAGTACGCCCTCGAGGCTGCCCTCAAGCTCGTCGAGGCGGCCGGGGAGGGCGAGATCACGCTGCTGTCCATGGCCCCGGCCAATGCACCGGAGACGATGCGCAAGGCGCTCGCGATGGGTGCGACGCGGGGTGTGCTGATCACCGACCCGGTCCTCGAAGGATCGTGCACGGTCTCGACGACCCGCGTGCTCGCGGCGGCCCTCAGGACGCTCGAGTTCGATCTGGTGCTGGCAGGGGTCGATACCTCGGACGGGCTGGCGGGAGTGGTGCCGGCGGGGGTCGCGGCCCTGGCCGGCCTGCCGTACCTGTCATATGCCGCACGCATCGCCCCCGACGTGGCGGCCGGCACGGTCCGGGTCCAGCGGATCAGCCCGACCGGCTACGACGTCCTGCAAGCGACGTTGCCGGCCCTGGTCAGCTGTACGCAGGCCCTTGGCGAGCCGCGCTATCCGTCCCTGAAGGGGATCATGGCGGCCCGCTCCAAGACGATCGCCACCATCGGCCTCGCGGACCTAGACCTCGATCCGGCAACGGTCGGCGGGGCGGTCGCCACGACCCGCGTCACGGACAGCCACAAACCGGAGGCTCGAGCGGCCACTCGAGTGATCCGCGAGCCGGCCGATGTCGCCGCCCGGCAGGTCGTCGACTTCCTGGTCGAGCGGAGGCTCATCTGATGGCGGGCATCCTCGTGATCGGTGAGGTCGCGCCCGACGGCAGCCTGACGAAGCTCTCGACCGAGGTCGCGACGCTGGCCCGCTCGCTCCACGAAGCGGGCGCCGGTCAACCCGTCGGTATCGTCCACGGCATGAACGCCGAGGCCGCCGCCGACGAGCTCGGTCTGTTCGTGGCGACCGTCTACGTCGATGACTCCGTGCCGGCCGATTCGACCGTGGCCCCGGTCGCCGTCGCCCTGTCCGCCATGCTCGACGACTACGACCTCGTGCTCCTGCCGGCCAGCGCGGACGGCCGCGATCTTGCCGGCGCACTGTCGGCGCTCAGCGGCTGGGGCGTCCTCGCGAACGCGACGGGCGTGTCCTGGTCGGATGAAGGCCCGGTCGTCCAACAGAGTGTCTTCGGCGGCAGGCTCATCACGGACTCTGCGTTCACGGCCTGCCGGGGGATCATCACGGTCCGCCCCAACGCCGTCACGGCCCAGCCCCTGGCCGAGGCCACGCCGGGCCTCCGCCAGCCGGCCCCCAACACGACCCGCGCGACCCAACCACTCCCCGAAGTCCGCGTCGTGGACCGGATCGAGCAGGCCGGAGCCGCGGCCTCCATCGACGACGCGCGGATCATCGTCGCCGGCGGTCGAGGTGTCGGTGGACCGGAGGGTTTCGGGCTCGTCCAGCAGCTCGCCGATGCCCTTGGGGGGGCCGTCGGGGCTACCCGAGCGGCGGTCGATTCTGGCTGGATCGGCTATAGCCAACAGATCGGCCAGACGGGCAAGATCGTCAAGCCGGAGCTGTACCTGGCCCTCGGCATCAGTGGCGCGATCCAGCACAAGGTCGGGATGCAGACAGCTGACACCATCATCGCGGTCAACCGAGACCCCGATGCCCCCATCGCCGAATTCGCCGATCTCGTCGTCGTGGGCGACCTGTTCGAGGTCGGCAACGCGCTGCTCGACCAGCTCCGCGCGCGGTCCGACTGACCGCCCGGGCCGACACGCCATGGAGTTGGTCGTCCTGCTGCCGATCGCGGCGTTCATCGCCCTGGCGGCCGGACTCGTCGTCGTGTTCCGTGGCACGGGCAGGATCGTCGCACGGTCACGGGAGCTCGCGAGCTTCCAGAGAGCGGTCAAGGACCTCGCCGCGGGTATCGATGCGTCCCTGGGTGGCGCGGCCGGCCAGATCGATGCCGTCCGTCGGCACCAGATCGCGCCCGACACCATCCAGGACACCATCTCCGCGGCCACGGAGGCGGTCCAGCGCTATACCGACGAGGCGCGGGACCTCGGCGGGTCAGGGCAGACGCGGACCATCCGGTCGGATCTCGTGGACGACCTGGAGCGCGCCGCTCGGGCACTCGCCATGGTGGAACACGGCGCGGCCATCATGGTGACCAGCCGTGGACCACGCCAACTGGAGGCCCAGACCTCGATCAAGCGTGGCTACTTGAATCTCCTCCATGCACGTGAGGCGATCGCCCGCCATGCCGTCGAGGCAGCCGCGCTGTCGATCGATGCGTCCGGTCGTCGGTCGAACGGGAGGCGCGCCTGACGGTCTCGCGGGACCTGATGGACCCGCGAGACCACACCATGTAGTGGTATCCTCGGGACCAACCACTATCCCTTGTGGTATGAGGCGTCAGGAGAGCGATGCGCTGCCCCCTATGTGGCGAGCGGGAGACCCGAGTCGTCGACTCACGCGATCTGGATGACTCGGCCACGATCCGTCGCCGGCGTGAGTGCGCCGCCTGCGCGATGCGCTTCACGACCTACGAGCGAGTGGAAGCCGCCCGGCTGGTGGTCATCAAGCGCGATGGGTCCCGCCAGGAATTCGACCGCGACCGCCTCCTCTCGGGGTTGCGCAAGGCCCTGACCCGTCGACCCGTGTCGGACGGAGTCGCAGAGGCCGCCGCCGATGCCATCGAGGCCGAATTGCGCGCCGCCGGCGTGACCGAGATCCCGTCATCGCGTATCGGGGCATCGGCCATGGAGCAACTGCGGGGCATCGACCAGATCGCCTACATCCGGTTCGCCAGCGTCTACCAGAGCTTTGAGGATCTTGAGACCCTCAAGCGTGAAGTCGACACGCTCTTCGCCGAGCGCGAGACCGGGGTCCTCGCCAAATGAGCGTCCTGTCCGACCGTGATATCAGGGCCGCTCTCGACGAGGGCCGTGTCCGCATCACTCCCTACGACGCCCGCGACCTGCAGCCCTCGTCCGTGGACCTCCATCTGGACCGCAGTTTCCGGGTCTTTCGCAACAATCGCTACGCATTCATCGACGTCCGTACACCCCAGCCGGACCTGACCGAGCTGCTGACGATCGCCGACGATGAGCCGTTCATCCTCCACCCTGGCGAGTTCGTCCTTGGCCAGACCCAGGAGTGGGTGGAGCTGCCCGACGACCTCGTCGCGCGACTCGAGGGCAAGTCCTCGCTTGGTCGGCTGGGTCTGCTCATCCATTCGACCGCCGGCTACGTGGATCCCGGCTGGAAAGGGAACCTGACGCTGGAGCTCTCGAACGTGGCGAACCTGCCGATCGCGCTCTACTTCGGGATGCGGATCGGGCAGATCAGCTTCTTCAAGATGTCCAGCCCGGTCGAACGCCCGTACGGGTCGCCGGAGCTGGGCTCCAAGTACCAGGGCCAGTCCGAACCGACGGCATCCGCATTCCACCGCGATTTCGAGGGCAGGCCGGCGAGCGGGAAACCGTCGCGCCCGTGACCCGATGCCGATGAACGACGCCGTCGACTGGGCCCGTGACCTGGGCGGTGGCACTCGCGTCGCATTGGTCCAGGCGGGCACCTTCCGATCCGACGCCGGGACACTGTTCGGGCCCGTGCCCTGGGTCCTGTGGGGCGGGCTCGTCGCAGACGAGGTCGACGACAAGCGGCGCCTGCTCCAGGCCCTCAACTGCCTGCTCATCGAGACACCATCCGGGCGGGTCCTGGTGGAGACCGGCATCGGCGAGCGGGTCGATGACAAGACCCGCGCGATGCGTGTCTACGAGGGGCCGTGGATCGCCCGTGCGCTGGAGACGGCTGGGTTCCTGCCCGCTAGCGTCGACGTGGTGGCCATGAGCCACCTTCATTTCGACCACGCCGGAGGCCTGCTTCGGGCCGATGGCGAACGCACCTTCCCGCACGCCAGGATCGTGGCGCAAAGAGCCGAATGGGAGGTCGCACTGGGCGACAATCCGCGTCTCGTGGCGAGCTATGTGCAGCCGGAACTGGCGTTCGTGAAGGACTGGGGGGCGCAGGGCTGGGCGGATGGCGAACGCGAGATCCTGCCGGGGGTCAGAGTCGTGCCGACCGGCGGCCACTCCACCGGCCATCAGGCGATCATCGTGCGCGGTGGGGGAGTTGGCAGCCGCACCCTGGCCTTCTTCGGCGACCTGCTCATGCGCTCGTGGGCGGCCAACCCGCGCTGGGTGACCTCGTTCGACGACTTCCCGCTGGATTCCGTGCGACGCAAGACCGAACTGTTCGCCCAGGCCGTCGACGAGGACTGGATCGTGGTCCTCTCGCATGAGCCGCGACACCCGGTCGGGCGGCTCGTGCGAGACCGCGACCGCTTCCGGTACGAGGCCACGTAAAGGCGAGCTCCGCGCGGGCCGCTGAACGGTCCGATAACGCCGCGCCGCTCGCGTTTGTGGGTGAACCCGGGTCGTTCAGCCTCCTAGATCGCCGTGTTGAAGTTGAAGTAGCGCGGGAAGAGCGCCAGCCAGTCGAACAGCATCGCCACCCCGATGAACGCGACGAGCAGACCACCGATGAGCGACACGAACTGTCCGTGGCGTACCAGCGGCGCCATGATCCGTGGCGCCCGTTCGTAGACGGCTGCGATGAGCAGGAACGGCATGCCGAGGCCGAGGGTGTAGGCGACGAGCAGGGCGGTCCCCTGGAAGGCCGTGCCGGACGTCGCGGCCAAGGTCAGGACGCCGCCCAGGATGATACCGATGCACGGGGTCCAGCCGATGGCGAAGATCGCCCCCAGACCGAACGAGGCGAACCAGCCGCCGCGCGCGCTGACCACGCGTCCACCGAGCCGATCGCCGACGGTCGGGCCGCTGGAGCTGCCGGCCAGCGCGGTCGAGCCGGTCGCGGTCGCCAGTGAGCCCGCGGCACCGACGTCCAGCGGGCGCCAGGTGCGCTCGAGCCCCGGGATGCGCAGGATGCCGGCCAGGTTCAGGCCCAGCACGATGAGGATGACGCCGCCGATGGTGCGCAGCGCCGGGAGGTAGTCCACGAGCGGGCCGGCGGCAAACGTCGCGGTGATGCCGAGGACCGTGAAGACGGCTCCGAATCCGGCGACATACGCGAGCGCGTGGCGCATGGCGGTCCAGCGCGACGGTCGTGCGCCCGGGGCGGCCCCGGCGACGGCGATCGCCGTCAGCTGACCCAGGTATGCGGGCACCAGCGGGAGGACGCACGGCGACAGGAAGCTGATGATGCCCGCCGCGAAGGCGACCAGGAGTGTGAGGTCGGTGCCGGCCATCGTCGCGTCAGGCGCCGAGGACTTCGTTCAGGAGTCGGCGCATCTTCGCCACGCTGGTGACGAGATCCAGGCGTCGATCGCCGAATTCGATGACGGGGATCGTCGCGAAGTAGGCGCGCTGCCATGCAGGATCCGACTCGATGTCGCGCTCGACGAGCGTCGGCGTCGGCCGGCCGGTGCTGGCGCGCTCACTGAGGAGCAACGTGATCGAGATCCGTGCCTCCTCACAAAGTTGGCAACCCTGGCGGCCGTACAGGATGAGGTCGGGCAGGGGAGCGTCGTGCATCGCGGTCCGGATTGTAGTCCAGCGCCCCGAAACGCCCGGGGAGCAGGGTGGTGAGGCGCCGCCGGTGAGGCGCGGGTGGGTCAGATGCCGCCGGTGAGGCGCCGGTGAGGCGCCGCCGCTTGACGCACAAGGCCGAAGTTCCCTGCCATATGTGCACGGAGTGCACGCACGGCGCGTTTGCCTCGATTCGGAGGGCGTGGTGGCGGCCATCGCGAGCGTGCGCACGAGGGATCCGGGTCGTCCGAGCTTCGCCTCACACCAAAATCCGTGCCGAAGGTGCACCAGGTGCACGGATGGCATGATCACGTGCCCGATCCGCCGCTCCGGCCGCGGCGGCTGCCTCGATCACGGCCCGGTTGGTGGCGCGCGGTACGATGAGGTCCGCGCCCCCGTAGCTCAGTGGACAGAGCGAGGCCGTCCTAAGGCCTGCGTCGGCGGTTCGAGTCCGTCCGGGGGCGCCACTGCCATACCGTCCGCGATCTCCGCGAAGAACGGCCGCGCCTCGAGCCGGACGCGCATCTCGGCGACGTTCCCGCCGGCCAGGACAACGCGCTCAACGACGTGGGCGACGATCTTGGCTTGATGTTCGGGTCCGGTCCCGCGGAGCGTCTCAGCGAGCGGCAGGAGGCGCCCGGCGGTCCGGTCGAACGCGATCACGTTGGCATCCTCGGGACGCGGGAGGTTCGCCAGCTCGACCTCGATCGGCCGCCGCTGGGCGTGGTACTCAGCCTCTTGGATGTGGCCCCACACGAATGCATCGCGGAGCCGTGCCAGCGCCTGCTCGCGCCGGGCTCGCTGGGCTCGCAGGCCGCTGTCCGGGATATGCCGCAACCGGGTCAGCTCGTCGCGCATGGCGGCCAGTAGCGCCGGCGGCGTCGCGTGGTCGGCTAGGTGCTCGACGACCCGCCGCTCGACGGCATCGGCGGGCACGTTGGATGAGCTACAGCGCCCGTCACGGCGGCCAGGGCAGCGGTAGTAGCGGATGTCCTTTCGACCGGGCCGGGCGATCGTCTCGCCGCGCATTCGCAGCCCGCACTCGCCACAGTAGGCGAGCCGCGGCAGGATGTAGGTGCGGCGTTGCTGGTCGGGGCGGCCGGGTCGGTGCCGGCGCAGCTTGATGCGCTCCACGGCCGACGCCAGCTCCGGGGTGATGACCGGCGGGTGCGTGCCCTGAGCGCGCTCACGGCCCCGGCGGTAGGTCACGTAGCCGAGGTACACGTCGAGCCTTCCCAGGATGTCGGTGATGCCCTTGTCGGTCCACGGGCGGGCAACGTCGCCGATGATGCCGCGCTCGTCTCGCGCTCGGACGATCCGGCGATGACCCGCGGCGTTCAGCTCGGCGGCCAGCGCTCCGGTGCTCACGGAGCCGGTCGCGTAGCGGGTGTAGATGTCCCGGACCAGTGCGGCCTCGGCCTCGACGATCTCCAGTCGGTGAGGGCGGGCAATCGAGCCGTCATCGTTCCGCGCCGAGCGGTAGCCGAACGGGTCCAAGCCGTTGTGCCCGCCCTGGTCGAACTTGGTACGGGACAGTCCGACCATCCGTTCGGAGTCGAGGTCGCGCTGGAACTGAGCGGCGAGGCAGAGCTGACCGAAGAGGAACCGGCCGACGGCGGTATCGAACCGCGAGTCGGGGAGGTTGGACACGATCAGGTGGAGGTTCTGCACGTCGAGTTCGTGCTTGAGGTTCAGCATGAGGCGCGCGTTCCGGGCAAGCCGGGAGAGGTCGTACACGGCGATGCCGGCGACGTCGGGGGCCTGGATCTGCTCGAGCAGATAGCGGTAGCCGTCGCGCTGGTCGGTCGCGCCGCTCCGGCGCCCGCCCGTGTCGCGGATCACCTCGGCCGTCGCGTCCTTCGGGAGCAGGCGGCGAGCGGCCTCCTCTTGCTGCTCCTCCGACACGTCCGCGTCGGAGTCGCGCCGGTAACTCTGGCGGACGTAGATCAGGTAGCGGCTCATTCGGTCGCCCCCTTCAGGATGTCGATCGCCGCCCGGGTGAGATGTCCGCCTGGGCGCCCCTGTTTCGGCGCGGGCGTGAGCAGGCCGGCCTGCCGTGCAGCGTAGATATCATCGCGAACGGCGTAGGCAGGCCGGCCCTGGATCTTGGCGACGTGCTCATTGACCGCCAGCACGCCATCGGCGACCGCGCGGACGTAAAGCGCTGCCGTCTCGGCCAGTCGCCGCTTGCGGTTACCTTGGCCGGCCGGCGCTGAGCGGAGCTTGTCGATCGCTCCGTACCATGGTACCCACCGCTGTGCCCGCTCCTCCAGCCACCCCCGCCAGTCCTCCCCGAGCCTCTCTCCGGCGGCGGCGCCGTCCTTGGCGGAGACTCGTCGAGTGGTCATGGTGGATTGCCTCCTTGGCCTGTCGAACGCCCATCTGACGTTCGGATGCACATCCATCACTCGGCGGGCGCGACGATGCAAGGCCGAAGATCGGGACTGAGCCGATGACCTGATCGGCGGTGCGGCATGACCCTCCCGCGTCTGTCGCACGGCGAGATGCGTTCGCCTCGCAGCTTCCCCGCGGCCGCTCAGCCCATGAAAACTGGTCGTCCGGGCCTCTTGTACCCCACCCCCGGGGGTACCCACACGGCGACGACCCCACGCTCAAAGACCGCGCCTCCTATATGTGCGCACGCGGCCGAGTTTCGCGAAAAATCCCGGACCCGTGGGCGCCACAGGGCGACGGAGTGGCGCGATGAGTGAACGGATGGCCACTGGCGCCACCGCACGAAGAAGGGCCCCGGGCTTGCGCCCAGGGCCCGGGCTTGCGCCCAGGGCCCGTGATGCGGCTGCGGAGCGGCGACCTCATGCTCATCTTCTTCATCTGGTACGGGATCGTCCGGTTCAGCCTGGAGACGCTGCGCGCCGACAACTGGACGCTATTCGGCATCCCGACGGCCCAGCTCGTGTCGCTCGTGGTCATCGTCTCCGCGGCGCTCGTCCTCGCCTGGCGGCATCGCCCGGGCCACCAACTCGATGATCCGCCGAGCCGCCCGGAGGCCGGGACCTGGGGGGCCATCGGTCGCCCGCTCGAGGTGTCGACCGATGGCCCCGCCGGAGTCTGACGCCCTGCCCGACGCCCCGCCGGAGTCCGACGACCCGGCGGTCTGAATGACCGACCCGGACCCCGCGCCCAAGGCGACGCGGCCGCGACCGCCGGCCGGCCGGATCTCACCGCAGGCGCTTGCGGCGCAACGCGGCGGTGCGGTCGAGGGGCTGGCCTGGCTGGGTCGCGCTCCTGAGGCGAAGGCCTCGTTGTCGTACCGCCTCGTGCGCGCGGTTGGTCGGTTCGTGCTGTTCGGCCTGTTCCGGTTCCACATCCAGACCTCCGGCCGCGAAAAGCTGCCGTCCGGTGGCTACCTGTTGGTGGGAGCCGCCCATCGCGGCTGGATGGATCCGTTCCTCGTCATCCACGCGCTGCCGACGGAGCCCCGAGCCTGGTTCCTGGGCAGCGCGCCGTCGACCTTCACGGCGCGCTGGCGGGAGGTGCTCATCCACCGCCTCGGTGGCCTGCTGCCCGTCTGGCGCGGCGGGGTCGGCGTGGAGAACCACGTCGAGTCGGCGGCAGCCGTCGTCTCGAACGGGGCCGTCTTCGTCCAGATGCCCGAGGGGACGATCAGCGGGCCTCCCGGGCGACTGGGTCCGTTCCGCTTCGGCTGGGCGGTCATCGCCCTGCGGACCGATGCCCCGATCGTGCCCTTCGTCATGGTCGGCACTGAGGAGCTGTATCTGGGCAAGCGCATGGCGTCGCGGATCCTGCCCGTCATCGCGGTCCGTGCGCTCGCCGGCCTGGGACCGGGCGACCCCCTTCCAGCCGCCGGCTCGCGCGAGGAACTCGACGTCGCACGGCGGATGAGCGATGCCTTGGTCGGCATCCTGGGCCCCATCGTGGAGGCGATGCATCCCGGCACCATCGACCCGCCGGAGCACCCACGGCGGCTTCGGAAGCGACTGACCTGGCTGCTCATCCGCCCGGGTCGACTGGATCGCGACGGCTGACCGGCCGGACCCCGCCTATACTCGGCCGCGATGCACTACGCCGAGACCATCCTCGATCTGGTCGGGGACACCCCACTCGTCCGGATCTCCCGGCTCACCCGCGACCTGGGCCCAAAGGAGAGCCAGCCGCTTCTCCTCGCGAAGCTTGAGATGCTGAATCCGGGTGGTTCCGTCAAGGACCGCATCGGGCTACCGATGATCGAGGCTGCAGAACGGGCCGGCCTGCTCAAGCCGGGCGGCACGATCATCGAGCCGACGTCCGGCAACACCGGGCACGGGCTGGCCATCGCGGCCGCCCTCAAGGGCTATCGCTGCATCTTCGTCATGGCGGACAAGCAATCGGCGGAGAAGCAGCAGCTCCTGCGCGCGTATGGCGCCCAGGTCGTCCTGTGCCCGACCAACGTCCCGCCCGAGTCGCCCGAGTCGTATTACTCGGTGGCCGCGCGGCTGGCGCGCGACATCCCCGGCGCGTTCAAGCCGGACCAGTACTGGAACCAGGAGAACCCGGCCGCCCATGAGCGGACGACGGGCCCCGAGCTCTGGGACCAGACCGACGGGCGGATCACCCATTTCGTGGCCAGCGTCGGGACCGGCGGGACGATCAGCGGCGCGGCGCGGGTCCTCAAGGCGCGGAACCCGCAGATCCAGGTCATCGGCGCGGACCCGGAGGGGAGCGTCCTGTCCGGCGACACGGCCCGCCCGTATCTCACCGAGGGAATCGGCGAAGACTTCTTACCGGGCACCTACGATCCGACCATGGTCGATCGCTGGGTCCGGGTGAGCGACCGGGATTCGTTCGCGATGGCTCGCCGCCTGACCCGCGAGGAGGGGATCCTCGCCGGCGGCTCGTGCGGGACGGCGATGGTGGCCGCGCGCGAGGTGGTGCGCGACTTGACCGCAGCGCCGGACGGCCAGGACGCGGTCGTTGTCGTGCTGCTGCCCGACAGCGGCCGGAACTATCTCTCCAAGATCTACAACGACGAGTGGATGCGTGCCAACGGCCTGCTGGCGACGACCGGGGCGATCGTCCGCGTCGAGGACCTGCTGCACGATCGCCACCACGCCGGCGAGATGCCGAACCTCGTGCTGGCCCGCACGACGCAGCGCGTCGGTGATGCGATCGCGATCCTGCAGGAGTACGGGATCAGCCAGCTGCCGGTCTCCGAGGCGCCCGACGGCGATGCGCTCGCCGGGTTCGTCGGCTCCATCACGGAGAAGGGGCTGCTCGATCGGGCGTTCCGCGACCCGTCGATCGTGGAACGGACGGTCGGTGAAGTCATGGATCCGCCGCTCCCGTTCGTGGACCGCTCGGCCAGCCTGGACCAGGCCTTCGCGCTCCTTACGGGCGGGGCGTCGGCCGTCATCGCCAACGGCGCGGTCTTCGCACAGATGCCGGAAGGGACGGTCAGCGGGCCGCCGGGTCGGATCGGCCCGTTCCGCACGGGTTGGGCGGTCATCGCGCTTCGGACCGACGCCCCGATCGTGCCACTCGCGATGGCCGGAACCGAGGAGCTCTACCTTGGCCGGCGGCTGGCTTCGCAGGTCCTGCCGGTCACCTCGGCCCGTGCGCTCGCCGGCCTGGGACCGGGCGAACCCCTCCCGCCCGAGGGTTCGCGCGAGGAGCTGACCATGGCGCACCGGATGAGCGACGCCCTTGCCGCGACCCTGGGCCCGGTTGTCGAGGCGCTGTACCCGTGGACGGTCGACCCGCCCGAGCACCCGCGCCGGCTGCGACGCCGCTTGACCTGGCTGCTGTTGCGACCGGGACGGCTCGATCGCGATGGGTGAGCCGGCCGCCCGTGCGGTCGGCCTCGTCGGGTCGCCCGATGCTCGGGCGTCCCGGAGCTATCGGTGGTTGTTGAAGGGCGCGCGCGCGATCGGCCGCGGCCTCTTCGGGTTTCGGACGGAGGCGCTCGGGCTCGAGCATCTTCCACGCGACGTCGATGGCCGACCGGCCGGAGGCTGGATCGCCGCAGGCCTGCCACACCGCACCTGGGTCGACCCGTTCGTCGTCGCCGACAACCTGCCGGCGGCGCCGAGGCTCATCTTCTTCGGCGATGGCCACGCGATCTTTCGCTCGGGCTGGCGACGCTGGCTCGTCCGCCGGATCGGCGGGGTCATCCCGATCTGGCCGGGTGGGGGACGGTCGGCCGTCGAAGCCCACCTGGCGGCCGCGGCGGCCGCCCTCGACGCCGGTGCCGTCATGTGTCTCTTTCCTGAGACCGGTCCACCGACACCGCCCGGGACGGCGCGGCCGCTGGGATCGGGCCTTGCGTATTTCGCGCTACGGACGGGTGCGCCGATCGTCCCGCTCGTCCTCGGCGGGACGCACGAGCTCTATCGACGTCGGCGGTTCCGGCTGGAGGTCCTCGTTCCGGTGTCGTGGCAGGAACTGGCGGGCGTGGCGCCCGGCACGCCTCCACCCGAGCCGTGGTCTTCGGCCGAGCGGCGGGTGGCGCACCGGGTGACGCTGGCATTCCACGAGCGCACCGCGGAGGCCGTCGCAGCGGCGCATCTGGCCACGATGCCGGGGCCCGGCACTCGGAAACGCTGGCGCTGGCTGACGACCGCCTGGCACTGACCCGCATCGGCGCGGGCCGTGCCACGGCCCACAGGCCCGGCACGGAAGGCAGGCCCGGCACGGAAGGCAGGCCCGGCACGGAAGGCATGCCCGGCACGGAAGGCATGCCCGGCACGGTATCCTCGCGCGGATGCAGTACGCGGAGTCGATCCTGGACCTGGTGGGCGAGACGCCGCTCGTCCGGATCACCCGCCTCACGCGTGACCTCGGCCCGGCCGAGCGCCAGCCGCTCCTCCTGGCCAAGATGGAGATGCTCAATCCAGGTGGCTCGGTCAAGGACCGGATCGGGCTGCCGATGATCGAGGCGGCGGAGCGGGCCGGCCTCCTCAAGCCCGGCGGCACGATCATCGAGCCGACCTCGGGCAACACCGGACACGGCCTGGCCATCGCCATCCGATCGCGTCCATCCATTGCTCTGCGGCGATGGCGATGCAAGGTCCATGTCGCAATGGACACCCGGTGGCGGCATGACCACCAAGACCAAGACCCGCAACGGAACCGCTCCCACCGCCGATCCCGCCGCCGCCCCCTGGAAGAACCGGATCGTCGGCTCCGGCACCGAGGATCCGAGCCAGCTGCTCGCGAACCCCGCGAACTGGCGACTCCATCCGAAGGCCCAGCAGGACGCCCTGCGCGGCTCGCTCGACACGGTGGGCTGGGTCCAGCAGGTCATGGTCAACCAGCGCACCGGCTTCGTGGTCGACGGCCATGCCCGGGTCGAGGAGGCCCTGACCCGCCACGAGCCGACGGTGCCCGTGCTCTACGTCGACCTCAGCCCGGAGGAGGAGGCGATCGTCCTGGCGACGCTCGATCCGATCGGGGCGATGGCCGACCGCGACCGCGCCAAGCTCGACGCCCTCCTCGCCGAGATCACCGTGGACGATGCCGGGCTGCGCGCCCTCTTGGTGGACCTGGCGGGCACGAAGCGGGGCCTCGTCGACCCCGTTGAGGGTGCCTTCGGCCTTGATCCGGGAGCCGACATGGATGTCGCCGAGGACGGCGGACACATGACCGGCACCCCGGTAGACGGTTGCGCCCGTGACCAGGATGATGCGGCTGGTGCCGTTCTTTTCCATGACGGTGAGTGGCGTCAACGCCGTGACGACGCCGTTGACGTGGTCCCACTTGATGGTGATCAAGCGGGCAGTCAAGATGCCGCTGCTGAGCGTACCCTCGGCCTTGATCCTGGAGCCGACGGCCACGTCAGCGGCCGTGCCGGTCAGGCGGTGCGGCAGACGGTAGATGGTGGCCGCGGTAACAGTGACCGCGCTGCTCGTGCCGTTCGCAGCGAGGACGGTCAGCGTGGTGGCCGTCTTGGCTGTGACAGCGCCATTCACATTGGCGCCGGGGGAGTGGGCAGAGGCCGTAGTCGCCGAGATGGCATACGCCGCGATCATGGCGAAGACGAGGGTGAGCCGTAGGGCTCGGGATCGTGACTTCATCGTTCTATATCTCCTCTTCGTCGACGTGGCCTGCGACGCGGTCGACCTACGCACTCTGGCCGCCGAGCCAAGCCGTCGCGATCGCGGACCGGAGGTTGGCTTCGGGTGAGCCGCTTCTTCTTACAACGACCCGACCGACCGTCCGTTATGGGGTGTCTGTGGGAACCCCGGTTCCATGATCCCCATGCACCCGCCGTACGCCAGGCGATCACCGGGCCCTGGTCAACCCCTGCCAACCTCGGTGGGAAACTCACTCGCGCTCCCACGCTCTCGCGGACGGCGGCACGGGCCCGCGATCAGCCAGCGAACGCGAGGAGCGGGTCGCCCTGGTTCATCGCGAGTGAGGCGACGAGGAAGATCACGACGCTGTCGAACCACGCGGAGGCGTCGACGGGAGCCGGTTCAGGGGAGCGCGGGCGTCGACTCCCAGGAGGGCGAGCGTCGACTCCCAGACGTCAATGCCTGCGGCGGTAGACGGAGAACTCTCGCCGCACGCTCACCGGACGCGGTTCGTTGACTCCCAGGCGACGAAACGCGCCCCCACAGGCGGGGAGGCCCGGCATCGCGCCGGCGCCACACGTTTCGTCGACTCGCAGACGACGAGGATCCCCTTCGAATCGCGCCGGACCATCCGCCGGACCATCCGCCGGACCATCCGACGCCGTCCGACACGGTCGACACGGCACGGTCGGCGTTCCTCTGATGCCACCGCTATCCTGCCCGGGTGACCCGACGACGCATCCCCGATGAGGTCCTGACGGCTGCCCACGATCGCGCGAAGGCCCGCGAGGCACGCGACTGGCCGGAGGCTGACCGGCTGCGAGGAGAGATCGAGGCCGCCGGCTGGAGGATCGTCGACCGCGGCACCGATTTCGCCCTCTCGCCGGCGACGCCGCCCGACATCGCACAAGGCGAGCGAGTCCGGTACGGGTCCAGCCAGAGCGTACCGTCGCGGTTCGACGAACCATCGACCGGGGTCGCCACGGTCGTGCTGCTTGCCTCCGACTACCCAGAGGACCTTGAGCGGGTACTGACCGGGTTGCGGGCCGGCTCGCCGGTCGGCACATCGGTCGTGATCGTGGCCGACGCGCCGTCGCCCGAGCAGGCGGACTCGCTCCAGGCTCTGGAGGCCCCCGAGGCCCTGGAGACCCACGAGGCCCTGGAGGCCCTGGAGACCCACGAGACCCACGAGACCCACGAGGCCCTGGACGCCCACGACGCCCTCGCGCCGGTGGACGTCACCGAGGCGACCGCCGGGTCTGACGGATCTTCCGCGCTGCACATCGAGATCATTTGGACGAGCGAGCGCCTCGGTCGCGCTGCCGCCACGAACATCGGCCTGCGGCGAGCGACGGCACCTGTCGTGAGCCTGCTCGACACGAATCTGGAACTCACCGGTGACATCGTCACGCCACTGGTCCACGCGCTTGAAGATCCGTCCGTTGCGATCGCGGGCGGGTGGGGGACGACCTCCACGGACCTGCGCCGTTTCGAGGACGCGCCGCCCGGTGACGTCGATGCGATCGAGGGCTATCCGCAAGCCTTCCGACGGTCCGACGCCGCGCAGCGCGGGCCACTTGACGAGCGTTTCCGGTTCGAGCGCAACCTCGACGTCTGGTGGAGTCTGGTGCTGCGCGACGGCGGCGAAGAGCAGGTGCACCGAAAGGCCATCCGGCTCGCCGGGCTGCCGGTGGTCCGACACGAGCACCGTGACTCTGCGGGCCTGCCGGATGCGGACCGCGAGCGGCAGAGCAAGCGCAGCTTCTACTGGATCATCGACCGGTTCGGGTGGCGGCGCGACCTCCTCATCGGCGGTGCCTGACGACACCCGCGGCCCATCCAACCGATGGGTCCCTGGGTCGCTCCTAACGTTCCGCGCCCGGCTTCGTTGACCAGAAGAGAGGTTTCGCGGTCCAGTCCATCGTTCCCCCGGTGGTGTGGATCTGCGAAACCTCTTTTGCCGCCCGGCATGGTCGTCGTTGGCGGCCCAGGCGCAGTGGCGGGCATCCTGGCCACTCGCCCGTATACTCGCCGCGATGCGCCGGCCGATCGTCTTGCTCGTGCTCGCGACGCTGCTCGTCTCGTGCACCGGGCAGACAGCGGCGGGTTCCGACCGACCCGTCCGCATCCTGACAGGCTCACCAGAGACACTCGATCCGGCGGCCCAGGGTGACGCCGGCAGCGCGGCAATCACGGCCCAGCTGTTCGAGTCGCTGACCGCCTTCGATACGCAGCTCCAGGTACGGCCGGCCCTCGCCGAATCGTGGCGGTTCGACGATGGTGGGCGCCGCCTCACGTTCCACCTGCGTCCGGGTCTGACCTTTTCCGACGGTAGTCCGTTGCGACCATCGGATGTCGTTCGCAGCTGGCTCCGACTGATCGATCCGACCGCCCCATCGCCGCTGGCCTCGCTCGTCCTGGACGTCAAGGGTGCGGCGGCCTACCTTCGCGGCGAGTCACGCGACCCGACCACCGTCGCGATCCGTGCCGACGACGCGGCGGATGAGGTCGTCGTGGACCTCGTTCGTCCGGCCACCGACTTCATCAACATCGTGGCCGGGCCGTCATTCGCCATCGTCCCGCCGGGTGTCGGCAAGACCGCCGCAGCCCTGCAGCCGGGGGATGGCTTCGTCGCCAGCGGCGGCTACACGCTGAGTGGCTCGACGGCGACCGGACTCACCTTGACCGCCAATCCGCACTACTGGGCCGGCACCCCGGCGATCAGGACGATCGAGCTGATCGGTGACCTTGGTGGCCGTAGTCCGGTGGATGCCTTCGAGAACGGCGAGCTCGACTACACCCCGTTGAGTACCTTCGATGCCTCGTGGATCGCCTACGACGAGACGCTCGGTCCGCAGCTGGTGGAGGTCGCCTCGCTGTCGGTCCAGTACTACGGGTTCGATGCCAGCAAGCCGCCGTTCGATGACGTCCGCGTTCGGAAGGCATTCGGCGGGGCGGTCGACTGGCGCAGGATGGCCCGGCTGGCTGGCTCGGATGGGTCCGTCCAGGTGGCCAACTCCATGGTCCCCCCCGGTATCCCGGGGCGCAGCGAGAAGGATTTCCTGCCGACGCATGACCCGGCGGATGCCCGCCGCATGCTGGCTGAGGCGGGCTATCCGAACGGTGCGGGCTTTCCGGACACGGTCCTGATGACCGGTGGATCCGGGTTCGACGAGGCGATCATCGACGAGCTCAAGCGCGAGCTCGGGGTGACCCTCCGGTCCGAGACGATGGGAACGGGCTACTTCCAACGGCTGGTGGAGGAGCCACCGGCGATGTGGTCGCTGGGCTGGGTCGCGGATTACCCGGGCCGCAACGACTTCCTGGGGGTCCTGCTCTCGACGGGCGCCTCGAACAACTACAGCCGATGGAGTTCGGCCGCGTTCGATGCCGCCATCACGGAGGCCGTCTCCGCGACCGACGAGGCGACGGCGTCCGCCGCTTACGATCGTGCCGAGGGTATCGTTCGGGACGAGGTCCCGGTCGTGCCGCTCGCGTACGGCCCGGGTTCGGCTCTCGTCCGCACAGGCCTGACCGGCGCCGGCCAGAACGGCCTCGGGATCGTGAGGATGGCGGGGCTGGCATGGGCACGATGAGAGGCCGCGCCGTCGCGCTGGCGTTCGCGACGGTGCTCCTGCTCGGTCTGGTCCCGATGGTGTCGGCCGCGACGTGGGCGACCTTCCGGACGCCGACCGCCGAATCGTCGTTCAAGACCGGCGTCCTGTTCAGTCAGCCGGTCACGATCGACAAGGCGGTCGACCGCGTGGAGATCCTGCTCACGGCGGCCGACGGGATCGGGCCGACGGTCATCACGGTGGCGCCGCCGAGCACGACCGGTGCCATGACCCTCACCTACCGCCTGGATCCCGCGAGCGACGGACACCTGACACCCAACACCCCGCTGGTGGCTCGCTGGCGCCTGATCGCGACGGGCGACCACGCCGACGTCGCGCTCGGGCCAGAGGTGGCGATCACCTACCTCGACGACCGCTACACCTGGCAAACGGCGAGCGGCGACCTGGTCCGCGTCCACTGGTACGAGGGCAGCAAGGCGTTCGGTGAGCGGGCGCTGCGGATCGGCGAGGATGCCGTGCGGGAGATCTCCAGGCTGCTGGGCGTCACCGAATCGGAGCCCGTCGATTTCTACATCTACGCTGACCAGGGTCCCTTCTACGACGCCCTGGGACCCGGCACCCGTGAGAACGTCGGCGGCCAGGCCAACGCCGGGGTCCGCACCCTCTTCGCGCTCATCCCGCCCGCGCAGATCGACGACCCCTGGGTCGGCATGGTCATCCCACACGAGCTGACCCACCTCGTCTTCGACACCGCGGTCGACAACCCGTACCACTTCCCGCCGCGCTGGCTCAACGAGGGGGTCGCGGTCTACCAGAGCCAGGGCTATGACAGCTCCGACCGGCGCGACGTGGAGGACGCGGCGCGGAACGGATCGCTGATCCCGCTGGAGGCCCTGGGAGGCCAGTTCCCGACTCGTGCGGAGCGGTTTCGGCTGGCATACGCGGAGAGCGTGTCAGCGGTCGATTTCCTGATCCGCACGCATGGCAAGGACGCCATGGTCGCGCTCATCCGCTCGTACGCGCTGGGGCGGACCGACGCCGAGGCCTTCAGCGACGCGCTGGGGCTGGACATGACCGCGTTCGGTGCGGCCTGGCTGGCCGACCTGGACGCAACACCGCCGACCCGATACGGGCCGCAGCCGGCGGTCCCCGGGCCGGTCCCGTCCGCATGGGCCGGGCAGGCGCAGGCGTCATCACCGCCATCGAGTGCCGGTGGCAGCGGGGCGGCGTCTGCGGCGCCCGGCACATCGGCGGTCCCCGGCTCGATCGCGCCGAGTGGGGGTGGAGGCGGGGCCCCCTGGTTGGTACTCATCGTCGTCGCGTTCGGCGCCGGGTTGGCCATGGCGATACTCGTCGCCGGACGCCGGCGACAGACGACCGAGAAGACACCATGACGGCGATCGGACGGCTGCGTGCCATCCCAAGCTGGCAGATCACGCTCGGCGCCGCCCTGCTTGCGCTGGGCTTCCTCATCGCTGCCCAGCTCGCCTCGGAGGGTCCGCGCGTCCGGTACACCACCCAGGAACGGACCCCGCTCCTCGAGACGGCGCGTGAGCTGCAGACCCAGCAGGACGGCCTCAAGATCCAGATCCTGACCCTGCGCGAGCGGATCCAGACCATCGAACGGCAGGGTGAGGACTCCGCCGGCTTCGTCAGCCAGCTCAATGCTCAGCTGGAGCGGGCACGGATCGCAGCCGGCCTGATCCCCCTGACCGGGACCGGGATCGTCCTGCAGCTGGAGGATTCCCAGGAGCCTGGCCCGCAGGATGGCAGTGCGTCGGACTACCTCGTCGGCTCGCGCGACATCCGTACCGTGGTCGACGAGCTGTGGGGCGCCGGCGCGGAGGCGATCGCCGTCAACGGCGAACGGATCACCCAGGCCACGGCGATCATCGACATCGGCTCCTCCCTGTTGATCAACTCGGCCTACCTGGCGCCGCCCTACCAGATCACGGCGCTTGGTCCGCGTGACCTCTACGAACGCCTGACCAGGTCGCCCGGGTTCACGGACTTCGTTCGGTCACGAGCGGATGCGTATGGCATCCGGCTGTCCTTCGCGGAACCTGACTCCGTCGACATGCCGGCCTTCGTTGGAACGGTCACCCTGCGGTATTCGCGCCCGGTGCCATCGCCTTCAGCGGGCCCATCCGCCTCCGCCGCGCCGGGTCTCACGAACTGACCATGCATCGAGGCCGAAGTCAACTGAGCGTCGCCCTCGTGGCCTTCGTGTTGGGGCTGCTCGTCGTCGTCCAGCTTCGGTCGCAGGCCGGCGATACCGGCTTGGCCCAGCTATCGTCGCAGGACCTGACCGTCCTGGTCGCCAATGTCAATGCCCGCAACGAGCAGTTCCGACGCGAGGCCTCATTGCTGGACCGCGAACTCGCCACGCTGACCCAGAACCAGGCGCGCGGCGATGTCTCGCTCGACGAGATCAGGGCCGACCTGCGTCGCGTGCGGGCCTACGCGGGCCTCGATCCGGTCTGGGGGCCCGGGGTCACCATCGCCATCAGCGGCCCCATCGACGGTGTCGGCGTGGACGAGCTCATCAACGAGCTGCGCAACGCCGGTGCGGAGGCGATCGCCGTCGGCGGGGTGCGGGTCGTGACCGGCGTCGTGGCGGCTGGTGCACCGGGGCAGTCCGCCATCGATGGCGTCGAGCTTGGTGGCAACTTCGAAGTGGAAGCCATCGGAGCGCCCGACAAGCTGACCGGGTCCCTGACCCGCTCCGGCGGGATCATCGCGCAGCTGGCTGCGACCCAGCCGGACGTCATCGTCGTGGTCACGCCGGTGGACCGGCTGGAGCTGCCGGCGACGACCCGCAACCTCGTCCCGGCCCACGGTCACCCACGCCTTTGATACCCTGCGCGTTCATGTCCGACCAGCCTGTCCTCGCGCTGCTCCTTGGCGATCTCGTGCGTCTGCGGCGGAGCCATGCGTGCGGTGGCGATCAGTGGCTCGTCGATCGTCTCGGCGCCGACATCGGGCTGCGCTGCCAGACCTGTGGCCGCCACGTCCTGCTGGAGCGCCGGTCACTCGAGCACCGGCTGGTGGAGTTCCTGCGCCGCGGCGACCCGGCAGTCACCGCAGCTGTAACGCCCCCGACCCGTGGCTCGAACGCTTGACCACCACGCCGGTCGCCCCGGATCTCAGCGGACGACCCGAGGATGGCGCCCTCGCCGTCTTCCGCAACGGCGGCTTCCTGCGGCTCTGGCTATCGCAGGCGGCCACGCAGATCGGCGGGAACATGGTCTTGTACGGCCTGACCGTCATCGTCGTGAAATCGACGAGCTCCAACACCGCAGTCAGCGCCCTCATCCTCTCGTTCCTCGTGCCGGCCGTCCTGTTCTCCGCGGTGGCCGGCGTGTACGTCGATCGGATCGACCGGCGGGTCATCCTGATCGCCACCAACGTCCTGCGCGGCCTTGCCTTCGTGGCCCTCTACCTCGTCGGTGCGAACCTGGCTCTCATCCTCCTGCTCACCGTCTTCGTCTCGACGGTGACCGTGTTCTTCGCCCCGGCCGAGGCGGCGCTGATCCCGGTCCTGGTGCCCCGTCGCCAGCTGCTGGCCGCGAACGGCATCTTCACGCTGACCCTCAATGCGTCGTTCGCGCTGGGGTTCGCCCTGCTGGGGCCGCTCGTGGTCAATATCGCCAGCCCGGAAGCGGTGATCCTGGTCGTCGCAGGCCTGTATTTCCTGGCGGCCATCTTCTGCTTCACGCTGCCACCGTCGCCCCCACCGGATGCGGTCCACGAGGGCCGGCTGGGGGTCGGTGAGGCGGAACGGGCTGTCGGCTCCACCTTCGCCCAGCTCCGTGAGGGCCTGTCATTCATCCGAGCGAACCGCTCCATCGGCTGGTCACTGCTCTACCTCGGGATCACCGCCTCACTGATCGGCGTGCTGGGAGTGCTCGGGCCGGCCTTCGCCAAGCACGCCCTCGGGCTCGATCCGGAGAGCTTCGCGGTCGTCGTCCTGCCGCTCGGCTTCGGCATCGTCACCGGCATCCTCCTGCTCAACGAGTACGGCCGCTTCTTCCCGCGCCGGCGCGTCATCGAAGGAGGGCTGATCGCCCTCGGCATCCTGCTGGCCTGTCTGTCCGTGGCGGGACCGATCAGCCGGTTGATCCAGCGGGGCGACACGCTGGGTGGTCTCGACCTGTCCGTGCTCACCTCGTTGCTGGCGGTCGTCGTGGTCATCGCATTCCTTGCCGGCATCGCCTACGGCTTTGTCGCCATCCCGGCCCAGACGCAGCTCCAGGAGGACCTGCCGGAGGATGTCCGAGGGCGCGTGTTCGGGGTCCTGAACATGCTGGTCTCGGTCGCCAGCTTCCTGCCGATCATCCTGGTCGGTCCCATCTCCGACCTCTTCGGGACGGCCGCGGTCATCTTCGGCGTCGCCATCATCGTCCTGGTGGCGGGGGTCGCGTCGGTCCTCGTTCGTGGGCCACTGCCACCATCCGGGGCACGACCGGCGGCGGACCCCCATGCCGTCGACCCGTTCGCGGCCGCCCTGCACGCCGATCATGCGACGTTGAGCGAACGGGAGCGCGCGTCGCGACCGAGCGCGGCGGAGGTGCCGATCCAGATCGAGCCGCACGAGCCGACCGATCCGCATGAGCCGACCGAGCCGACCGGCCCGGTACCCTGACGCGGTGCCGCTCGACGCCCTGATCACCGGCCGGATCGCGACGTTTGCCGGCGAGTCCGGCTTCGGTTGGGTCGAAGCCATCGGGATTCGCGCCGGTCGGATCGCCTTCGCCGGGTCGCAGGTGGATCTCGAGACTCGGGCCGATCCACACACCCAGCGGATCACGCTCGAGCCAGGCGAAGTGGCCATCCCCGGTCTGACGGACTCGCATCTGCACCTCGCGCAGGCGGCCATGGCGACCGGCCAGGTGGACCTGTCCGATGCCTCGACCCTGGCCGAGGGCCGCGCTCGCATCCGCGCCGCCCATGCTTCGCTCAGCGATCCCGACAGCTGGCTGGAAGGCCACGGCTGGGATTCGGACCGCTGTGGCGGCTGGCCGACGGCCGCGGACCTGGAAGGCGTGGCGCCCGGCCGTCGCTGTGCGATCTGGGCGCACGATCACCACGCCCTGCTCGCCAGTCGAACGCCGCTTCTGACCGGCGGCGTGGATCGGACGACGCCAGATCCGCCCGGCGGTGTCATCCGCCGCGACCCGGACGGTGAGCCGGAGGGCGTCCTGTACGAAGCGGCGGCACGCCTGGTCTCCGTGCACGTCCCGCAGATCGCCACCGCCGACCTCGAGGCCGCGCTGATCGTGGTCTCGCACCAGCTCGTCGCACTGGGTGTCGTCGCGGTCCACGACCCGGGGCGCCTGACACCGGACCCGGAGATGGGCTGGTCGTTCCCCGCCTACACTCACCTGTCGGAGACGGGCCGGCTGCCGGTCCGCGTCCTCGCCTCGTTGCGGGACGATGCGCTCGAGGCGGCCCTTGCGGGCGGCCTCGAGAGCGGCCTTCCGCTGGGGGGCGACCCCACCGGCCGTGCGCGGATCGGCTGGATGAAATGCTTCGCGGATGGTTCGCTCGGATCGCGGACGGCAGCGCTGCTGGCCGATATCGAGCCGGAAGCGGACCGAACCCTCCCGCCGGACCGACCGCGCCCATGACATGCCGCGCCGTGAGTTCGTGCGTGGCGCCGTCGTGACGAACCACGACACGTCCCCGGTCCGCGATCGTGCCGCCGCCGCGATAGGCGACCACACCGGCGGTGGTCAGTGCCCGGAAATGGCTCGAGTCGTCCGGTTCCTCGGCGTCGGCCGGCCGATTGACCATGTAGTCGCGGTAGGCGGACGCACGAGCCCAGTCGTACGTGGCTGGATTCGCCTTGTGCCTCGTCGCTCCGGCCAGGAGCGACTTCGAGGGCAGACAACCGACGTGGGGCAGCTCCCCCCGAACCACCGTCGATCCACGATCGCGACCGACGCGCCGAGTTCGCGCGCCTTGTTGGCCGCCGCCTCGCCGGCCGTGCCGGCACCGATGATCGCAACTCGGATGGGGGTCGGGTCGGGTCGGGCCGGGAGCCGGTCTCGCAGGGACCTTACACCGGTGGGATGCCACGCTGGCGGCGCGCCTCGTAAAGGAGCACCGCCCCACTGACGGACACGTTGAGGCTGTCGGCGATGCCAAGCATCGGCAGGCGCATCGACTCCATGTCGGCGTCGGTCCAGGCACTGGTCAGGCCGTCGGCCTCGGCACCCAGGACGATCGCCACCGGCCCGGTCAGGTCGGTCGCCGTGTAGAGCCGCGCGGCATCGACCCGCGCCGCGACGATCCGGATGCTGCGGGCACGCAACCACGCGATGACGGCCCCGGTCGGTGCCGTGGCGAGGGGCACGCTGAAGACCGTGCCGGCACTGGCGCGGATCGCGTTCGGGTTAAAGAGGTCGGTCCGCGGGGATGCCGCGACGACGGCATCCACGCCGGCACCGTCCGCACTGCGCAGCAATGCCCCGACATTGCCCGGCTTCTCGACGCCTTCGATCACCACGACCAGCGCATCGGGCGGCAGCGTGAGGTCGTCGAGAACGGTCGTTGGGATCCGCGCGACGGCGACGATCCCCTCGGCTCGCTCGCCGAAGGCAAGCTTCGCGATCAGCGGCTCGCTCGTCGTGTGGAGCGTGATCCCGTCGGCACGCAGCCGGTCGAAGGCGGCGCGTGCGTCCGGGCCGGCCAGGAGCGATTCGCACACGAACGCCTCCGCGACGACGACCCCCGCGTCAAGTGCCCGGCGGAGCTCGCGGGCGCCATCGACGAGGGTCAGGCCAGTGCGATCCCGTTCACGCCGGTCGCGCAGCGCGATGGCCGCCTTGACACGCGGGTTGGCGAAGCTGGTCAGGACCGGGGTGGGGGAACGCATCGAACGCATCATGCCTCGCCGGGCGAGCGGGCGAACGCCCCGAGTTCCAGGTGTCGGCCGTCCTCCGTCGATAGTTCCAGTTCACCGGCCTCCATCGCTGCTGGCCGCCGCCCAAGCGTCGACGCCAGAAGTTCGGCCAGTCGGTCCGGCCCGTAGGTCGGCGTGTGGGTGGTGAGCAGGACGAATCCGTCCGGGTCAAGGACGGCAGCGCAGGCCGCGAGCAGGGTCGGAAGGTCGTCTTCAAGGCGCCAGCGGCCCGCGCCCGGTCCATGTCCGTAACTCGGCGGGTCAAGGACGATCCCTGCGTATCGGCGGCCGCGTCGGCCCTCGCGAACGGCGAAGGCGGCCGCGTCCTCCACGATCCAGCGGATCGGCCGATCGCTCAGGCCGCACAGTTCGGCATCGCGACGGGCCCAGGCGACCGTCGGTCGTGATGCATCGACGTGTGCGACGGCGGCGCCGGCCGCCGCCATGGCGAGCGTCGCGAGTCCCGTGTAGGCAAAGAGGTGGAGGATCTCGGGTGGATCGTCGCCAGAGGCCCGCCGCGTGACTTGTTCGTCAAGCCACGGGAGCATGGCGGCATGCTCCGGGAAGAGGCCCACCTGGCCGGCATCGGTCGGTCGCAGCTCGAGTGTCAGGCCGTGGATGCGGACGAGCCAGGCGCCGTCGTCGACGGCCGGACCGGTCCAGCCGCGCTCGCGGTCGAAACGGAGGTTCGCATCGCGCCAGGCTTCGGTCGCCTTTCGCGAACCGAGCGCCGCCGGATGCGGTCGGTCCACGATCCGCTCGCCGAAGCGTTCCAGCCGCGCCCCGCCGCCCAGGTCCAGCAATCCGATCTCCGACGCGTCGGGAGTGACCATACCCAGAGCGTACGGCAGCTCGTCCATTCTGAGGCGGTCCCACCGCGGATTGGCCATCGCCCCGCCTTCGGGTATGATGCCGGTCGCCGCTGGCTTCCTGTCGTCGCGGTCTGGGACTCCGTCGCGGACCTGGAACACCCGCGAGCCAACGGACCCGTGACCAAGACGAGAGGGAACCGGCGACGTCGGGCGGCTAGCTCAGCTGGTTAGAGCACTTGCTTGACATGCAAGAGGTCACTGGTTCGAGTCCAGTGTCGCCCACCATATTTCGGGACGATCTCCGGGTGGGACCGCGGGGAGAGGGCCTCTCGTCCTGTCGATGGATGAGGGGTTTCGCGATTCTGGAGGCAAGTGACACGATGAGCGACGAAGAAGTGGTCGAACCGATCGAGTCGTTCGAAGTGCCAACCCGCGGCTCGGCCGATGAGCTGCTCGACGCGGGTGCCCACAGCGACCTGGATGCGATGCGCCACTCCGCCGCGCATGTCATGGCGGAGGCCGTGCTGGATCTCTTCCCCGGCACGAAGTTGGGCATCGGGCCCGCCATCAACGACGGCTTCTACTACGACTTCCAGCTGTCGCGGCCGCTGACCCCGGACGATCTCGCTGCGATCGAAGCGCGGATGACCGAGAGCATCGCCGCGGATCACCCGTTCCAGCGTCGCGAGCTGGCCCCGGCTGACGGTCGAGCCTTCTTCGTGGAACGCGACCAGCCGTTCAAAGTGGAGATCCTCGACGACCTCGCGACCAAGTCGGAGCGCGAGGCCACGCCCATGCCGCCGACGACGGTCTACGAACATGGGCCGTTCGTCGACCTGTGCAAGGGCCCCCACGTGGCGTCCACGGGTCGCATCGGACCGTTCAAGCTGCTGGCCGTTGCGGGCGCGTACTGGCGGGGCGATGAGAAGCGCCCCATGCTCCAGCGCATCTACGGCACGGTCTGGGCGACGCAGGAAGAACTCGATCAGCACCTGTGGCGACGCGAGGAGGCCAAGAAGCGCGATCACCGTCGCCTCGGCGTCCAGCTCGACCTGTTCAGCTTCCATGACGTGAGTCCGGGCGCCCCGTTCTGGCACCCGAAGGGCTGGACGCTGTATCGCACCCTGGAGGGAGCGATGCGCGAACTCCAGGCTTCGCGCGGCTACCAGGAGATCTATACGCCCCCGCTCGTCCATCGCAAGCTGTGGGAGCAGTCGGGGCACTGGGACCTCTATCGGGAGCACATGTTCCTCGTCGAGGCGGAAGGTCAGACGTTCAGTCTCAAGCCGATGAACTGCCCGGAATCCACCTTCATCTACCGCAGCAAGGTCCGCTCGTATCGCGACCTCCCGTTGCGCCTGGCAGAGTACGGCAAGCTGCATCGAAACGAACTATCCGGGACGCTGTCGGGCTTGACGCGCGTCCGCCATTTCGTCACCGATGACGGGCATATCTACGTGCGACCCGACCAGATCGGTACGGAGATCGAGGCCCTCCTTGGTGAGATCCGCGAGGCGTACAGCTGGTTCGGCCTGGAACCGAAGCTGACCTTCGGGACTCGCCCGGACAAGGCGCTCGGCGATCCGGCGCTGTGGGATCACGCTGAGGGCCTTATCAAGGAGGCCCTGGAGCGTTCCGGCGCGAGTTACCGGATCAAGGAGAAGGACGGCGCGTTCTATGCGCCGAAGATCGATATCCAGGTCGAGGATGCGCTCGGCCGCGAATGGCAGACGGCGACCATCCAGGTCGACTTCGTCATGCTTCCGGAACGGTTCGACCTGCACTACGTCGACGAAGAGGGCAAGCTCCAACGGCCGGTCGCCATCCACCGCGCCATCTACGGGTCGCTGGAGCGCTTCATCGGCGTCATCACGGAGCATTTTGCAGGTGCCTTCCCGCTCTGGCTCGCGCCGGTCCAGGCCGTGATCATCCCGATCGCCGACCGACACGCCGACGCCGCGGAAGAGCTGGCCGGCGTACTTCGCTCGCGCGGCCTGCGGGTGGAGGTGGACGCCTCCGACAACCGCATGCAGAACAAGATCCGCCTTGCTCAGGGGCAGAAGGTGCCGTACATGATGGTCCTTGGCGATCGGGAGGTCGAGGCCAGGACGGCCTCGCCGCGCACCCGGGCCGGCGAACAGCAGCCGGCCGAAGCCTGGGACAGCCTGGCTGATCGACTCGCCGCGGAGAGCAGGGCCCGCCGGGCCGACTGACACTGGGGTCGCCGAGCGCGTGGGGCCAAGTCGCGCCACGGGGCCACGAGTGCGCGGGTCGCCACACGGGTCGCCACACGGGTCGCCACACGGGTCGCCACACGGGTCGCCACACGGGTCCCCAAGATCAGGCCAAATGTGCACTACGTGCACCTTGGGCACCGCCGTGGCGTGTCCAGCGATCGTTCACGCGATGGTCGGATGGTCCGTGAGCACGAATCCGGTCGGCTCGCGCCTCAGAGTTGTCAGGAACGACGCGGTGACCGATCCTAAGTACTCTTCCACACAAATACGATGATGTATAGTGACGCCCTTCCGGAGTATGCTCCTCTCGTTCGCAACGGGAGGAGATCGTGCCGAGAAGCAGT